>NZ_CP084580.1:311337-622675 GCF_021869765.1 Chryseobacterium sp. MEBOG06 | reverse complement strand
TAAAGTTGGCCAAATATGCATTTGGTCTTGGAGTATGGTACATATTTTTCAATGCATCCTCTACAGTAAGCTGATAGTCTGCCTCGAATTCACGATGAAGGTCTGAAGGCAGTTTTTTCATAAAATACCTTCTTACCAATTGCTTTCCGATAGCACTTCCGCTTCCTTCATCTCCAATCAGGAATCCAAGCGAAGGCAGTTCTATCTTCAGATTTTCACCATCAAAAAAACAAGAGTTTGAACCTGTGCCCAGAATGCACACGATTGCAGGTTTTCCGCTATAGGCAGCGTAGGCAGCAGCCATAAGATCTTCTTTTACGATAATTTCAGCTTTTCCAAATACCTTTGCCAGTTCTTCTTCTATGGTTTCACAATTTTTTTTCACACCACATCCGGAACCGTAAAAAAAGACTTTAGTAATTGAATTTCTCACTGATATCAGATTGCTATTTTTCTGTATTTCAGGTGCGATAAGTTCTCTGTTGATAAAATTAGGATTGAAACCGATCGTCTCCGTTTTCAGAAAAACTTTCTTAAAGTCATCGAGTATTACCCAATCCGATTTAGTAGAACCACTATCTACAATAGCAACCATATTTTAGATTTTAATTTAAGGATGCTAAATTATGAATTAATCTTCAATTAGCGTTTAAAAACAACCTGGAAGCTGTCTAAAATCATTAATGTTTAATATTCGTTTTTTTTTCATTGAACTGCAGAAGCCAATCTTCAATTTCATCTTCAAGATATGACGCCTGCAATACCATCGCATTAATAAAATCATCTGGAACGGGTTCTCCGCTCGAATTTTCAAGATTCCAAAGTTCGTTGGACATATTTTCATATTCAGAATACACTCTTTTGAAGCGGGTATTTTCTTTTTCAAGAGCTTCAATATTTTTCTGTTGAAGCTGGAATTTTCTGTATTTGTTTTGACGTTTCATACAAATATTGTTATCAATTGGTCATAAAAAAAAGGAGGATTATGCTTGCTACAGCGCATTACAAGATAGGAAAAACCATCAACACAAGGCGTTGAAAATGAATTTATTATCAGGTTATTATCATCTCGTTCTGAATATTAAAATTAGACATAATTTTAATTAAAAAAAATATTTTAACAACTTTTTTCAGTGTTTAACATATAGTTATAAATTTGCATATCCATATTGTAAAGTATCATAATTATTAATGCATAAAATCTATTATTAATAGTTTAGATACAATTGACTCGTTTTTTTAAAACACTAAACAATTTGATTTTTAATACAATAGGAACTATATTTTCAGTTTTTTATATTAATTGAATGAAAGAAATACTCATCCGCCAAAAACAGGTTTTGTTCTTCATCATAGCAGGAGGACTAAGTGCTATTGTAGAGATTGGGAGCTTTAAGATATTCAGCACTTCCCTGCCCCATTTCTTTGTAAGAGAAACCAATTTTCATGGGGTACACTATCCTTTAAGTAATATTTTCTCTACCTGCTGCGGGATTATCACCAATTACTTTTTGAGTATCTGGTTTGTTTTTGAAAGAGGAAAACATTCCAAGAAAAAAGAGTTTATTTATTTCATGGCGGTATCTTTTGTTTCAACTTTACTGAGTTTAACTTTTTTCCAGGTATTTTACAGTTTCGTATTTAAGGATAATATCAATTTAATTTTTTATACCTTGAGTCCGGAAATGATCAGTAAAATTGCAGCAATCTTATTGGTTTCTATCCTGAATTATTCGGTAAAAAAGAAAGTAATTTTTAACGGTTAAGTTGTGGCAAAAATTTTAAATTATCTATGGAGATTCTGGCTGCTGTTGCTGGCTTTTGTTTTAACGGTAATGATTGGAATCCCTGTTTATATTTTATCCTTTAATAAAAAGCATTACAAGTATGCTTATAAGCTCATCAGACTCTGGTGTTTCGGGATGTTCTATGGAATGGGTTTCAGATATGATCTCATCCGACTTTCGGAACAGAAAAAAGACAGGACCAGACAGTATGTATTCATTTCCAATCATACTTCCCTTATGGACATTATGCTTACCTGCATCCTATTTCCCCACCACCCTATTTGCTTTGTAGGAAAGAAAGAACTTGTAAAGATTCCTATTTTCGGTACTATCTACAAGAGAATATGCGTGATGGTAGACAGAACCAGCGCAAGAAGCCGTGCAGATGTCTACAGAAGATGCGCTGAGAAAATGGAGGAAGGAAGCAGCATTGCTATTTTCCCGGAAGGCGGTGTTCCTGATGATACTTCTATTATACTGGATGATTTTAAAGACGGGGCATTTATGTTATCTTCCAAGCATCATTCTCCTATTGCAGTATATACTTTTATCGGACTTAAGGAAATGTTTCCTTTTGAAAGCGGCAAAGGATACCCCGGAAGAGTAAAGGTTTATTTCAATGGAATTATCGAACCTACCAACTCTCCGAAAGACCTCAAAGAAGAAGCTTACCAAGTCATTAAAAAAACGCTCATAGAGCACTCTATTTAAAAGAATTAATTATATTTGTTTGCGAAATTTTCAATAAATTATGTCAAAAACCAACCAGCCGACTAATTACCCGGCATTGTACACACTTGTACTTGTATTTTTTTTCTGGGGTTTTATTGCTGCCGGCAATAGTATTTTCATCCCATTCTGTAAAAACTATTTTTCTCTCGACCAGTTTCAGTCACAGTTAATAGATTTTGCTTTTTATACTGCTTACTTCCTGGGAGCACTGCTGCTGTTCATAGCCAGTACGATAAAAGGAATTGATATTATCGGCAAATGGGGATATAAAAAGAGTATTGTTTACGGCCTCTTGCTCTCCGCCATTGGTGCCGCTATTATGATTGTTGCTGTCAAAAGTAATGTATATTACGGAATGCTTATAGGGCTTTTTGTAGTGGCATTGGGTTTTTCTATTCAACAGACTGCTGCGAATCCTTTTGCCGTCCTGCTAGGAGATCCTAAAACCGGAGCGAGCAGACAGAATCTAGCAGGAGGAATCAACTCTTTCGGAACGTCCATCGGACCTATTATCGTTGGGCTGGCTCTTTTCGGTACAACTGCTACTGTAGATGATGATCAGATCAAACATCTTGCTCTGGATAAGGTTATTTTACTGTATACAGCGGTAGGTGCGCTTTTCCTGATTGCTGCCGGAGTCTTCTATTTTTCAAAAAAACTTCCGGACGGCATTTCTACTGAACCTATGGAAAAAGCTGGAAAAGCCAGAAAAACATTGATTGCAATGACGATACTTGTCATTCTTTTCTTTATTCCGGTATTCAACAGCTACAATTCTGAAGAAGCAAAAACCATTGAAACATTGGGTAATGAAATAACAATGTTGGAAAAAACTTCGGAAAAAGAAACAAACACAGCAACCATTGATACCTATCAGAAAGAGATTGCTAAGAAAAAAATTGAACTGGAAACGGTAAAGCATCCATTAGAGAAAACAAGAATGCTCTACCTTGGAGGAGCTTTGCTATCAGTAATAATATGCCTTATTTTCGCTAATACCAGTGCTAAAAAAGATTCTGAAGGCTGGGGAGCGATGAAATATCCACAGCTTGTTCTGGGAATGATCGCTATTTTGGCTTATGTAGGGGTGGAAGTGGCTATAGGAAGCAACCTTGGAGAGCTTTTAAGTATGCCTGAATTTGGCGGCCACCAGTCTTCTGACCTGGCTCCCTATATTTCAATGTATTGGGGAAGTTTAATGATCGGAAGATGGACGGGTGCTATTGCAGTTTTCAATTTGAATAAGCAGCAGCAGACCATTGCAACTATTATTGTTCCTTTTATTGCTTTTTCAGTTATTATCGGGATCAATACACTGGCTCAGAAAGATATGTCCCATCTTTACTTCTATGCAATTTGTGTGGCTATTCAGGTTATATTATTCTTAATCAGTAAAAATAAACCTGCTGTTACATTGATTATTTTCGGATTGTTTGGCACAGCGGCTATGATCACCGGATTGCTTACTACCGGTAATTTTGCAATCTACGCATTCCTTTCCGGAGGACTTGCCTGCAGTATTATGTGGCCTTCTATTTTCACACTAGCCATCACAGGATTAGGAAAATATACTGCGCAGGGATCTGCTTTTCTGGTAATGATGATTTTGGGAGGAGGTATTATTCCGCCACTCCAGGGAAAACTTTCTGATATTATTGGTATTCACAGCTCATACATTATTCCTGTATTGTGCTTTGTGTATATTACTTTATTTGCATATCTGGCTAAAAAATCTTTATTTAGACAAGGAATTAACGTTGACGTTTTAGAATCAGAAGGTGCTCACTAAAAATATACTACATATATATAAGAAGAAGAGATTTTGGGCAGGTTTATTACTTGCCCAATTTCTTTTGTTTTATTGTTTTTCGAAATCACGGCTAATGGTTTCTTTTTTTGAAAGCTTTTTTGAGTTTCAGAAAACCGCTCATCAGCTGCTGTTCAGCTGGATCCCGTTTTCTATGGGAGATGCTATATATATACTATTGGGTATCTTTCTTTTGTATTATCTTACAGCAATATTCAAGAAAAGCAAAAGAAACAATGCCATTGTAAAGATTCTGAGCATCATTAATATCTTTTACTTCACTTATCAGATCTTCTGGGGAATGTTATATTTTCAGACTCCGATTATCAAGAAACTTTCAAGTCAGGATTCACCGGAAATCGATAAAGCAAAAGAACTTGCAATCCGTTACCTTGAAAAATGTAAAATAACAAGGGCTGCTGTACGTGAAGATCAACAAGGCGTATTCCTCATTACCAGTCTGAACGCTGTACAAAAGGAAATTTTAAAACAACAGACTAAATTACCCTCTTCTATTTCAAATAAGAAGGTATCACAGGTTTTATCCATTAAACCCAGTCTCTTTAAAAATGTCATGAGCTTTACAGGAATTCTGGGGTACTATAATCCTTTTACCGCCGAAGCACAGTACAACTCTGAACTGCCTGCCACTTTCGTTCCCTTTACTACAGCTCATGAAAGTTCTCACCAGCTGGGTTTTGCCAGAGAACAGGAAGCTAACTTTGTAGGATATTTGATAGGTGTTCATTCCAGTAATATGGATCTGAGATACAGCACTGAATACTTTACTTTAAAAAGTCTTTTAAGATTCATTGTAGAAGATGATCCGGAATTTGTAAAGTCTGTTCTTACCCATTATTCTCCAGGGATGAAAAGGGACCGCGCTTATGAAAAAAAGTTTGTCTACAGTCATCAGGGCTGGCTGGATGACTTTTTTGGATTTACTAACAATCTGTTCCTTAAAAGTAACCAGCAAGAAGGATCAGTCACTTATTCTTACTTCATAGATCTTCTTTTAAACTACGAAAAATAGAAGACGATATTACTTTTGGCGAATACTCCAGAAACTCTGCATCTTGAATTTTATTTTATCTGTAAAGATTATTTTGTTAGTATTTTTTAAGATAATAAATGTCTTATAAATCTTTTCTCCTAAAAAGGAATTTCATTTACTTTCTCAAAATAAAGTATTAGAATTACAATTCTGCTCTAATCAAACAAAATCCTATTTAATTTGGTTACAAAAACAGCATAATTTCAGATATAACTCCTATTTCGCCTTTGGGTATATTTCTCATATTTCTCTATACAGACATCTGGCCTGAAATCTTTATGATTGATCTTCAATAGGCATAAAAAAAGAATCGTATCAGGCGATACGATTCTAAAAACACAAATGATGAAAAAAAATTTATTACCTTGACTTGTTCCCTCATTCAAGGCGATGTAAAAGTACGATATATTTTATAATTACAAAAACATTTCTTTTCTTTTTTAAAACTTTATGAAAACTTTATGATTTTTTAAGTTCTCTTGAGTTTTTTTGAGTTCAACTCCCGCTATCACTCATCATAATCAGCACCTTAACATTACAATAAAATTATAGCTAAAGTCCATTTATGATATAAAAAGATCAAAAAAAAGGGCACTTAATTGAAAACAAAATATTCCTGTTATCTTATACTTTTAATGAATAGAAAATTAGAGTTATTATTCATTACGCTAAAAATATTTTTAAAATCAGATTTTTTAATTAATAGATTTAAGATATAATATTCTGGCTTTTTTGTTATCTAAAGAAATGGGTATTTTATATAGCAGCAACTTTACAAAAGCTACTGTCACTATTTATTTTCTTTCAAATTATTTTTAAAAGCAAGTTTTCTATAATGCCGAAAAAGATAATCATAAATAACCATTTCGAACAAACGCTGATTGGATATAAACATCCGGTTGATATGCATATGAAATATGCTTTGAAAAAAATCTTGTACTGATGAAGAATAATGTTCTAAAATATTCTGTATTATTTTCTCATTATCATAAACATCAGCAATAATATCCTGCCTAAAGTATAAGAATTCATTTGAATTTACAAATTCAGAATATTTTGGAGCAAACTTACGGTATTTTTTGTCAAGCTGACTGTTGAGCTTTTTATCTGCGTTAAATTCATTTTTAAAAGCGAGATTGAATTCTTTGATCCATCTCAGTTTCTCCGAAATAGGCACTCCAAGACTCTCCAGTGTTCTATCAATATAAAAAAGAGATACTATAATTTTTTCCTCATCATCAAAATGAAGATATTCACGAAGTATACTTACACTACTTTTCCAAAATAATAACTCAGCATCTTCCATTGTATTTTCTCCGTATCTTTCTATCTCCCTTTGATAGGTGTCCACTATAAATTTTGAAATTTCTCCTGAATCAATATATTCCTGTAAATAATTTTTAATTAACACAATAGCTTTGCCAAGCTTGTCAGGCTCTGGAATTTCAAAACGTATCCTCAAATGAGGATCGGGGTCACTATATCTGATAAAAAACCATTTCTCTGTTAGGCTTTCATTCTTAAATAGTTCTAGTAATGGCTTTATAGCCTCCTCTAAAATAATATCTGCTGTTTTTATTCCTGTATAAAGTTTAATATATAGCCATTTGCTTCCGGGAATGAATTTCCTTGTAATCTTTTTCATTTACTCATCTTTATATAGAGAAAATACAAACTGATAAGCAAAATCATTTTTTTCATTGTAAAGAAACTCTTCGATTACAATGGACTCTTTTAGTTCTATCGTATCAATGAGTAATTTTGTCCATTCATAATTTTCCAGATTAAAAGTTAGTGTATTATCTCCTTCCACCCATTGTATCCATTTTGGAATTCTTCTTTTTTCACGCCATTGTTTTATTTCAGATAAAAACAGACCTATATCATTAATAAACTGTAATAGTGAACTGATATCTTCTTTATTTATTTTCCATTTTGCCTTTGCAAGAATTATATTTTTATACTCCACCCGAGGTAAAAAGTTATACATCTTCTCAAGATTCCCCCAATGAAATCCTAGGTTAGAATGTTTTCCCTGTAATGAAAAATCAGAAAGAAAGTGATAAACCGGCAATGAATCCCAAGAATAGTTATGTGCATTGGTGAGATGAGGCTTTATTTCCTTATTCAGTTTTTGGGAACGCAGTATTATTTTATCATCTTTTAAAGAGATCCACAAATCATCTATTGCTATTTGATTTTCTATAGGCAATGTTGAAGAGGCTAGATAAGGAATTTCATAATCCCTAAGCAGAGGGCGGCGGATCACATTTCCAATTCTTGCATCAGGTAAGTGTACAATTTCTGCCAAGATAGTTTGTGAGTCTAGTTCTTTTTCTTTGTCTGCGATCAATTTTGTTAAATTTCTGACTTTCGATTTTTCTGAACAGAATCTAGCAGACAGATTTGCAGCACTACTCACTCCTCCGTATAAAAATAGTTTTTCTTCATTTGCTTCTGAAACAATTTCTGACATTACAGATAGGGTATCAGGAAGATAATCCCAGTGTTCTTCAAATTGTTTAAAGTCTTCATCAGCAAGCTGAATTATACACAGACCATCCAACAAACAATTCTGTATTTTGAGATTTAAAATAACTTCTACTGGATTTAAACAAATATGAATATCGGGTACCGATACATACGGAATATTCAAATCATCAAAATAAGGAACCAATCCGTTTCCTAGACTGTCTCGCCTATAGCCTATGCCGATTTCAGTGTCCATTACATAAGCCAATGAGACTTCTTGTGTTTCGAATCTTTCGCTAAAGGCTTTTTTAAATCTTTCAAAAACAGTCTGTTTATTAAATAATGTCATCTTATTGAGGAAAGCAATTCCCTTTTTTAGTTCTTTCTTCCAATATAAATCTAAAGAATGTTCATTCCGAAAATACAAATCCGTCTGAAATAAATATTTATGGTCATAATCTGTTGTTAAGGCTTTAATAAGTTCTTCAATTTCTTTATATAAAGAAACAGGGTTCCCAATATTCAAATCCAGTGCTTCAAGTTTTTTACGGATAGAAACTAACATTTCAACTTCTTTTTCAGCCTCAATATTCTTCAATTTTGTGATTATTATATTTAGAAATTCTTCACCAGAAACATTAGGTTCCAGATCACTGACCAAAATCTGGTTTTCAATCAACTCATCTACAAATCCTTTTGCTTCTTCAGGGCTGACTTCATCATTTATTATTATTTGAACAATCTGATCAATCCTCTTTCCTGCTTTAGCTAAATATAATATATCATCTAACTCTTTCGATCTATAAGCAGATGAAATAATATACTGCTTTTTTTCTTTAAAATATTCGTACTCTACATAACGTATACGACGTCCAACCTTATAAATACTACTATTAGGGAAATAGAGAATTTTATTCTTTATATAAGATAAACGAGCTAGATTCTGAGACAATCCTACCAGAAATTGCATATCTAATTTGGTATCTCTTATGTAAGTATTATCAACATGTTCATTATTCTTATTCTGAAAAGATCCTAAACCAACTCCTGCAAATAAACCGAATGGTGTGCAGCGGGTACTTATGCGATTATAGTACTTTAATATTGTCTGTATTAATTTCTCCTGTTTCTTCGATGAAAAGTTGACTCCGGATTTCACCCATCCTTCAATCTGGCTATGCAAATAAGGTGAAGCAAGATAAATGGCTTCCATAAAAACAGGATCTGAGCAGATCTTTTTCAATTCATTTTCTGAAATACAATCATGATCAGCCTTTATCAAAAAATCCTGAAGAGCAAATAACGATGAGCGGAAGATATATTGATCAAAAAATTGATAGGGAAATTTTGACATTCTATTATTTTAAGACAGAAACTTCTATATAACTATCCGTATACCATTTGATATCCAGAGGTTCTTTAGCATCAGCAATCGTTTCACTACTTACATCTTTTCCTGTTCCATAATTTATTTGGGCATCTGCACTTTTCCTGATTCCTAAAACCAGTATAAGTTTACTCCCTTTTTCTATCTTTCTTCCCGTAGAAAAGGTATTATGTATTGGAATCGACTCTTTAACAAATGGTTTTAACAATCTCCTTTTAGTATTATCTTTTGCATAACTTACTCTTGCAAAATAATCATGACATAATTTAAGATACTGCCCATTATGTAGTTTTTCGTAAAACTCCATAGTAATATCCATATCTTTTTTATTAATAGAGGCCTTTAATTCTCCAGTAAAATTCCCAATGATTTCTGTGGGCTTATCAAAAGCATCACTTTCAAAAATAAGTTTATACTTTATGAACGTCTCATCTATTGCATTATCAAGTATTTTTTCACTATCCAAACTTTTTAAAGTGTCTTCTCTTTCTAAGAAATCAATTTTTTGGGCAATGAAACCTGGCTCAGGCTTCAATTCCTGCAGTGTTGTTTTATTAAAAAACAGCTTTAATTTTCGACTCGTTATTTTATCTAGGCTTGGAGCACTCATCCATCGATTAGAACCCATTATTTGAAAATTAACTTTATCTTTTAGAAATTCAGGCTTCTTACTTCCTTTCAAAATATAATCAAACCATTGATAAGAAAGATCTTCTATATCAATATTTGCAACAGGATCAATCATATAACCCTTATAATTTTCACTTACTCCCGATACGACACCAGCATGGCTATAAGGCCCCATTACCAAATAATGATTGGCATTTTTATTATATTTATAATGTTCATTAAAATAATACATGGCACCTCTCTGATCTGCATCATAATATCCGGTAAAAGTTAAAACAGGAATATTAATCTTAGAAAAATCTTTTTTGTAAGGCATTTTAGATCGCCAAAATACATCAAAAGAAGGGTGTTTCAGCCATTCTTGAAAAATAGGATTTTGCCCTCCATACATGCTATCTAATTTATTGAAGGCTATTCCACTTTTATAATAAGAATTATAAACAGATAGCCATTCTTTTTCGTCACTAAAGAGTTTATAATCCGTTTCTTTTTTCACATAACTTAGCCAGCGAAGCATGTATGGACTATAACTATTATTAAACATTGGAAAATCTATTCCAAAACCTACTGATGCTGATGGGATAATTGTTTTCAGAGCAGGATGTAAATTTTTGGTAGCAGCCCATTGACTAAAGCCATCATAACTTCCTCCAAGCATTCCTACCTTTCCATTACTCCATGGTTGCTTTATAATCCAATCTATTACTTGGTTTACATCATTTATTTCAAATTCGAACGGGATAATAGTGCCATTACTCATAGATACCCCTCTGCTTGAGGCATTCACAATATTATAACCTTTGTCAGCACTTATCTTTGATTGCAAGATATGAGAATCGCTATTACGTGAATAAACCGAAAAATGTAAAATTGTAGGTAAAGGCTGCTCTATTTTTTTATTGAGAACATAGTAAAGGGAAATCTCCTTATCTTTTTCAGTTTTAACAATAATACTATCCTTAACTAAAAAGTTTTCTTTATCTAATTTTTTTAAAACTCTTTCTGCTATTGAAAAAGTTTTCTCTATAGTAATATGTGTATTATAATTTCTACACAATAAAACTGCATTTTTTAATGAAATACTATCATTCTTTATACTGTCTCTCAATATTTTAATTACCTCATTTTTATTAAAGCCTTTTTTAAACTTAAATGAATCAGGAATCAAATACCTAGATTGTATTGGCAACTGATTATACCTTTCTCTAAGTATATTTTCGTAAGCAGACTCAATATCTGTAGCTTTAGTTGCATTTTTAACTAATAAATATAATTCGAATTGAATACCTATTATTTTCGAATAATAAGGATATGAATTTTTATAGTTATTGCGTATACTATATATAGTTTTTATAGCACCATTATAATCTTTATCCAACATTTGAAGTCTAAAATAATTGTCTTGATATTTTAGAGAATCTTTTTCTTTATAGCTCCTTATAAGGTCCTTGTTAAGAAGAAGTAATCTATTTTCAAAATCTGGATTTTCTAGTTCTATTTTCTTAAAATAAAGTTTCTGAGAAGAACAATAAAATAAAAAAAATAAAAAAAACAAACACCATTTTCTTTTACTCATTTTAAAAAATTATTAATCAATTACCACCATTATCCGTTATTGGCTCAGTTGGCTCAGATGGCTTTGTTGGTTTCGTTGGCTTAGGACAATTGATACTTGTAGTAGTATCACCATTCGTTACATTATCATCTCCACCACCTCTTATCAAATTTAACTTTATCATCTGTATTTTTTTCAACATTAACTTTTTTTCAGATTTGTGCTCTTTTTTCATTTTATTCATTTTAAATTTAACAACAAACAAAATAAGTTTTTTAAAAAAAATTATCCAAAGTTTTCTTATCTAAATTGATCAATTTCGCATACAAAAAAAACATAACCGATTAAACAAAAGCACTTTAGTATCATTTATGTTCTTCTAATAGTTTTATATAATAAGAAGGCAAAGTCCCGGTTATTTTTCGAAATGCATTAGAAAATGATTCCGAAGTATTATATCCGATGTCATCTGCAATTGCTGCAATCGTATGTTTTCTTATTCTGGAATTGTTATTTAGTTCTTCTATAATATAATTAATCCTTAGCTCATTCAAGTATTGTGAAAAATTCTTCATTTTAAGCTCATTTACAGACTTCGACAGATAATCTCTGTTTGAACTGAACTCCTTAGCAAGACTAGCTACAGTAATATTCTTTTGTAAAAAATCTTTATTCTGTTCAAACCTCTCTAGTTTTGCTTTTATATCTTTTAATTTATCATCTGGCAGTACATTTTTGGGTTTCTGTTCTTTACTATTACGTATTACTTCAGTTTTTATACTCATAGTATCTGCCAATAGACGATCTGCCTGTATTTTATAGACATCAGTTTTCTTCTTATATCGAACAAACAAAAAGAATAAAATTCCTATAAATAAAATACCTCCCCCTAAAAGGAGATAAAGAACAGTGTTCTTATTGTTTAAGTCATCTATTAATCTTTCTTTTTCTTCTAAAAGAGCCGGAGTATCATATTTTTTATAAATTTCTTTTGATAGAAATTGTTTACTATTATTGATAATATTGTCTGCAGCAAAAAGTTTATCAATGAACTTTAACTGATTTTCTTTATCTCCCTCTTTCTTATAATAGTCAATCAAAATCTCATATCCGTTTCTTGTTAAGGGATCAAATTTTTTAGATAATGTCAAGACCGAGTCTGATTTAATAAAATATTTTATAGCATCATGTTCTTTTTGAGTGTCATAATTAATTTTTCCTAAAAAATAATAGGTAATCCCTAAATTCCAATTGTCATTATTTTTGATAAATTTTTGCTCTGCCTCTAAATGATTTTCAGCAGATTTTTTATAATTTTTCAAATAATAATTGGCTATTCCTGAAGCAGATATAAAATAAGGATAATGAGTATAATCCTTATATTTTTTACAATCCTTTATCCCCAAATCAATGTACTTCAAAGCATTTTTATAATGCTTAGTCTTATTATAACAATTTGCAACTGAAAAAATAGATCCAATATAACTTTTAATGTCTGTGTTATCAGTGTCTAATTTTTGTTTTTCATACTGATAATATTCCAGAAAAAGAGAAAGAGCTTCATCATTTTCACCTGTTGCCAGTTTTAAAATCCCAACAAGTTTTTTTATATAATAAAACTGATCAGGATTTTTATTTTTAGATAAATCTCTTGCCTGAATATACTCTTTTAGCGCTTCATTATATCGAAATTCATAATTCAATAAAATTCCTTTAATAATATGGGCTTTTGCCGGATATTCTTTGGTATTCACATTATGAGTTAATGTAAGTAAAGTATCTGCATAAGGAAATCCATTCTCAGATTTCAATCCCTTGCTGTATGCAATTTTATAATACCCATCATAAATAAAAGCATTATTTCTTTCAATTTTTCCTTTACTCAAAATTGCATTTGCATAAAGCTCAGCTTTATTATTATCAATACGAAATACTTTATCATAAGCTTTTTGTAGCGTTTCAATATTTTTACTTTTTAACGAATCCGGCATATAAAATCCTTTTATACTTTGAGAAAAGTATAGTCCATGTGTAAAAATCAACAGAAAAACAAAAAATACCTTTTGCATATTTTATTTTAAAGCATAATATTACGCATTTTCACTCTTTTTTCATTACTCCTATTTATCACCACATATGGATTTAAAAATCAGTACATTAATTAAAATTTTCATTATTGAATTTATAAATTAAAGGCAACAACCAACCCTGAATTTGTCAATTTCGACACCTTTATTTTGGAAAATTCAAAATGCACATGCATCTTTGCTTCAGGTAAAAACACAACGATTTATTTTTTGTATGTGTACAGTACAGAATCTAAATATAAAAGCTGGCCAGCAAAAAATTCCCATGTCAGGGCTTATATGACGAAAAAATTATTAACTTCAAAATCAAAACAAAATGAAAAAATTATCAGGTATGAAGAAAAACTTTTCTTCCGAAAATAAAAAACTTAACAGAGAAGAATTAAAATCTCTAAACGGAGGTTATTCTATTAAATCTAATCTTGTAAACTCTGAGGGCTGTGGAGAAACGGATTACTACTCAGGGCCAAATGGAACTGGTGATTATAAAGGAAGAGCATGGTTATGTACTGGCCCTGCAAAACCAACAGACTCTTATTAACTATAAAGTCGAGGAGGAATATTATTCCTCCTCTATATTATTTTAAAATAAAAATACCTTTATGAATCGTCAATTTTTACAATTAGTATTCTTAATGATTTTATGCTTGTTTTCTTTAGCTAGCTGCAGAAAGAAGAAAGCTAATTATATTTCTTATTATCAAAAAGTTAATAACATTGACAGTATATATAGATTAGCAGGAAATTCAAAATTAGCTGTAGAAAAATATAAAGAGCTTTTCAAAGAATACTCCCCAAAAAACCAAGAACGTATTGAAGAATATGCAACTTATATTATACTCGCAGATCAATACCATGAGGATTTTGGAGGCAAGAAAAGTTTATATCACTTAATTTCTCTAGTAGCGCCTTATGATCAGCAATATCAAGAGTATGTTCCACTTTTTAAAAAGTATGGAATAGACAGTATTGCAGTACAACAAAAAATAAAGGATTGGAAAAGTAAACTGAATAAGCAATTAATTGATTCTTTTCAAGTGGCATTTAAAAGAGATCAGCAAGGAAGGCCATTTGATACTGCATTGACAAGAAAAAATGTCGAAAAAAATGCCCGTCTTTTTAAATGGACCTTTGAAAACTTTGGTTTTCCTTCAAAAGATAAAATAGGAAGTGGCCCTATGCTTACACTGGTTAGTCATATGGCTGAATCAAAAGCTCTTTATCCATATTTACAAACTAAAATATTAGAATATGTAAAGTCTGGAGATTGCCCTCCTCTTGATTATTCAATGATGGTAGATGCACATAACTTTATACCAGGCCAAGGCACGTATTATGGCATGGGGAGAAGTTTCTTGAAAAAGATAGATTCATCTACTATAGATAAACAGAGAAAAAGCCTAGGCCTTCCAACTCTGAAACATACAACTATTATCACAAAAGATTTTTTGAAAAAAATAAAGGTAAATGATACTAATCTTATCAAGGAATAGAGAAACTACGACCGATGAAGTTATTAAATGGCTTTCAGCAATGAAAAAAAAATTCATTCGCATACACGAAGACGAGCTTTTTGAAATTAAGATAAAGGATAAACGTATTTGTATTGAAAGTTATAGAAATAGTTTTTTCATTGATGATATAAGCAGTATTTGGTACAGAAGAGGAGGATTAAAGTTTAAAAGGTTACATTATCGCAATTCCTCTATAGATTTATATATGCATGAGCATCAGAATTGGTTAGAAGACTATGTGATCAAAACATTGGAATCTAAAAAGCATATTAACACACAAAGTAATCGCAATATCAATAAGCTTTTAGTTTTAGAAAAAGCAAAAGAACAAGGATTAAGTGTACCTATTTATTTTCTGGCAGAAAATACGGATGATGTAGTAATTGGAAAAACTATTACAAAATCTATTACAGGAACTGCAGGTGTTGAATCTTTTGAAAGCTCACAATTATTAATGTACACTGCAGCTATTAAGAAAAAAGAAGATTCTCAATTTTTCATTTCCTTCTTTCAGGAAAAAATAGAAAAAGACTATGAAATTCGAAGTTTTTATCTTAATGGGAAGATATGGTCTATTGCCATAATCTCACAAAATGATGAACAAACAAAACTTGATTTCAGAAAATATAATAATAAAAGGCCTAATAGAAACGTTCGTTACAACCTTCCAAAGGATATTGATGAAAAGATACATTTACTAATGCAATCTTTAAATTTAAACTGTGGCTCTATTGATTTTATTAAGAAAGGAAACGAATATTACTTCTTAGAAATTAACCCGATTGGACAATTTTTGGGAATTTCATTAGTTTGTAATTATTCGCTGGAAAAAGAAATTGCAGACTATTTATAAGCACTTTACTCAGAATGATCATAAATTGATAATAAGAAATAAGCTTAATATGAAAAACACAAAAGAAAATTTTAAAGAAATACACAGATTACCTATTACTTTCAAATACGCTGAAGTGGTAAAAAAAACAAAAAAACGTTCCAAGGTAGTTTATTTTATAACATGCGACGCATATCAAACAAGCTTCCTTACAAAAGAACAACCTTATAAACAATTGATAAGATTATTATGAGGTACTTTAATCTGTTCAGTAATATTTTAATTACAAAAGGGATCTCCAGAATATTGATTTCCGATCTTCAAAGAAATATATCAGAATTATACCACCTAGAACTTTATGAAATCATTGAAGAATTGAAAATTAATTCTATTGAAAACATTCTTCAAAACTATGATCAAGAATCTCAAAAAGTACTCTGGGAGTATATAGATTTTTTGTTGGAGAATGAATATGGTTTTATTACAGAAAACGACTGGAATCATAATTTTCCCTCATTATCTTTTGAATATCATGATTATAATAAAATTTCAGATTTGTTTATAGAACTTGGAAATATAGATATTCTCTACAAAATACAAGCTTCAATAGAAAGTTTAGAAATAAGATATTTGATCATTTATTCTCAAATAAATTTTCCATTGGAGGATTTTTTGAAGATTGACCAATTATTTAGCCATACCCCATTAGAAAATATAGAAATATATTCTCCATTTCATTCTGATATTAATTTAGCATTTGTAGAAAATCTGGAAAACAATACATCAAGAATATCTAACCTGACTTTTTATAGTTGCAATAATGTTCCTTTTAAGACTAGAAAAAATTTTAGATTTATCATCCACTTTAGCCCTGAAAACCTCAAAATATTCTCTTGTGGAAAAGTAGATATAAAGCATTTCAATACCAATCTTCCCAAAGTACTTGAAGCTCTTAATCATAATTCCTGCCTACACAAGAAAATAGGAATTGATATCAATGGTAATATAAAGAACTGCCCATTAATGCCTGAAAGTTATGGAAACATTAACAACTCCAGCCTTGAGGATGCTCTTGCAAAGCCTGATTTCAAAAGATACTGGAATCTAACTAAAGATGGTATAGAAATTTGTAAGGACTGTGAGTTTAGATACGTATGTACTGACTGCAGAGCTTATACAGAAAGAACGCATACTGATAAAAATAGGCTTGATATTTCTAAACCTTTAAAATGTGGCTACAATCCATACACTACAAAATGGGAGGATTGGGCTAAAAATCCTTTGAAGCACAAAGCTATAAAATATTATAATATAAAAAATTCATCTTTCAAACCCACCACTAAAAAATAAAATACTGAAAGTCAAACCGAATTCATCAATACGTGTATATATCTCACTAATAAAAGAAAAAAATTTTTGTATATTTAAAACATCTGTGTATTTTAGATAAAAATATTAACATGATTTTTGACAAACTAATTAACTATCTCAAACTTGATAAACAGGAGTTCATTTTTCAGTTTAACTCTCATCCTAATTACCCGTCAGCACTCGCTTTTAGTGATACTTTGAATTTTATGGGGGTAAAAAATGATGCCTACGAGCTTGATAAAGAATATTGGGATGAGCTGCCGGAGGAATTTATTGCCATTGTTGAAAACTCTTTTTCTCTGGTAAAAAAATCAGGAAGCGGCTACTCAGTATATTCAGAAAAAGCAAAAAACTTTGAAAAAGAAGAGCTCTATAATAAGTCCACAGATTTTGTACTTCTATTTGAAAAGGCAGAAAAGGCAGAAAGTAAACTTGCTTTCAATTTTAAACCTGTCCTGTACTGTGTTTTTGCTGTTATTCTGGCCTATTCTTTTTTAAGCCAAACTATATATGAAGCTGTTTTTAACCTTCTTTCACTGGCTGGCGTATACATTTCACTGGAGATTTACAACCAGAAGTTCGGAAATACTTCTACTGTAATTGGAAGTATATGTGGTGGTGGAGCCCCTGGTACTGCACAAACAGTCAATTCCTGTGATAAAATTATTAAGCAAGATAAAACCAGTATTTTGGGATTAAAGTTTTCTGATTTTTCCCTGATTTACTTTGTGGGACTTGCCATATTAGGACTGTTTTTACCAGCAACAGCGTATCTCGTAAAGGGCTTTACTTTTGTTTCAGTGATTGCAATCGGGTACTCAGTATATATTCAGGCTTTTGTAGAAAAAACATTTTGTAGAGTTTGTCTTTTAATTATTTCGATCCTTGCCGGACAACTGATCTTAAGTATTCTATTTTTTCAAAACCTTTCTTTTGGAGTTGGAGCTCTTTTACTGACAATTATCCTTTGGGCTCTTGTCTTCTCGGCTGTCATTTATTTCAATACAATTCTTGAGGAGAAGGAAACCCTTCAGAAGTCTAATGCCAAAAACCTAAGATTTAAAAGAAACTATGAGCTTTTCAAAGATCAGCTTCAACAAAATGAGAAGATAGAATTCCAGGATACCCATACTTTTTCAGTAGGAAAGAAAGATTCAAAACTTCGCATTGCTATTGTTTCTAATCCTTACTGTGGCTTTTGTAAAGATGCTCATAAACTGGCTGAAGGCTTATTAGAGAAATATCCTAATGAAATCTCTCTGCAAATGAGATTCAACTATACTCAGGAAAGAGCCAACGAGAAATATACTCAGCTTATTTCTGACCTTACACATATCTATCATCATAAACATGAAAAAGATTTTCTTAATGCTGTAGAGACATGGTTTGAAACAAAAGACGAAGGTAAGATCAATACGCTCTCCGGAGGGGCTGCAACGTCAGAAAACCTGAATCCACTCGTTGAAATGTCAAGAGAAAACAGTAATGCGGGATTAAGCTTTACTCCCATCTTTATTATCAATGGATATCAGTTTCCGGATAAATATGACCGTGAAGATCTTCTCTTCTTTATAGATGAACTAATAGATGATGAAGACCTTTAACAATTAAATCTCACTCGTTTAAAAATTTCACTATCTTAGGAAAAACAAAAACCAGTTATTATGAAAAATCTAAAGAAATTCACCAGAAAGAATTTTAAAATATTGAAACACCAGATTACCCAACAATAGATAAAATTACGAGTGAAGCAAGCTGTTAAGATCTATATGAAGACAAAGAATCAACGCTTGCAAAAAATGGAGCTATCGGCTTTCCATTTCATTGAGTTAGAATATTGAATTAAAATTAAAAATGTCGTCATCCGTTGGCGACATTTTATAATGAGCATTAATTTTGAAAAAATTTCCTTTTTATAAGCAACCAGACACAAAAGACTGTGGACCTACCTGTCTTAGGATCGTAAGCAAGCATTACGGAAAAAGCATTTCGCTTCAGCAAATCCGTAACCTTTCTGAGACAACACGTGAAGGCAGCAGCCTCCTTGGATTGAGTGATGCTGCAGAAAATCTCGGATTCCGTTCATTGGGAGTCCAAATCGACTTTAATACGCTCACAGAAGAAGTTCCGTTTCCATGTATTGCCCATTGGAACAAAAACCATTTTGTAGTAGTTTATAAAATTGATAAAAATAATAAAGTATATATATCGGATCCCAGTTATGGCCTTATTACCTATACCCGGGAAGAATTCATCAAATTCTGGATCGGTGAAAATGCCAATGAAAATACAGAAGAAGGAATTGTCCTTATCCTGGAAACAACTCCTTCTTTCTTCCAGACTGAATTCGATGGTGAAGAAAGTAAAGCCAGCTTTTCTTTTCTCTCCAAGTATCTGTTTAAATACAAGTCACTTGTTATTCAGCTTGCTGTGGGATTATTGGCAGGAAGTTTACTTTCACTTATTTTCCCCTTCCTTACCCAAAGTATTGTAGACGTAGGTATTCAGAATCAGGATATTAACTTTATCTATTTGGTTTTGCTTGCGCAGGTGATGCTTTTCCTCGGAAGAATGGGAATAGAAACCATCCGAAGCTGGATCCTGCTCCACCTTTCGGCCAGAATAAATATCTCCATCATTTCCGATTTCTTTATCAAACTGATGAGGCTTCCAATAAGCTTCTTCGATACGAGAATGACAGGGGATATTATGCAGAGAATTAATGACCACCACAGAATAGAACAGTTACTTACAAGTTCTTCACTGAACACCCTGTTCTCATTGGTCAATCTTATTATTTTCAGTATTGTTCTACTACTTTACGATTACAGACTTTTCGTTGTATATCTGGTAGGTGCTGTATCTTATATTGGCTGGATCACTTTTTTCCTGAAAAAAAGAAAAGAGCTTGATTATAAAAGATTCTCTCAGGTATCGCAGGAACAAAGTAAAGTCATAGAACTGATCAATGGAATGCAGGAAATCAAGATGCATAATGCTGAAAAGCACAAGCGTTGGGACTGGGAGTTTCTACAGGTAAAACTTTTTAAAATCAGAATAAAATCTCTTTCGTTGGAACAATGGCAGTCTGTGGGAGGAAACTTCATTAATCAAATGAAAGATATTTTGGTCAGTTTCCTTTCTGCTAAACTTGTTTTAAGCGGAAACCTTACTTTAGGGATGATGCTTTCGGTACAGTACATCATTGGACAGCTGAACAGTCCTTTATTACAGCTTATCGATTTTATTAAACAAACTCAGGATGCTAAAATTTCCCTTGAAAGATTGGGTGAGATTCATGATAAAGATGATGAAGAGGATAAAAATGAACAATATGCTACAGACGTTCCTCAGAAAGACATTGAAATCAGCAATATGTCTTTCCGGTATATTGGATCTGATGTTCCTGTTTTTGAAAACCTTAGCCTTTCCATCCCTTATCAGCAGACCACAGCTATTGTAGGAGCCAGCGGAAGTGGAAAGACAACCTTATTAAAGCTTCTGATGAAATTTTATGAGCCTGATCAGGGAGAAATTAAAATCGGAAATACCAATCTCAGAAATGTTTCTCCAAGGTTTTGGAGAGATCAATGTGGAGTGGTAATGCAGGAAGGTTATGTATTCAATGACACCATCGCTAATAATATTGCTGTAGGGCAAGATCATATTGACAAACAAAAGTTGAGACGGGCTGTAGAAATTGCCAATATCAAAGAATTTATAGAAAGTCTTCCATTAAGCTACAATACCAAGATCGGAAATGAAGGAGTAGGGGTAAGTGGAGGTCAGAAACAAAGATTGTTCATAGCAAGAGCTGTATACAAATCTCCAGAGTACATCCTATTTGATGAAGCTACATCTGCTCTGGATGCCAACAATGAAAAGGTAATCATGGAAAACCTTGAGCAGTTCTTTAAAGGGAAAACAGCGGTAGTCATAGCACACCGACTATCCACTGTAAGACATGCTGATAAAATCATTGTGCTGGATAAGGGAAAAGTAGTAGAAGAAGGCAGCCACGCAGAACTTGTAGATTTACGGGGAGAATATTACAGACTTGTAAGAAATCAACTTGAATTGGGAAGCTAATCCAAATCATCAATACAGCGGAATCCGAAAAGCTTACAGAGTAGGAAATTAAAAACTAAATATTATGAAAAATCTAAAAAAACTTTCAAGAAAAGATCTGACTTTTGTCAAAGGAGGAGTAGTAATTCCTGGCAACAACTGTTGTGGTTCCTGGTGTCTGGGCAGCTGGATGCCATGTAACATCCACCACCTGGCGTGTCCACCGGATGCAGATACTTCACCACCATCATGGTATGATGGTAATTGCCCATTTGCTTAAACAATATTCCCCCTGAAATACTGGGGGAAATTTTACCTTAGAAAAATGAAAGAAGACATTTTAGACAATATTGAACTCCGTTCAGAAAGCGTACAGGATATTCTTACCCAGCCTCCCCATTGGATGATACGCTGGGGGAACTCTATTATACTTATTATTCTCTTGCTTATTCTTGCGATGAGTTACATTATAAAATACCCGGAATTTGTACCGGCTCCTATAATCGTTACTTCTCAGAATCCTCCTGAGAAAATAGAGGCCAGAACCAGTTCCAAGATTGAGAAAATATTCATAAAAGACCATCAGGAAGTAAAGAAAAATGAAGTATTGATGGTGATGCAGTCTGCAGCTAATTATAAAGATATTTTAGCCTTAAAAAAGATCGTAGACTCTACTGCACCCAACCAGCTAGGGTCCTTTCCTGTATCTGAAACCGGAAAATTCAAACTGGGAGAGTTACAGGGAGAATACAACAGCTTCGCAAAGGCCTTTCAGGATGAAGAGCTTTTCACAAGGCTACAGCCTTATGCTCCGGAAAATCTGGCAACCAACCAGAGTATTTCAGAATATAGAGTCCGAGCAGCTACACTGAGACAGCAGAAAAATCTAGAATCTGTAAAATATGATCTGACGAAAAAAAACTTTCACAGATCTCAGGAACTCTTCAATCAGGGGGTCATTTCAGCTATGGAACTTGAAAATGAAAAAATAAAATATCTTCAGGCGCAACAAAACCTTGAAAATATCAATATTTCCATATCACAAACAGAAGAAGGGATATCCAATCTTAATAAAACTAGAAGCGGAACTGCTATTAATACGGAAAAAGACAGAATAACCTATTCTTCGCAGACTCTGCAGCTATTTGAGCAATTGAGAAAATCTTTAAAACAATGGGAACAGAGCTACCTTGTAATATCATCCACTGATGGCGTTGCCAGCTTCCAGCAGTTTTTTGGGGAAAATCAGTTTGTAAAAAGCGGTGAACCTATCTTATCTATCCTTCCAAAGAATAAAGAGAAATTAGTAGGCAGAATGTCTGTTCCTACTATTAACTCAGGAAAGATTACTCCTGGAGAGAAAGTATTGATTAAACTTGACAACTACCGCTTTCAGGAATATGGGATTATAGAAGGAAAGGTTCAGAACATCTCTCTTATTCCTGATGAAAAAGGAAACTACTATGTAGATGTCGTATTACCGAAAGGATTAAAAACAAGCTATAATAAAACGCTTACATTCGATAAAGAGCTTAGAGGCAGTGCAGAAATTGTGACACAGGACCTAAGGCTTATTGAAAGATTTTTCTACCAGATCAGAAAATTACTTGGCTATCAATCCTGATAAAGCCAAAACAGAAAATATATAAACCGTCTCATCATTGATAAAGGCGGTTTTTTATTGATCTCCTGTTTTAAAAAGTAAAAGCCGTGGACAAAGCAAAAAAATAAATTAATTTAAGCTTATTTCTAGTAATGATTTATCCATATGCTTTAATATTCCACTTATAAACAATCTACGGGAACAATGGAAAAATATTTATAAAAACAACTTTTACGGATGAAGAATCTGTGGATAATGAGGTTGATAGTATAAGTTTTAAAATTAACGTGAACTATAATTATAAAGAAAATACGAGTCAGGTAAAATAGTACCAGTATCGAAAAATTCCATAATTTTATCGTAGAATAATGAGATATAAAAAGTCTGATATATAGTATAAAATGCGATAACTATTTCTCCTATTTTAAAAATATTCTTTAAAAACCAATAATCATTATGTCAACCCGACTATTCCTCATTTTATTGATGAGCTGTTTTTTTACTTCCGCACAGACTCATCGTTTTATTTACGAATTACAATTCAAAATAGACTCAACCTCCACTGATTACATTAAAACCAACATGGTCTTGGATATTAATCCAAAGGATGTCAAATTTTATGAAAACATATTTCTTAGAATGGATTCAATCAATAGAGCTAATCAGAATTCCCGCTTTCGAACCTGGGGCTTCCAAAATATTATCACAAGGGAGCGTAATTCCTTCAAAAATAAAAATTTCGAAAATTTGGATGATTTGTTTGTCTATCAAACTGATGATCCAATGAAATGGAATTTAAGCAATGAAACAAAAATGGCAGATATATATCTTCTACAAAAAGCCACTACATTTTTTGGGGGAAGATTTTGGACAGCATGGTTTTGCAAAGATATTCCTTTTAATGAAGGTCCCTATAAGTTTAGAGGTTTGCCCGGGTTAATATTTCAAATTTATGATTCAAAAAGTCAATTTAAATATAGCATGTTGCAGTCAAAGTCATTTGATATGATCTATGATACAACAGGTTTCATAGAAAACTATGCAGATACGAAACCTTTAGAGGTCAGTGAGCAAATGGTTCAGAAAAAAAAGTTAGAAAAATTCAATGAGCCATTCAAAGATTTTACTTTACAATTTGATAAGCAACCCGATGTACAGTATTTTTACAGAGGCACACAAATTACAAGTAAAGACCAGTTGAAAGTCTTTGAGAAACAGGCACAAGAAGTAATGGTAAGAGAAAATAATCCAATTGAAGTTAACAAAGTTATTCATTACCCAAAAAAATAATTCAGAAATAAAGTATTTAAAATTCGCTTAAAGAAAATTGAGCTGCGAACTATTTAAGATCAAGATGTAAAACTTGTGACGTATTCAGGAGTATTTATATTGAAACTGTTTAAACTTTTTCAAAGAAAGAGTTTAAAGAAAAGAGTGATGTCAAAACTCTTCATTGGTAGTGTCTCATTTTTCTTTTGTTTTATATTTGTCTATAAGAGCAAAAATCTCTTTTTTAAGATCCTCATCTATATCTCTTCGAATATTTTCAATCGTTAAATAACCTTCTCCATCATTTACATAAGGGTCTGCTTTATATTGTAGTAATAATTCTATCATTTCTAAATCTCCTTGATTAAATGCTAATCCCAAAGCTGTTTTCGCGTGAGAAGAACCGGATTTATTGATAAATTCTTCACTTGTATAGGGCAATACTAATCTCATCAACTCAATATTTGGGTAATAGGCTAAATCAATAAGCGGGGTCATTGACTCTTCTCCTACCAAATTTACGTTCGCTCCGTTTTCTAAAAGCAACTTCAGTACTTTCTGGCTTTTTAAATAGACGGCCTGAAAAACAGGAGCGTTAAATGGTGCATAAAAATAGTTTACATCAGCACCATTTTCAATTACAATTTCCAACATTTGAAGGTAAATATTCTCTCCGTCCTCATCTTCAATTTCATCTATGATATAATTTATTAGACTTTCTGCATATTCAGAATCTCCAATTAAAGTCGTTGCATCACCACCATTATTTATCCATTCTTTTAAAGCATCAATATCTTTATTTAATATGATTCTAATGATTTCTTCGTTATTTGTCATAATTTTAATTTTTTAAACCCCAATTGCTCATTCTCTACCTTCAGCAGTACATTTAATAAATTCGCAATTCGGTTAAGGTTTCATCATCATCCAAAGATATGTTAAATTTGGAATAAGTGGCAATTAAATGATGAATGTTCCTCCAGATGTTCCTTTGCTTCAAGACAGCCCCATTCGCCCTTTTTTCTATAGGGAATCACTTCCGCCCAATGTGCTTTCGAGGGATCAATTGCCAGTAAACCTGCTACGGTGTCGTGAAGCGCTTTTTCTTTTAGTTGTACCGAATCCAGAAACAAGTTCAGCCCTGTGCTGTGGCTGCGAAACGGAATAAGTAGTTCAGCATCCGCTTTGGAGAAGATGACAACATGTTATATATTTACTAATCATACATCTTTCGATCATCGGAATTGAAAAACAATGCTTCTGCAGCAAGCGGATTACCATTTAGGTTAAAAAAAGATCTATAATCAGCCTATTACAAAATCTGTGGCTATGACTAAACTTGCGCATTGGTTTAAAAAGGTTGAAGAAGCAGATTTTAGATCTTTTTCCACCTTAAGGAAGACCATAATGCACCATTACAGAGATATTCTAAATTATTTTGATAAAAGAAGCACTAACGCAGCGGCTGAATCTTTAAATGCTAAAATCAAAAACTTCAGGATACAGCTCAGAGGGGTGAAGGACAGAACATTTTTTTTATTCAGATTAACCAAACTTTTTGCTTAGCCCCCAACTTTTGCACCTGATCCCAGAAATACCATTTTTTTATTTTTAAAATGTAGAAATCGCAAGAAGAGTTGGGTACAAAAAAAAGAAAGACCGCAATCGATTGATTGCGGTCTTTTGTAGCGAAGACGGGAATTGAACCCGTGACCTCAGGGTTATGAATCCTGCGCTCTAACCAACTGAGCTACCTCGCCTTTTGGTGGTGCAAATATAGAAAATATTTATTTACTACCAAAATTATTTTAGCTTAAAATATTCTAAAACATCTCCAACATGATCTGGTTTGTTGATTATCTTATTGTTAGCATCTAAAATAAAATACGTCGGAGTTGCATGAACATTGTATGTATCTACATAACTACTGTTCCATCCTCTCAATTCTGAATCATTAATCCAGGGAAATGCAGTAATTTTTTTAGAATATGAACCTTTATCCACATCCAAAGACAAAGCAATAACCTGAATATTTTTCGATTTAAGGTCGTTATACTTTTCTAAAAGCTTCGGAAGTTCACTTTCACAGTGCGAGCATGTAGATGACCAGAAGATAATTACCTTTTTATCTGCTTTTACATCGTGAATTGACTTTGCCGTTGTATTAGAAGGTGACTGGAACTTATAATTAGGGAAAACAGCCCCCATTTCAATATTAGCGTTAGATTTTAATGTAGAAGCAAGTCTGTCATTAATGGTACATTTAAGTCCTTTGGCAAGCCCCAGATATTTGGTTTTAAATTCATCCATCTGGTAAACGTCAAAAATATCAATCAGTTCTGACAGAACAGTCTGCCCTCTTGGTGTCTCTACTTTCAAACGGTCTAAAAGTTTATCTACTGAAGCAGCAACATTGGTATTCCCTCCAGAGTTCAGATAAGCAACCAATACAGGTCTTAGCAGCGAAGAACTTTCGAGCATATCACCAGATTTATCCAGGAAGTTGATTACTTCATCAGGATTTACTTTTTTGGAAGGATCGGCCTGATTACCCAAAAACTTACTGTAATTCGTATTGTAATAAGTAATAAAAGGGTGCTGAGCTGGATCAATAGAGCTTGAAGAGCCAGAAAGTCTATCAATCTCTATCTTCAGTGCTTTTCCAAAGTCTGTATTATCCTTGTAATATTCTTTGATCTGTGCTAAAGCAGGTAGAATAAGTTCTTTCTTCTGTGAACCTTCCTGTTGTTTACTCATCAGTTCATTGGCTTCATCCAAATAGATAACATCCTTAATTTTATTATTCTGAATATCCAGTTTAAAGCTTACATTCTTATTTTCAGAAATAAAACTAACGGTATTATTGGATCCGGGGAAATAGATTTTCATCATTCCCATATAGTTATTTGGATATTTAAACGTCCAAGTATTATTCTTGCTTTGTTCTTTAGTAACAATAATATCTTTTGAGCCGTTTAATGTATATAGAATAGCATCCTGATCTTTAAAATCTGCCGAAGCCTGTACATTAACTGTAAATTGTGCTTGCAGTGCAAAGGCGGTTAAAACCGCAGATAGCATATAAATCTTTTTCATAAGGTAAAAATAAAAAAACTCTCTGACTAATCAGAGAGTTTAATATTATTTTAATAAAATTTTATGCTTTTACGTTTTTGTACTTTTTAGTAAAGTAAGCAATCAATCCAATTGCTACGATAACTAGCACATATACATACATATCGATTGGTGAAGCGGGTGCTCCGGTACCGTTTCCACCATTTCCGGTTCCTCCTGGAATAGGTGGAGCTGCGTGAGCTAGAAATATAGTGAAAAGGAAAAGAACCGCTACTAATTTATTTATAGTTTTCATGTTGCTTATTTTAAGATTTTAGTATTAACAGTTTCTCCTTTATCAGAAACGATTTTTACAATGTAAGAGTTTTTAAGAGAGCCATCAAGCTCAATTACAAAATCACTAGATGTATTAACCGCTTTTTTAGAGATGACCAGTTTACCGCTCATATCATAAACTTCAATATCTGCTTTTTTCCATTTTGGATCAAATCTTACAATATAATTTGTAATAGCAGGATTGTATACTACAAGTGTTCTAGAAGGGTTTGCTTTATTATTCACCGCTAAAGTAATATTACTAGGTTCTCCGTAATATAAATTAGCTTCTTCGTTAGTTACAGGAACTGTTTCCCCTTGCTTAGCTTCTATTAAGCTTCCATTTTCAGCTCTATAATAAAAACCAATTCCTGAAGATAACTGGTGAGCTCCAACAGGGATTAATTCTGCATTCTCTCTAATCTCAAATTTATAAGATGTTACTTTATCCTGGTAATAATTTACCAATTTAACATTTTTACCTTTGAAATTATCTTCATTAGCTTCGTTGATATATAACCAGTAGTTAGTATTGTTATCATCATAACCACCATTCAGTGATTCTTCAAAAGTACCGATGATATTTTTACCGGCTGAAGCCTGAACTGTGGTTGCTGCAGAAATCTGGTGTCCTGTTGTGAATGATGGAGAAACAACATAATAGGTTCTCGAAATTTCATTTCCATTAGGATCAAGACCTATTACTCCAAGCTGTTTTACAGTCCCTCTTTCTGAGATCTTATTACTGCTTCTGGCTGCTGTTACATCATAGTTAACACCCGCTGCTCTTGCAGTTTGTTTGAATCTTCTCAGTGTATTAAAGTTTAAAGTCTGTGCAGAATTGTCTCTCAACTTCATTTTAAATGACTGCATTGGCTTCATTACAACTAAATCCACATCCCCTACAGCCGGAGCAACTCCATCTCCTGTAGGTAAAAAGGTAACTACCCTTGAGCCTGTAGCATAAGTAGTTCCATTTGAAAGCGTATGAATTGTACCTGGGTCATATTCAATACCCCAGATGTTTTTCACTGCATTTCCATCTGATCCGGTAACACTCTCAGTATATCCTATATTAGATAAATCGATATTAGTGAGGAATGGGTTCCCGAATTGATAAAAATTCTTACCAAATGTTCCCGCCCACGGGCTTAAAGTAAATTCGAAGGAATCATCAAGGTAGGTATTGTAGGTCTCTCCATAAGAGTTAGTTCCGTTACCATTAACTCCGAAATTCAAACCTGCTGCTGCATTTTGCAATGTAACAACACCGGCAAGCGGAGCATATGGCATACCATTAACTGTAAAAACAGTCCCTGTAGCAGGTGTGCTTGGATTCCAGTCATTATTAGAAACTTTCAGCATATAATACCCTGACCCGTCAGTGGTAGTGGATGCTAAGCTTGTAAAATGCCTGGAAACGGCGTTCGTATTGTCCCACTTCAGAACCGGATTACTGTATCTTCCGGTGTCAAATGTTTTACCTAACTCTGTAGATAACGTACTAAGGGCCTTACCTGAAAAAGGCAAAGCTACCTGTTGAAAATAATTACCACTACCCTGGCTGGTAGTTCTGTATTCTTTACTTACAATACCGGTAATATTGGACTGGGATAATCCATCGATGTAAAGCTGTCCGTACGTGGAAGTAGCAAAGGAAGCAGGAGTATTGAGTCTTAAAATAATATTTCCGCCGTCGGTTTTATTATTACCGGTACCGTCTATTGTTTTAAAACCATCAGTAGCAGATCCTACAACCATGATATTTCCATGTACGTCCAAAAGGCCATTACCTTTTGTCTGTACACCTCCACCACTATAAACTAGGGTGCCTTCGCTCACATACATATTAGCATTAGTGTCAACATGACATAGTATCTGCGCCTGAACAGAGTAACTAATTGCTAAAAGACCTATAGCAAATAAACTTTTTCTCATTGTATAAATTATTTGTGTGTTAATACAATCTTCACCCGCAAAGGTATTATTTTTTTTCAAAAAAAAAAAATAATTTATCTATTAATCAAAATATTATGTTCTGTTAATACGATTTCTTGCTCCTCTCCAATAGAAAACATATAGTCTTCTAAAACTTTTTCTGTGGTACCTCTCAGCCCTCTGGCACCTAATCCTTTTTCAATAGTTTCTTCTACAATTCTTTCAATTGCACCATCTGTAATTACCAGATCTGCGCCATCCATTTTGAAAAGTTCCACAAACTGATTGACGATGGAATTTTTAGGTTCTTTCATAATTCTTACCAACGTCTCTTTTGTCAGTTTATCCAGGTACGTAATGATTGGAAATCTTCCTAAAAGTTCCGGAATTAATCCGAAAGAACGAAGGTCAGTTGCATTAATATTTGTTAATACATATTCGTCGTCATCGGTTTTATTTATTTTTTCAGAGCTGAAACCAATTGCCTGCTTATTCATCCTTCTTTCGATGATTTCCTTGATTCCGTCAAACGCTCCTCCGGCAATAAATAAGATGTTCTGCGTATTTACCTGAATATATTTCTGGTCAGGGTGTTTTCTCCCTCCCTGTGGCGGAACATTTACAATACTACCTTCCAAAAGTTTCAGCAGCCCCTGCTGTACTCCTTCTCCGGAAACATCTCTTGTAATACTTGGGTTATCTGATTTTCTTGCAATCTTATCAATCTCATCGATGAAAACGATTCCTTTTTCTGCTTTTTCCACATCATAGTCAGCTACCATTAATAGTCTTGACAGGATACTTTCAACATCTTCCCCTACGTATCCTGCTTCTGTTAAGATAGTAGCATCCACAATACAGAAAGGTACATTAAGTTCTCTAGCGATGGTTTTGGCCAACAGTGTTTTTCCTGTTCCCGTCTCTCCTATCATAATGATATTTGACTTTTCAAGCTCTACTTCTCTGTTTTCATCCTGAGCATGCATTAATCTCTTGTAATGGTTATAAACAGCAATTGAAAGCTGCTTTTTGGCCTGATCCTGTCCGATCACATACTGATCAAGAAATACTTTAATTTCTTTTGGCTTTTTAAGTTCAGCCATATTACTTGCAGGAGAATGTTCCGTTTTGGAAGCTCCGTCTTTCACGATTGCGTGAGCCTGCTCTATACAATTTTCACAAATAAAACCATTCTGCCCAGAAATCAGCATCTGTACTTCATTTCTTTTTCTACCGCAGAAAGAACATTGGTTTGAGTTCATACTAATAATATATGTTAAAGAAAATCGTAAAAAATTTCTTTTTTACGATTTTCTAGTTTTTAAGAATTAATGATTGAGTTTTGAATCTCTGTATATTCTTCGTTCGTTAATTTTAGTCTTTCATTTCTGAAGTTCATCTCTTCCACTTTGTTTAAAGGGATCAAATGGATATGAGCATGAGGGACTTCTAATCCCACTACCGCTACTCCTACTCGTACACATGGAATTGCAGTTTTGATCTTCCTGGCAACCTCTTGGGCAAATCCCCAAAGGTTTTTGTATTCTTCACTTTCAAGATCAAAAATCAAATCCACTTCTTTTTTGGGAACTACTAAGGTATGTCCTTTCACCAAAGGCATTGCATCTAAAAATGCGATAAAATTTTCATCTTCAGCAATTGTATACGAGGGAATTTCGCCATTGATGATTTTAGTGAATATAGTGCTCATTTTAGTAGAAGTTAGAGGTTAAATATTAGAAGTTAGAAATAAAAAGAGTATCAGACTATAGAGAGATGTCTAATACTTCGAAAGAAAGTTTGTTCCCGTTTGGCAAAGTAATTTCAGCAATCTCGCCAATCACTTTTCCTAACAGACCTTTTGCAATAGGAGTGTTTACAGAAATCCTTCCTGTTTTAAGGTCACTTTCGTTATCCGGTACCAATGTAAATACCTGTTCTTGCTTGGTAGCATTGTTTTTAAGTTTCACTGTCGTTAAGATAGAAACTTTTGAAGTATCTAATTGGCTTTCGTCTATAATTTTAGAAGTAGAAATAACATCTTTTAGCTTAGAAATTCTCATTTCAAGCATTCCCTGAGCCTCTTTAGCCGCATCATACTCTGCATTTTCAGACAAATCTCCTTTGTCTCTTGCTTCTGCGATCTGCTGAGTAATTTTTGGTCTCTCTACAGTTTCCAACTGTTCCAGCTCAGCTTTCATTTTCTCAAGGCCCTCCTTTGTTACATAGCTTGCCATAATTTTCAAAATTTAGTTTTGGTATAAAAAAATAATCCGACATTTGCCGGACAATGTTTTCGTGTTGTAATCGTTTAATTTTTACAAATATATAAAAATTTAAATTGAAATGAAAAAAACTTTTTCAATCTTATCTATTTTTACCTTATTGATTTTCAGTAATTTAATCATATATTCATGCGGGAGCAGAGAAGATACTGTGAGCTGCTTTCCAAACAATCCTATTAATGTAACTCTCAATCTGAACCTTCCCGCCTATTATCCTCTGAACAATATCAACGGCTGGATTTACGTGAATGAGCAACAGTCCGGAACAAGAGGTCTGATCGTTGTCCGTACAGGAACCGGATTCAAAGTGTATGACCGGAATGCTCCTCATATATGCCCGGATAACAACACTACTCTTGAGGTAAAAGATAATATTTCTGTTCTGTGTCCTAAGGATAATACACGTTGGATATTAACTACAGGACAGCCTGAATCAGGCTCTAAGACTTCTCTTCCCCCGAAAACCTATCCATATAACTATGATGCGGCAGGTAAAACATTAAATATTTACTATTAGAATAAAACATGAAGACTGTTATACAAAGAGTTTCTGAAGCCAGCGTAAAAGTGGACGGAACAACTGTAGGTAAAATCGGAAAAGGATTAATGCTTCTGGTGGGAATTGATGAAAACGATGAAAAAACAGATGCAGACTGGCTGGTACAGAAAGTTTTAAATCTCAGAATTTTTGGAGATGAAGATAATAAACTCAATCTTTCGGTAAAAGATATTGCCGGAGAAATCCTATGCATCAGCCAGTTTACGTTAATTGCTGATTATAAAAAAGGAAATCGTCCCTCCTTTATAAAAGCGGCAAAACCCGATAAGGCAGTTCCTCTTTTTGATTATTTCAAGGAAGAAATAGCAAAGTCCGGCTTAAAAACTGAAAGTGGAATTTTCGGAGCCGATATGAAAGTATCCCTGATCAATGACGGACCTGTCACCATTGTCATGGATTCAATAACCAAAAGCTAATAAAGAGATGAAGAATAAGAATATTGTTATTACTTATCTGGCGCTGACTTTGATTTTCCTTTTTGGAGTAGTTTTAAGTTTTAACAACTACAGCTTTTCCGGATATTATATGGATAAAGTAATTAACTGGCTTTGGCTGGCCATGACTGTTTTTATCATTATTAGGTTCTGGAAGAAGAAAGGAGCAAAAATATACTTTGGTATATTGTTATCAGGAACCATTCTTAGCATTTTACCCATGATGATTCCTTTTTTCGGTATGGTTCTGTATTTCTCCACTACTGGATGCGACCAGCATATTACACTGGATGATACTTACAGAATGGAAAGAGGACGCCCCGGTGTAATGTCTAACCCAATGATTACTATTTATAAAAAGGAAGGAATTTTTGAAAAACAGATTTCCAGAACTCCCTATTTAGATATTATAGAGCAAATACAATCCTCTTCACATATTAACGAAAAAGAACTACCTGTTCAGGGAGCAAAACTGATCAATATCAACAACGACAGCATCGGTATTGAATACCAGATCATGAATAAAAAGAAAGTAATTTATCAAAAGAACAGAATGAACTGGTTTGATGATTATTAAAGTCATTTCTTTCATTATATCCATATTAATACAATATAACATTTGCAGGCCTCATAGGATTAATCCCATGAGGCTTGTTTTTATATATAAATATTTTTCGCTTAAACTCACAAAAATGTGATTTGTTTTCTTTTTATTGTTATTTTTGATATCAACCAAACTACATTCACAACCATTTAACAAAATAATATGAAAACAAAAATTCATTTTCTTGCCTTCTCTGTATTGTGTTCCAGCTTTTCTTTTGGGCAGGACCACCATTCTAAAAGAGCTAATGACCTTAACGGTACATTTTATGTGTGTTTTTCAAAAGGAATCAATTCGGAAAAAGCAGCATTCAAAAAAAACGCTGACCTGGAAAGATTTACAAGAGAAAACAAAATTTCATTTACATACGATCTCGATTTCACCGGCAGCAAACTGGATGAAATGGCCAGAAGCAGCAGAGCAATTGGCAATTCGGGGGAATCTGTAGAAAAGCTGAAAAGGATATATAAAGCAGATCTGCCGATTCAAAATCAGGAATCGACTCAAAAAATCATTGAGGTTCTTGAAAGATTTCCTGAAATAGAATATGTATCAGTGATGAGCAGTACTCCTATTGAACCTCCATTGGTCAATACATTTATTGTCACCCCTGATTTGGAGAATCTGCAGACTTATCTGAATGACAACCCGGGAATAAACGCCAAATATGCATGGTCAAGGGGAATCACGGGTCAAAACATTCGTGTTCGTGATGTAGAATATGGTTTCTACAAAACGCATGAAATGCTGGCCAATCAAAATTCTATACAGCTGGAGCCGGGATATTCTCCCAATTCAGGGCTATCGGGTAATAATTACCGTGATCACGGAACTGCTGTGGTAAGTATTTTAGGGTCAGTAAAAGACAATATCGGACTGACCGGAGCAGCCTATAATGCTTCTGAGATAAAGGGATATATGGAATGGACTACTGTAGGTTATAACAGAGCTTCTGCAGTAAGCCGATCCATCAATGCTTCTCAGGCTGGCGATATTATTCTGTATGAAATGCAGACAGGTGGAAAAAATGGAGAATATTGCCCTGCAGAATATGATAAGGTGATCTGGGATCTTACCAAAGCGGCTACTGATTCTGGAATCATTATCATTGCAGCTGCAGGCAACGGAAATCAAAACCTTGATGATCCATTCTATGCTGCTTATAATGCAAGAGGAAACAGTGGTGCTATCATTGTAGGGGCAGGATCTCCCAATACTACCCATTCTAAGCTAAGCTTCAGCACCTTTGGAAACAGAGTGGATGTACAGGGATGGGGAAGCAGTGTGATGGCCGCAGGTTATGGTTCTTATCAAAAATATGATAATGATGACAACAGAACGTATAATTACTTCAGTGGAACCAGTTCTGCAACTCCTACGGTAGCTTCTGCTGCAATATTGATTCAGTCTTTCTATCGCCAGAGTACAGGCCAATATCTGACTCCAACAGCGATGAAAAATCTTTTGATTTCTACAGGAATACCTCAGGGCGGTACTGTTGCCAATCAAAAAATAGGACCGCTGCCTAATGTGAAAAATGCTATTCTGCAATTGGAAAGTAAATTCGCAACCCCCGTGAAGACTCTGCGGGAATTAGATGTTAAGATTTATCCTAATCCTACAACCAGCTTTATCGCAATTCAAAGCAATGAAGATAAAAAGCTTGATTTTGAAGTGGTCAACCTTCAGGGTCGAAGTGTTATTAAAGGTTCAGTCTCATCTGATGAAAAAATTGATATTTCAAAACTGCCGACAGGCCAGTATATCATCAACATCAATGACGGAGCAAGAAGAGTCGTGGAGAAATTCACGAAAATATAATCAAAAAAGCCTTTCAGAGTTTCTGAAAGGCTTTTTTTCACAAGTTTTTATAAATTATTTCGCAGGAACGCTGCTGAAATTAAGTGCCACTTTAATGTTCATATCTGAAGAGGTTTGATTCTTCAGTTCATAAACAGTTCTCACGGTTAATCCTGAACTTTTCACAATCTCATCCAGAAATCCTGTATCATTAAGATCCAGATTTAAGCTGGAAGAATTGGTAGATATATTAGAACGTGATGCTATAAGTCTTTCTCCCGTTCCATTGGATGAAACGTATATTTTTACAGTTTTAAATGCATTCAGATTACCTCCTGAAGGGGATGCTACAGAAATTTTAGCGTCAGAAATTCTTACATCTTTAATCTTTGCATTATTGTTTCCTCCGAACCATGTCTGTACATTGGTAGCAGTAGCCGTGGAAGAAACTTCTTTATCTGCAGGTACACCTGTAGAAACTAAAACATTCGTTGTATATGGAAAGGTATTCTGAACCAGCGACTGTACAGTTCCGCAACTTACAAGTACAGCTGAGGCGGCCATTGCTGTTAGAAATATATTTTTCATAATTTTAAATTTTAAACTTCAAGGTATAGTTTGCAGAAATTATACCAAATTGAATTTATCTTATTCTACACTTACAGTAAAGTGTCCTTTTGTATTTCCCGAAGCCATATTACTTTTACCTATAATAAGCCATACTTCACCTTTTCCGGGAGTTTCATAAGTAATATCTCTGCTGAAAGGTCCGTCATAGTCTCCATTAGGAAGTTTGATCTGATTGAAACGAATATTAAAGTCTTTCTCGTTCGTTGAAATTTTTGCTTTAATACTAGGCTTATCATAATGAGTAAGTTTCAAAATCAGTTCCTGACCATCACTTTTAAATTCCTCGCCCAATGTAAAAGGAAGCTGAGAGGCATCAGCAGTTCTTATGATCTGCCCTTCTTTGTCGCTTCTCATTACCCCTTTACGCAAAACTTCTTTAGTAGCCGGAGCGTTGTTAATAATTGAATCCTTTTTTCTCAACGCTACAGAATCTCTTTTATAAACGGAATCCGGCATTTCTGTGACTATGGTGGAATCTTTATCTGAAGTGGTGGTTACGGCAGGTTCTTTTTTACATGAAACAATAATCAAAGGAATTAACAATAGGCACTTTTTCATAACAATTAATTTTTAGAATGTAAAACGTATCATTCTGTTGGCTCTATCAAATGCTAAAATTGTTCCAAATTTATCTGATGACCTTCCTTTTCCGGCTTTCTTTACATTGCTATTGTATTATTTAATAGTTTCGTAATAAAGAATTTTTGAAAGAAATGTTCTGGATCTTTCTATCTTAATTTTATCGTGTAAATCTTTCTTAAGCTTCTGGTTATTTTTCTCTTCTGCATATTTCAATAAACCTTTTTCACTGAAATTAATAGAAGTAAAATGAAAGTTAACTGAAAAATCTTTCCGTTTCATATTCCGGGAAGTGATAAAGCCTCCCCAATTGATAGAGCTACAAACCAGAATTACCCCATAAAAATACCAGGCCATAGTGTTGAACAGGAAAGCATTCTTTTTTTTCTTTTGAATTTTAATAAAGGTTAAAATCAAACCTATCATTGACAAAAGCAGAAAGGCAAAAACGCCAAGCCTTTTATAGGTAAAAGCATAATGGACGATATATTCATAATTTTTCACTGCTGCTGATAATACAAGAACTGCATTCAAGAAGATCCATACTTTTGCTAATATCTTCAGCAAGCCTGCCTTCGGATCAAAATTAAAACCCGATTTAAAGTAAAACATGATCACTAAAATGGCCATTATAATAGACATAATCACGGCATTCACCCTCTCATGGGTTTCTTCGGAAAGCTGTACCGATGTTTTGGAAACTTCATAAAACTGTTCGTAATTATAGGTAATAATGAAAAAGATGAGCAGAATATTCAGGCAAAGGAGGGAAACTACCCCGCTCATCCTTTCAGAATTAAGATCAAGAAAAGAATAAGTAGCCTTGGGAATTTGGGAATCTCTCTGAAAATCATTATCCAAAACACGATTGTTTTTGTAGATGATCCTTTCCACCACATAGTTCCAATAATTAAAGGCAATAAAGAATCCTAAAACAGAAAGACAGAGCACCTGCCACAGATTGATATCCAGTTCATAGTCTGTAAAAAGAGCTGCAAAATGATCACTCCCTGCGGAATAAATTCCAAAGAAAATGGCTACCAGTACAAACGGAATCAAAATAAAAGCCAGTGTTTTCTGCCATATCCCCGACGCATTTCTTTTGGGAAGCCACTCATCAAAACTAAAAAAACGGAATAATGAAGTACAGCTGTTTAAAATAAAAACCGGAGGCAGAAGAAGGATCTTCATTTTCTTATTCTTTGCTTTATAAGCAAGCAAAAGAAGCGAGGTAGTCACAGCAAGTAAAGATGATAAATCTCCATACCATGCAAAAGCAATACTGGAAAGAATGCTTGTTCCAAAAAGGACATATAATGTTCTGGTTTTATTTTTTTCGGGTGTTTTAAAAAGGGTTCCTACTGCATAGATGATTCCCAGAATTCCAAGGTTCAGCCCTACCTCCTCGTTATAAAAGAGAAGGACAAATAAAAAGGCTGTAAGAAATATATAGTGATGTGTTTTCATGATATTTGAATATTTAAAAGATTAAGTTTCGTATCCTATTTAGTTTCAATTCAATAAAGAACCACTGATTCTTTTTGTTGAATAAAGTCTATCACATGGTCAAAATTCTGCCACAGCAGTTCTTCAAAGTTTAAGTGATAAAAAGGTCTCATGCTTTGTCCCTTTCTATAAGCTTTGATATAAATTTTCGCATATTCAGGCAGGATAACTGTTCCTAAAACGATTGCTGCCAGAAGATGGGCATTGAGTTTTCCATTTCCAAGAAGGAGATACTGCATAGCAATTTCATCTTCGAAGTTGGTTCCGCAACCGGTGATCAGATGATGTACGTCGTGATTTTCCATTTTTGGGATCATAGAAAATCCATGTTTCCTGTAAAATTCCCCGAGCTTTCTTCCCAAAGAGTCTTCCTGAAATTCCAGCAGCTGTTTTTCATTGAACTGCCACTGTCTTTTTTTCTTTTTAAAATATTTTCTGTATAATTTTTGAGTTCCATCATACACAAAAAGCAGAAACTGAACGCGTATTTTTTTCATTATGTATTTTAATTAAGGTTAAGTCCTATCAATGCATAAATAACAGCTATGGGGATATTAATCATAAGGATTCCAACCGCTTTGAGGCAGGCACTGAGCCTTGGTCTGTATATCAGACCGTAAATCAATAACCATAGTATCGTAATTACGTTTACTAAGGTTCCGAAAATGAGCAATAAGTAACCTCCTATTGCAAATGAACTTAATTTTGTTATCAATGCTCCTGCCAGACAGATGCTTCCCAATAAAAAGAACATTCCGAATATGCATTTACTCATATATATTATTTCGTGATCTTTCATTTTATTTAAGCTTGAGTTAAGGTAAAAACAGTAATTTCCGGGCGGACCATAAATCTGATCTGAAAAGAGTGTCCTATAGCACGATTGATGTAAAGCATTCTTCCGTCTTCAAGGTCGATTTCTCCGGATATATATTTTCGATTTTTCACAGGGAGGAGCGGCGTAATGACACCGGGGATTCTACATTGTCCACCGTGTGTATGCCCACTCAGAATCCAGCCCTGATAACCATTCCAGATATCCAGGTCACAGGCGTCCGGATTGTGGCAAAGAATGATATTGGCTTTAGAGGCGTCATACCTTTCCATTACTTTTTGAGGATTAAAATTGGGAGACCAAAGATCTTCGAAGCCTATAAAATTTAATCCATGACTTTCTTTCTGATCATTTTTCAACATAGTGATCCCAAAGTTTTCAAGCGTATCACTTATACTTGCGGCTACATCGAACTCTTTCCATTTGATTCCATAATCATGATTTCCCAGAATTGCAAATGTTCCCAGCCTTCCCATAACAGCGTGTTCCATCACTGTTCGAAGATCATTTCTTTCCTCAGCATTTCCATGATTGACAAAGTCACCCGTGTACACTACAAAATCAGGATTATATTTTTTTGCTTTCTGAAAAGAATCAATAAGAAAATTCCAATCAAAACGTTTTCCTACGTGTAAATCTGAAATCTGCATCAACTTTTTTCCTGATAAATTTTCAGGAAGGTTTTTAACCGGAAGCTTTTTTTCTACAAATTCAAGCCAGAATGGTTCTATCTGCCATGAATACAATGCTGGAAAGGCTCCGATAACAGAGAGCTGAAATATCCTTTTTAAAAATGTTTTTCTATTCATATTTTTATTTTAAAACAAAGAACTTTGAATTACAAAGTAAAATTTCAAAAAAATATAGGACTACCGGCCCAATAATTTTTCAAGAGCATCCAGATGATCTGTAAAAGCCTGTCTACCGCTCTGGGTAACACGGTAAGATGTTCTTGGCTTCTTCCCTACAAATTCTTTTTTCACCTCAATATAACCTACTTTTTCCAATGCATTACTATGACTTGCAAGATTACCGTCCGTAATTTCCAGCAATGTTTTCATTTCAGAAAAATCAACCCAGTCGTTGACCATCAGAACGGACATAATACCCAGTCTTACACGGCTTTCGAATTCTTTATTAAGTTGGCTGATTTTGATCATTTTAATTTTATCTTATTTATTCTGAAACCCGTCACTCAATAATGGTCTCTAAAATTTTCTTACTCTGTCACTCCTTTTCCTCATCTGAAAAAGAGGTGCAAAAATAAGAATTAAAAATCTTGTCTTCTTTTCCGGAATCTTTATTTATACTATCTGAAATGTTTTTCTAAAATCCAAAAAAACAAAATTTGTTTCTATATATAAGTTGCTCTTCCGCTGATAATGAAAGACAGCAATCGTACAAATGGATAAGCATTACAAAGTTTATTCCTATTATTGATATTTCTTATGCATAATCAATCCATAGACGATATGCAGAACCCCAAAACCAACGGCCCAGAAAACTAATCCCCAACCCAAAAAGAATAAAGAAAACAGTCCTAAAATAATCTCTAAGTATCCCAGGTATTTTACATCTGGTAACGTATACCGCTCCGCACTCACTAATGCCAATCCATAGAAAATAAGTGTGGCTGATGGTATGAATACAAATAGATGGTGATAAAGAAGTCCCAGGCAAAAGAACCCTCCTGCCACCAAAGGCACTGCAAAGGTAACCAAAAGTCGTTTAGTGGTTGCATCCCATATCTTCAAACCTTTCTTTTTGCTTTTATTGGCAGTGAAAATATATCCGCTGAGAACTGCAACAACCAAAATGATTGCCCCAATCAGGACCAGTTCTTTCACTAAAGCCGGACCAAGAATATTTCTGTCGCCATCAAAATAGCTGATCCCTTCTCTTTGAAAAACGAAGTATACATATACAGCGCCAATAATTGCAGCTAATCCTGCACAAACACCTGATAGCCCACTCAATGAAATAAACCTTGAAGAACGTTCCATCATGGAACGGATATGAGATAAGTCTTCGTGATAGTTTTTTGAATCCATAAAAAGAACTTTGAATTACAAAGTTATTAATTTTTATGAATCTGCAAAATATTTTTTTTAAAATATCTCATTTTAAATGCAATCAACGGATAATAGTGAGTATCTACATCTGATTCACAGCAAAAGGGCTTCATTTTCATCAGTAAAAAAGCCGCTGAATGAATCAACGGCTCCCTATTTTTATTAAACCGAAAAGTTACTTCGCTCTCAGTCTTTCTTTGATAGATTCTATATTTTTCTTAGCTGAATCTTTCAGAATAAGGCTTGCACTCATATGAATTCTGGCGGGCATCAGTTCATTAAAGTGATCGGTACCCTCCCATGATACTTTTTTGATTAACGCTAATGCATCACTGCTTCTTGACGCCAATGTCTGTAAGAATTTCTCCAGTTTCTCATCCATTTCCTGAATATTGTCTGAAACGGAATGGTAAACATTATGCTGTTCAGCCCATTCTGCTGATCTGAAATCAGCATCTATAGCCATTGCAGAAAACTGTGATTTTCCAATTTTTCTTTCAACGTAAGGGCCAATTACAAAAGGTCCTATTCCCAGATTAATTTCCGTAAGCGCCAAAGCTGAATCTTTAGTGGCAAAGCAATAATCAGCTCCACACGCAATTCCTACTCCCCCACCTGTTGTTTTTCCCTGAACTCTTACTACTACAATCTTTCCACAGTTTCTCATTGCGTTTAAGACTTTGGCAAAACCTCCGAAAAACTGAGTGGAAGCCTGCAGTTCATCAATCGCTAAAAGCTCGTCAAAACTAGCTCCCGCACAGAATGCTTTTTCACCTTCACTTTTTACCAGAATGGCCTTTACCTCACCTTTTGCTCCTTCTTCAAGAATAGTCTGAGCCAGCTTTTCTAAAATGACTCCCGGAAGAGAATTACTTTTAGGGGTTCCGAATGTGATTTCGGCAATATTATTTTTAATTTCTGATGCTACAAATTCGCTCATTTTAATTTTTATTGGATTCTTACAAAATTACGAAATACAGCTCGTTCAGAGAAACTTAAAGATTAAAAAATACCTCTTTAAACAACTTCTTTTTCATCTTTATTACGTAGAAATACGCAGTCTTTAATTTGGTATTTTCTACGCTACTGTCGCTTTGGTATTAATTGTTCCTTTGGCTTACCAAATCAAAACAATAAAGGCGGTATCCGAAAAGCCGGAAAACAGAGTAGGGAAATTTCAACTAAAAAACTATTTTACTATGGACGAGTACATTGGAATTGTTAAATTATTTGCAGGAAATTTTGCTCCAAGAGGATGGTTGTTCTGCGACGGAAGCTTATTAAGAATTTCAAGCAATTCAGCTTTATTTTCAATTTTAGGAACTACTTATGGTGGAAACGGTATAGATACATTTGCCCTTCCTAATCTTAAAGGAAGAATGGCAATAGGAGCAGGAAGCGTAAGTTCTAGTGAGAATTACCCTCTGGGAGTAGCAGCAGGGACTACTCAAACTACCCTTTTAGCTTCAAATCTTCCAAGTGTAGGAGCCGGATTTCAACTGAAAGTCAAAAATCAAAATGCCAATGTTGCAACGCCTACTGCAGCTTCAACTTTTGCGATTTCAGGAATTCCAAACGGAAGACTTTTTGATCCTGTACCAAGTTTCGTAGATGATGATCCAGATACGGTGATCAATTCAAAATCTGTAGCATTTGTAGGACAAAATCTTCCAGTGAACAACATGCCTCCATATCTTGGCTTGAACTATATTATCTGTGTTGAAGGTATTTACCCTCCAAGAAGTTAATATTATATATAGTAACCTAATATTTAAAACAACAATTATGAAAAGCACTACTTTTTTAATAATCTGTAGTCTGCTCATTTCAATTTTTTCATTTGGGCAGACCAGTACGGAGACTTTTGAAACGGAATCTCAAGGAAGCACTAACTTTACTGACAATGGAGTAACCTTTAATATCATTTCACATACTACAAATTTTGTGATAGGAATATTTCCTAATACCGGATGGAGTGGTACAGGCAATGATAACAGGTACATAGACAATTCCGCAAGTGTGGGTCAGGATAATGCTTCTTTCAGTATAAAGACGACTTCTAATTTGTATAAAGTAAACCGTTTTTGGGTGTATGTAGCCAATAAGTTTTCAAACCCTGCTGTAACAGGAACCCTTACTATAACAGGAAAACTGAGTGGAATTACAAAATTCACGCAAACAAAAACAACAGGTTTTTCTACCACTTTAGGGGCTACCAATGGATATACTCTGATTGATCTGACTAACCTGAACGGGCAAAATTACTCGAACATCATTATTGATGAGCTGCAATTAACCCTTGGGGGGAATTATTATTATTTAGGACTAGATGCTTTCACATGGGTAAAGGATAGTAATATGGTACTAGGAACTTCTGAAGCGAAAACTGCTCAGAAACAATTCAGTATTTATCCTAATCCTACTAATGGGCCTCTTACCATCAAAACAGAAAAAGGCTCCACCACGGAAGTGTATAGCCCGGAAGGTAAACTGCTGAAAAGTATTGAAACGCAGAAAGGTATTAACGAAATTAATATTTCAGAGCTGCCAAAAGGAGTCTATTATCTCAAAACAGGTAGTGAATCGACTAAAGTTATTAAAAACTAAGATCAGAAAACAGCCGACTTTGTTCCCCTTTAAAGACTTTAATTCATAAATGACAAATCCCTTCTTGCGAAGGGATTTTGTTCTTTTACCGGGTCCATTTGTGGAGATGTTCTATTCGTCCGTTTCTCTTTAATATAGCCTGGAATCGGAGTGCGAGTAAAATTTTGCGCCCATCAACCGTTCTTGTAAAAAGCAAATCAGATTTTCCTATTATTTTATCCCAGGATTTTTTAAAGAATTCAGCACTTTTTTTATTTTTCGCAAAGATCTCAGGTACGGGATAATAGACTTCTTTCTTCCAGAAGAAAAATTTCCGCTTCTGCCTGAGTAAATATCTGGGATTGTCTATTTGAGAAACTAATTCCTGTAAGGTCTGAATAAACTGGGAGTTTTCATACTGGCTGCCTCCTTCCAAATAGCAAAATGCACTTTTGGTTTTATCGGAGGAGCTTACAATTTTTAATTTTTCAGTGGATGTACGAATGATTTTTTCATCAATTAAACAGGATAAAACAACTTCTGCTAATGAATCAATCTGCTTAGCAGAATCTTTACATCTGAGGTATTGTTTTACGGATCGGTAGAGTTTTCCACCGTACACCAAAAAGCCCGCGGCTCCAAACAGCGAGGCAAAGAGAGAAAAGTTTTTAATAGAACTGATGGACTGTATGTTTCTTAGCAGGCCTAATAAAACATCCTGCCAAAATAAAATGACAGAAGCTACGATCACTTTGGCAAAATTCCCTGTCATCTTCCCCAGATAATCTATTCTCATCCCATTCATTGCAGCCATATTCTCTACCGGAACTTTTATTTCCTCTACTAAGACATTTCCCTTATTCAAGGCGGTCTTCCATCTTTTAATAAGATAATTTCTATCTTTTGCCAGAATGAAAGAGGCTCGATTTATTTCCGGAACTCTATCATTATTCTCTATGATTTTGATATTCAATCTTTCGAAGTTATTCTCAATGGTAGGATTGTCTCTATTGGAAATCCCGACAAAAGTTTTGAATCTTCTTTTCATCATATTCAGATCCTGACCTCCATCCACATCCTGGGAATCAAAACATACGAGATGCCATATATTGCCTGTTTTATGAATATTATCTTTATCTGTTCTGATCACTCTTCCTCTCATCTGGTTGGAAAGAACAAAAGAACTTACAAAACTGGCAAGGATCAGCGCATTCATTTTTGGAGCATCCCAACCTTCCCCCAGCAAAGATTTCGTTCCAATCAATATCTGAATTCCCCCACTTTGGAAAATTTCGGTGATGATATGTACGATAGTATGTTTTATCTGTTCCGAAAGACTGATGATAAGGTAATCCTGATCATAAACGAGAGAAGTAAAGGATATTTCATGTATGTTTTGCCTGGCACAAAACTGATCAAAAACTTCTTTTGTACTGGCAGGAATAATAACCACACTTCCTGTAAGAACGCCAATTTTTTTATTTTGAGAGTTTTCTCTTCTTAGTTTTTCAAAAATGGGTACAGCTCCTATTTTATCAAGAGTAAGATTATTCTGTGTTTCATTGTCCAGGTATTCTTTTTTTATAAAATCGGTAAGTATCACCATTCTGAGCTCTTCTTTGAGAACTGAAAACTCAAAATCTGCAATTTCTTTTATTCCCTGAAGTTTACCAATGCTGGAATTCAGAATCTGATTTAGACTTTTACTGTTAAAAAAACTAACCGTTTTCTGTTCAAGAAAGCCTTGTCTTTTTAATCTATTACCAAGATCTGTACGATGCTCTTCATAATCTTTAAAGTTAACTTCATCTACCAGCAGATAAAAGTCAAGGAGTTCTTCCATCCAGAAGAAATCAAATTCAGGGATATATTTTTGCTCGTCTCCAATGATTTTGAAATGAATATCCGGAATCTCCTTTCCTCTGAAATTAAGATAAACCAATCCTGAGGTATATGAAGACATATTTTCATAGATCCAGTCTAAATGTTCCATGGGATTCAGGTAAGTCTGATGCTGCCCGATAGCACTTAGAAGTTGATTATCATTTTTTATTTCTTCAAAAAATTCAGATGCCTGACTATGGTAATATTCAATTTTTTTCTGTTCTTCCTGCGATGGCAAGGTAAAGTAAACTAAATCCTGATGAGGACAGAGATCTCCTTCCATCATCAGTTCAGGAACGGATATTTCAGCATCAATAGGACCGTTCAGCTGAATATATTTTTGCCATTCTGCTCCGGAAACATCAAAAGGTGGTGTTGCTGTAAGTGCTACAACGGTAGGATTGATTATATTTTTCAATTCCATTAAGCTTCTCCACCAGGCATTTTTCAAATGATGGGCCTCGTCGAGGATAAGAGTTCCTAACTTTTGTTTCTGTAATTTTTTTATAATTTCAGAAAACGGAATTTTAGAAGATTTCCCTTCTGTGCTTTCTTCTTCGTCTGCATGAGAAGCAGAATGAATACCCTGATAGGTTGTAACTGTAATGATTCCTGGTTTTCTAATATCGGAAGAAATCCAGTCCGGAACGGCTTCTGTGTTTAGAAAAAGTTCGCAAAACCTTTGAATCCATTGATTTTTAATTGCCAATGTTGGGGTAACAATTAGAGTGGGTTTACCGAGTCTCAGCATCATTTCCAATCCCAGAACTGTTTTCCCGGAGCCTGGAGGGGCTGAAACATGCAGATGATTATCGACAAGATATTCATTAAGATTATCCAGAAATTTCTTCTGATAGGTCCGCCAGCTGTATTTGAAAGTAGTGTTTTCGGGAAAAACATTCATAAGCTCAATTTAATAAAAAACCTGATGATTAATAATAGAAGAGGTTATTTTATTTTTTCAGAGCCAAAATATATTTGTCTATATACAGTTGCTTTTCTTTGGTCTTATATTGCTGAATATATCGGGGATGCTCCAGAACGGTCATGGCATCAAAGAGTTGGGCTTCTTTATTTAATTTTGAAATAAATTCTGCATTCTTTTTACCTAGAACAAAAACTTCCGAGGTATCCAGATTTAGGCTGATATGCTTCTTCAGAGATTGAATCATAAAGTCTTTGACCGCCTCAAAAAGTAATTTATCATCGTAGTAATTGGCATTGACCCATCCATTTTTTGTTTTTCTAACGATAGCCAGCGGAAATGGAGAATTGATATAAATATCCTTGTAAAAAAGATCTGCTCCGCCATAGTCTTCAATCATATCATACATAAAAACTGAAGAAACTTCGTGGGTGTAAGCAGATTTCATTTTTATTCCACAAATGCTTTCAAGCCGTTTCGTATCGGTGAATGGCACTCCTGTAACCCCTGCTCCATGGCGGCTGGGATTGATACCTATTATAAATCTTCTTTTGCAGGAATCATTATAATATTTATGATAAAACTTTTGCATCACTTCCATTGTTTCCGGATTATCCAGATAAGGGTTCAGAACTTCAAAGCCTTCAGGAAGTTCTCCGGTATAGCTAAGGTTTTCATTGAACTCAATGACGGTTTTATTCATTGAAAAAATTATTTTAAAAAGACGAAGTTATCCGGCTGATCAGAAACCTCATCTTCGTCGTCATCATCTTCTGATAGTGCTAATTCAATATCAATAAATTGAATATAAAGACCACATATTTTTTCTTGTGCATCATAAGCAAAGTAAACTGGATAAGTACCATCACCAAAACCACTTGCAAACATAGGAATCTGATAATCAGTACCAGGAATCGTCCAATTGATCCAATCTCCTGCTTCTCTCTGATTGTTAGGGTTAGCTTTATAACTTTGTGCAAAAAGGTCGGCGAAATAATCGTCATACATATTATCGACATTTATTTCATCTACAAATTGATCTACAAAAGGCAACACTTCCTTATCTGTAATACAACCTAAACCGGCATCCACCCCGAAACCAAAATAATCGTCTTCGGCTACGTCTTCTAAGTCTTCAATTCCTACTAAGGCTTCTCTGTACACCACAGGTTTTTCCTTGGTAAATTCAACTTTTACAACAGCATATCGGTCTCCCCAATCTTCAGATTTTACCACCGCAACCGTTACAGGGAAATTTCCTTTCGGAGCCTGAATAAAGTAAGGTGATTGATTGGCATTGAGAGCCACCAGCGGATCTCTTACTACTATTTTACCGGAAGGAAGAGAAACTTCTCCGATTTCCATAGTCTCTAATTTCTTTCCCAGAATTTCATCAGAAGTAAAATAGGTTTCCAGGTCTGTAGGACAAACCATAATATTTTTCACTTCCTCCCATTGTTTCATCCAGCTTTCGTTCATTATTTTAAATTTTATGATTGAATTTTAAAGGTAGTGTTTCATTGAGGAATTATCAAATTCTTTTGTCAATTAAATTGGAAAAGAAGATGCAAATTACTGTTACAATCCTAACTTCTGATTTCCATTTGTTTTTTTTGTAAATTCGTGTTCAATGAAAAAGATTAATGCAGCCGCTAATTTCAGAATATCAATTCATTAAAAAAATTAATAAATGATTGGAATTATAGTTGAGCTTATCATTTCATGGCTCCTGCTTTGGTTTATTTCCAAAAAGAATCTCTCTGTTCTGGGTCTTAAACCTACCAAGATCAGAACAGCACAGTTAGGTATAGGATTTTTATTAGCTGCCTTAGTCTGTAGTCTTTATCATCTCATGACAACGGCTTTTATTGCCAACAACTGGATTTTTAATAAACAGTTTACTTTACCGGAAGCATTAAAAAGTTTGTGGTGGGTCCTTAAATCTGTACTATTTGAAGAACTTCTTTTCAGAGGAGCTTTACTTTATATCATCATTAACAAATGGGGAAACCATAAAGCCTGCATTCTTTCTGCAGTCTGTTTTGGAATTTATCACTGGTTTTCCTATAATGCATTTGGAAATCCATTTCAGATGGGAATTATTTTTGTGATGACAGGTATTTTTGGATGGATGCTGGCTTATGCTTTTGCCAAAACCCAATCCCTTTATCTCCCAATAGGTCTCCATATCGGCTGGAATCTCTTTACTATTATAATTTTCTCCAACGGACCTCTTGGGAAGCAGCTTCTATCTAAGCTTAATGAAAATCATCTTGAAGGTATCCTGTCTCTGTTTGTCTTTTTATTTCAAATATTTGCATTACCCTTTTTTGTTTACTGGTATTTCCGTTTCTTACAAAAGAAAAAAACAGCCATTCAGTAAAGAATACTGCTTTTATATTATTGGTCATCAAAATCATCCTCGGTTTTCAAACCTTTAATAAAGGTTTCGAAATCTTTGGCAAGAAAGGTTTTTTTATAATCATCTTCCTGATCTACATGTACCACTTCAGGCTCTCCCTCTTTTCCACATGTAGAATAGTCGAGTAAGATCATATCATGTCCTGCTGACGGGCAATCACAAATATAAACACCATCGTTTGGATATCCCCATTCTTCCATCATAAACTTGCTTCCAAGTTCTCCACAGACAGAATTTGTTTTACTTCTACCGATCCCCATAATTCCTGTGATCGCAATATGGCCGTCTGCCCAGGAAGTGGGTTCTGTTGTTGGAAAACAGTCTTTATCTACCAACCCTCCATTTTGAATTCTCATCAGTTCAATATAGGATGCGGGAAGTTTATAGCCCAGTTCTTCTTCCACGGAAGCAATCATTTCATCATCGGGAAATTCTTCAATATAATCTCTTTGCGAATAGCTGCTTTCATTCCAGAAGTCTGTAAAGTCAAAGTTTTTGAAAAAGTTTAATTCCATAATATTTTGTTGATTAAAACAAGAACTATTCAGTCCTTACTTGTGCAAAGTTAATATTCTAAAGGTTTGTAGTTTCTAAAAGTACGATAAAAGTCTTCATCATTTCCTTTGAATGGTTTTTCTTCGAGAACTTTGAACTTATCTGTAGAGTGTTTTTCTTCTGCTATTATTTTATCGGAAGTACCTACAACAGCTTTCTTTGTCAGGTTTGGGATTTCCTGAAGAGAAAAAAAATACGGAAGACAAAGTAGATTTTTAAAGATTTCATGATAAAAAATTATGAATTTCCAATACTTCACAAGGATGACTAAAAAGTCCCTTACAGTTAAACTGAAAGGGACTATAAATTTATATTTTATTTTGAATTAAATTAATCCAAACTGTTGGAAATGATGAGTGAAGTGCTTTCTGTGCATCAGTTCCCACATTTCTTTATTCAGTTTTCCGAATACATAATTCATGTGTTCTGCCTGTGGATTTTCTTTGTAGTAGATCACAAATTTCTTCAGGTTATCCATGAAAGAAGTTTTTGCGGCATCCAGATTTTTGTGTACAGCTTCCGGAAGTGATCCATCTTTTGGTAAAAACGGAGCGGTAAATTCTTTCGGCATCGTTCTGTGGTTATACAGAGAATCCTGCCATTTTTCAAGATGTTCTTCAGGAGTGAAACATTGATCTGCTTCAGGTTCCCCGACACTTACCAATAAAGCCTGCTCCAAATGCTCGATCATCTGTTGCGGAGACATTTTACCCCATTGTGCCGGAGTATTTTCTGTCAAACCGTTTAACATCTTTTGAACATTTTTCACATTAAGATCGATGAAGGGGGATTGTTTTGCCACTAATGTTAAAATTGTAGCCACACAAACTACCTCATCTCTCTGGTTGATCACCTCAACAAGCCATTTTACAACACCGGAAGGAATATTTCTTCCTTTTACCCCTCTGTTGATTTTTTCTTTGGCTGTTAAATAAACAGTGATGGTATCACCGGCGTAGACAGGTTTAAAGAAGCTACATTCTTCTAATCCGTAGTTCGCAATTACAGGTCCTTTTTTACCGGAAACGAATAATCCTGCTGCTGCTGAAAGGATAAAATATCCATGGGCAACAGTTTTATCGAAGATAGTTCCTGTCAAGCTTGTTGCATCGGTGTGTGCATAGAAGTGATCCCATGACACATTGGAAAAGTTAACGATATCTGCATCGGTAACGGTTCTACCTGCTGTTTCTAAAGAGTCTCCTACCTCAACTTCTTCAAAATATTTCTGGAAAGGGTGTTTGTCTGAGAATTTTTTCTGTGCTCCCTGCTGATAAATTTTAGTGATCGCCTTCAGTACATCAGGAGATCCCTGAATAGCTGTTTTCTGTAAGAAGAAATGAAGACCGCTTAATCCTCCCATTTCTTCACCTCCTCCTGCTCTACCAGGCCCTCCATGCATTAATGTAGGAAGTGGTGAACCGTGACCAGTGCTTTCTTTGGCGTTATCTCTGTTCAGTACAAAGATCCTTCCGTGTTGGGAAGCCATTTTCCACGAAGTTTCAGCGATAAAGTTCTCGTCATGAGAGATGATAGATCCTACTAAACTTCCTTTTCCTCTTTTTGCCAATGCAGCTGCTTCTTCAGCATCTTTATAAGGCATCAGTGTAGATACCGGTCCAAAGGCTTCTACATCGTGAGAGATATTTTTTTCGAAAGGCCTGTCATTCAGGAATAGTTTAGGACTCATAAATGCTCCATTTTCATAGCTTGCATCTACCAGTTCATGTTTTCCGTCGTAAACAAGTTCTGTTTCTGTTTTTAAAATGTCTACTTTTCTTAAGACTTCTTCATACTGCTGTCGCCCCACCAAAGATCCCATTTTGGTTTCTCTGCTTAATGGGTTTCCGATTTTGGTTTGATCCAAAGCCTTAGATAAAGCATTCTGTACATCACCAATTAAGTGTTCGGGAACGATAATTCTTCTGATCGCAGTACACTTCTGCCCGGCTTTCGTTGTCATTTCGTTACGAACTTCTTTGATGAATAAGTCAAACTCAGGAGTTCCCGGTTTTGCTTCCAGGCCAAGGATAGAACAGTTCAATGAGTCTGCTTCCATGTTAAAACGAACTGCATTTCCGGCAATGGATGGAAGTGATTTTAATTTTCTTCCTGTGTGGGCAGAACCTGTAAATAATACAGAGTCTCCATCTTTAATATAATCTAAAATATTTCCAGGCTCTCCGCATACTAACTGAACGGCTCCTTCAGGTAATACTCCACTTTCTATCATATCCTGGAACACCGCGTTCGTAAGATAAGACCCGAAAGGAGAAGGCTTTACAATGGAAGGTACTCCCGCCAATAATGAGGTGGATAGTTTTTCCAACATTCCCCATACCGGAAAGTTGTAAGCATTGATCTGAACAGAAACCCCTTCACTTGGTGTCAGAATGTGCGTTCCCAGAAAAGTTCCGTTAGCAGAAATTTTCTGTGTATCTCCGTCTACCCAAAACGGGGTATTAGGAAGCATTCTTTTTGCCAATCCGGAATAGGTGAAGAAAGTACCGAAACCTCCTTCGATATCCACCCATGAATCAACGTGTGTAGCTCCTGTTTTATATGATAAGTCGTAATATTTTTTCTTTCTTTCCAATAGGTAAAGCGCCACTTTTTTCAACATCTCACCACGGTCATAGAAAGTCATTGAAGAAAGATTTTTGTAGCCCACTGTTCTACCATAGTCAAGAGCGTGTTCAAAATTCAGCCCTTCTGTATCGGAAACAGCTACCTGTTCTCCTGTAACAGCGTTGTATAAAGGAACTCCGTTTCCGGTACCTTCTACCCATTCACCGTAGATATAGTTTTTTAATTTTTCCATAAAATATTTAATTTAGCAATGTATCAATCTAACTGTTTACCTATACTGAGATTCTTCGATTTCCTGAGAATGATAAGTGATCATTACATTTTTACATTGGTATATTGTTACAATCTATTAATTATTTTGGCTCCTGATAGGGAAACATTTTCACCAATCCTTCATACAAACTTCTATGAAGAATGGTTGCATGGTTATCTGTTTCCATCATTTTATATTCTAATGTCCAGTTTTTCTTTCCGGCTTTTTTTAAAACATCAAAAAATGCTTCTGCATCTTTTACCATTACCGGATGTTCTCCTTTTCCTACAGAGACATAAACAAACTTTTTAGTGTCCGGAGATTTTGAAAGTAATGCCCCGGCCTGTTTTAAAAGACTTTCATCATCCCACCATAAGCTTGGACTGATGATAAAATAATTATTAAACATTTCAGGTTTCTTCAAAAGAATTTCTGTTGCCAGAAGCCCTCCAAGAGATTGCCCGAACAAATATTTATCTGTAGTTTTAAACTGACCTTCTATATATGGCTTCAGTTCTTTTTCAAGAAAAGAAATGAATTTATCAGAATGTCCTGTCGTAGGATAGTCTTTCTGAAGATCTTTCAGATCCGTATGAAAAGTAAAATCTCTTTTTCTGTCTACATTAGCAACTCCCACCACAATGGTTTCCGGCATGGAATACATCTGATTAAAGAACTGTACTAATCCTGCAACATGAATGAAGTCTTCATTCATACTTCCATCCAAAAGATAGATTACAGGATATGATTTTGTTTTGTCAAATCCCTGTGGAAGATAAATGTTCAACGTTCTGTCTTCATTTAACATTTTGGACTTAATCGTCCTCACTTCTCCAATAGTCAACGGTTTCGTTATTGCAGTCTGCGCTGATACTGTACCTGTCACAGCAAGTAAAAAGCTACATACAATAGCTATTTTTTTTATCATATTTAATTTTGAATGGTCATTATTTTACATCATCCCAGATGCTGTAATCTACAACTTTCGTAGGGGTCTGCTGAATATATTCGGTAAACGGCTCACAAGGCAGAATAGCTTCTTTACCTTCTCTTGCAAGCTCCTGATACAACTTTGTCCCTTCTGTCTTCCAACGGATCATTTCATCAGAAACATCACGGATGATTTTTGCAGGGCTTCCCACAATTAATTTTCTGGGTTCGCATCTGAAATTGGCAGGGACAAAAGCCAATGCACCAACAATGCTTTCATCACCGATATAAGCTTTGTCCATAACCACAGAATTCATTCCGATCAAACAATTCTTTCCGATATGCCCGGAATGAATGATGGCTCCATGACCTATATGTGCAGATTCTTCCAATATGGTTTCTATATTTGGAAAAACATGAAGGGTACAGTTCTCCTGAACATTCGCGCCATCTTTAATGATAATTTTCCCCCAGTCTCCACGAATAACTGCATTGGGACCGATATACACTTCTTCACCGATTTCCACATTTCCTATGATTACTGCCTGTGGATGAATATAAGCAGAAGGTTTTATAATGGGACGGATTCCGTGGTATGAGTAGATATTCATATTAATTAGATCTTAGATATCAAACATCAGATTCCAGATATTTCTTTGATCCAATATCTGGCACCTGATTTTTTTATCTTTTAAAAATTTTATTATATTTTTTCAATAACCATTGCATATCCTTGTCCGACACCGATACAAAGGGTACACAATGCATATTTTTTATCTTGTTTCTGAAGTTCCATAGCTGCAGAACCTATAATTCTTGCCCCTGAAACCCCCAGTGGGTGACCAATTGCAATAGCTCCTCCATTCGGGTTTATTCTTGCATCGTCATCTTTTAAGCCTAAGCTTCTTGTCACGGCCAAAGCCTGTGCTGCAAATGCTTCATTCAACTCAATTACATCCATATCTTCAAGGGAAAGATTCAGTCTTTTCAGTAGTTTCTGAGTGGCCTCTACCGGTCCTATTCCCATGATTCTTGGTTCTACTCCTGCTACGGAAGATCCCAGGATCTTAGCTTTTGGTTTTAAACCATATTTTTTCACGGCTTCTTCGCTTGCTAAAATTAAAGCGGCAGCTCCGTCGTTCATTCCTGAGGCATTTCCAGCGGTTACAGTTCCTTCTTTTCTGAAAGCAGGACGAAGTTTTCCTAATCCCTCCATGGATGAAGTTGGCTTAATAAATTCATCTTTTTCAAAAACGATCGGATCTCCTTTTCTTTGCGGAATCTCAACTTTCACAATTTCTTCTGCCAGTCTTCCGCTTTCCTGAGCTTTTGTAGCTTTCTGCTGAGACCAAAGTGCAAATTTATCCTGATCTTCTCTATTGATCTGATGCATATCTGCAAGGTTTTCGGCCGTTTCTCCCATTCCGTCTACGCCATACATTTCCTTCATCTTTGGGTTAACAAAACGCCATCCGAAAGTGGTATCATACATCTGACTGTCTCTTCCGAAAGCTGCGCTTGGTTTTGACATTACGTAAGGAGAACGCGTCATGTGTTCTACTCCACCGGCAATGTAAATTTCGCCCTCTCCTGCTGCAATGGAACGGAATGCATTTGCTACAGCAGACATTCCTGAAGCACAAAGTCTGTTGACCGTCTCCCCTCCAATTTTATAAGGAAGACCCGCCAGTAGAAGTCCCATTCGTGCTACGTTTCTGTTATCTTCACCTGCCTGGTTGGCACATCCGAAAATAACATCTTCAATTTCTTCAACAGGAACTTCAGGATTTCTTGCTACCACTTCTTTGATAACAATAGCCGCCAAATCATCGGCTCTTACTTCTGATAATCCTCCCTGTAGTTTTGAGATGGGAGTTCTGACATAGTCTATGATGTATACGTTATTCATAATGTAAATTTGATAATGAGATCATCTGAAAATTACCCATTGCCTTTTTTATTTATTTGTTTTTATTTCTTAATTCTAAAACCTGTTTTAAAGTATAGGGTTCATATTTGAAATCCGGCCCGAACATCTTTTTTACGTTTTCTTCAAAGGTGGAATCAAATCCTGCTTCTTTTCTTCTTTTATTGACATTTTGAAGATCTTTGACCGGCCATACAAAATTCACAAAGACTTCTTTTCCGTTTTTATCTTTTGTCATTTCCCCTCTTCCTTGGGTTCCATAGATCTGTTCTTGGTTTTCGTTCATCAGATATCTGTCTTCCATCATGGCAACCCATGTGAAGGGAATTTCTTTCTTTTTTCCAGCTTCCTTAATGAGTGGCAGATATTTTCCAATTTTGGTTGAATGCTGGATTACATACCATGCAGCCTGATTGGTGGGTTCTCCAACAAGTGTTTTCCCCGGATAGCCATATTGAGAAATAATGCGTTCGATAGTCTTGATATTCAGACTGTCATGTTCAGCAACCATTTCCCAGCCTCTCTTTTTAAATTCTTCCTGATCAATATTTAAATTTTTCAGTATCTCATTTCTTTTCTCCGGCGTTGTGTCGGAAGTATAGAGCTTTCTGTAGCCCTGATCCACTTCCATGATTTGGTCCAATTCTTTTTTCAGATCTGCATTCTGCTGCGCACTTATAAAGAGCATGGACATTCCAAAAAACAGTATAAATATTTTTCTCATTCCGGTTAATTGGCTTATGATTATTTAGTTATTTATAATTCTGTTACTTTCTTACCAATTTTATAGACCGTTCCTACAAATTTGGCAACAAGATCATGGTCTTGATTAGTAATTTTAATATCGTAGACTGCTGTTTTTCTGGTATCATTTACCAAAATACTTTCAGCTCTGAAAATATCTCCTTCTCTTCCGGCTTTGGTAAAATTGATAATGCAGTTCAATGCTACTGCTGCATCTCCGGTATTGTTGGAAGAAAATGCCAGCGCAGAATCTGCGAAAGCAAATGTAACACCACCGTGAACCGTCTTCAGCCCGTTCAGCATTTCTCTCCTGACCGGCATTTCTATTAAACAATAATTTTCTTTTACTTCAATCATTTTAATATTCATCCACTGGGAAAAATAATCCTGATTGAACATATAATCTGCTACCTGTCTTGGATTCATTTCTATTATACGTTTGTTATTTCTTCATACAATTCATCTGATAATCTATCATAAACGCTCATGGTTTTTCCAAAGATTACCTGTTCGTATGAAAGTGCTGTTTCTGAATTTTCAGTGCTGTTTTCATAAGGAGCATCTAAATCAATACCGCTTTCACTGGCTAATCTCTTAATCAGCATTCGGTATTTTTCATTAAACTGTCCCAACAGTTCAAGCCTTTCCTGGTCATCTTCAATGGAAGAAGCTTCCTGAGTTAAATATTGTTTCTCAATCAGAAGTCTTACTTCCAATTCGGCCCTGAATTCTTCTATATTCATTCTTTCTTTAATGTAAGAACTACCATTATATTGGCTTGCCAATGAGATATTATATTGACAAACTGATACATATATTTTTTTTATAGTTTGCGAAGTAAAGGACTCTGTCTGTATCTTTCTTCCTGATATTCTTCGTAAAGATTCTGCAGGGTTTCGGAGATTTTTGCATACCCTATTTCTTTTCCCCAGCTTAATAATCCTTTCGGATAGTTTACGCCTTTCTGCATTGCCAGTTCAAGGTCTTCGTCGTTAGCGATGCCTAATCTTTTTGCTTCAACTGCTTCGTTGATCAGCATAGAAATGATTCTTAAAAATATTTGCTGATAAAGGGCATCATCTTTTATAGCAACAGGTTTTTCAGCCCCTTCAGAATAATTGTAGAAACCTTTTCCGGTTTTTCTACCGTGAAGTTTAGCTTCAGACATTCTTTGCTGAAGAAGAGAGGGTTTGTATTTCGGATCGTAGAAATAATCTTTGTAAACCGTTGTTGTCACAGCAAAGTTCACATCGACCCCAATAAGATCCATCAATTCGAAAGGTCCCATTTTGAAGTTTCCAAGAGTTTTCATTGCATCATCTACCTGCTCCGCTGTAGCCATGTTTTCTTCAAGAATTCTAAGTCCTTCCCCGTAATAGGGTCTTGCAATTCTGTTGACAATGAATCCCGGGATATCTTTTGCGATCACAGGAGTTTTCCCCCAGTCTTTCATGAGGATGTATATTTTTTCTGCTAATGTTTCTTCTGTTAATAAAGAAGGAATAACTTCCACTAAAGGCATCAGCGGAGCCGGATTGAAAAAGTGAATTCCGATGAAACGCTCCGGTTTTTTTAGTTCTGCACCAAGAGAGGTGATAGAAATGGATGAAGTATTGGAACTGATAATACAGCTTTCTGAAACATAGGTTTCAAGTTCTGTAAACACTTTGGTTTTGATATCTTTGTTTTCAATAATCGCTTCGATTACCAGCTCAGAATCTTTTAAATCCTTTAATTCTGTAGCAATGGAAATATTAGCTAAAATTTCAGTCATTTTCTCTGCCGAAATTTTTTGTTTATCAACCAATTTGGTTAATGTTTTTTCTAAACCTATGGTTGCCGTTTCTACTTGTTTTGCGTTGGCGTCATACACCCAAACTTTGCATCCGTTCGTTGCGGCTACTTGTGCAATGCCGATCCCCATCGTTCCGGCACCGATAATTCCAATATTTTTCATTTTTGTACAATGTAAAATGTACAATGTAAAAAAGTATTTTGACTGTACGTTGTACATTTTACTTTCTACATTGTACAGATTCTTTATTTTCCTTTATAATTAGGTTTTCTTTTCTGTAGAAAGGCATTCACTCCTTCCTTGAAGTCTTCTGTTTCTGCAGCTTCCTGTTGTAGGTCACCTTCCAACTCAAGCTGTTCTTTCAATGTATTGGTATAAGAATGTGCGAAAGCTTTTTTCGTCAGCTTAAGAGCTGCTGTCGGCATGTTTGCCATTCTTTCAAGAATCTCCATTGACTTCGGTACAAATTCTTCTTCAGTGAAAACTTCTGCAACAAGACCGTAAGATTTAGATTCTTCAGCAGAAAGCCTTTTTCCTGTAAAAGCCAGATAGTTGGCCAACTGCCTACCTAAAAGTTTCGGTAAAAAATAAGTCCCTCCTGTATCAGGAATCAGACCGATATTTGAAAATGCCTGAGCAAAGTATGCCTTCTCGTTTGCCAGTACAAAGTCACTGATTAGTGCAAGCATTGCGCCAGCTCCTACTGCAGGACCATTAACTAAGGCAATAACCGGTTTTCTGCAACGGGTAATCTCCGTCACTAGAGGATTGTAGTAATCTACTACAATTTTTCTGATGATATCACGATCGTGATGCTCTTTTCCTACCACAAAAGCTTCATCCAGATTCTGACCGGAACAAAAAGCTCTTCCTCTTCCGGAGATGGCAACACATCTTACGGTTTCGTCCTCACTGCATTCTTTAACAAAATCTTTCAGATCTGCTAAAGCCGGCTTCGTAAGGGCATTCATCGTTTCCGGCTGATTAAGATAGGCGATTTTGAGCTTACCGTCAAAATGCGTTTCAATATCGAGTTGTGTATACATAGTTTTTATTAATTTATTATTTAACAATGTACTAATTTAACAATATAAATTAATGTAACAGTCTAACAATTTAACAATCTGGCAATAGCATCGTTATGTTTTGCATAGCCCCTGATCTTTATTGGTCAACTGACCTATTGTTACGTGACCTCATCAATGACATTTAAAATAATCGAAGGGTTCCAGACAGTCCAGGCACTGATACGAAGCCTTACACAAGGTAGACCCGAATCTGCTGATCTGTTTGGTGTGCTCAGAGCCACAGCGCGGACATTTTTTCGGTTTACCGATGTGATGTTCGTCAGCCCCTTTTTCTGGTGGTGTAATTCCGTAAACACGGAGTTTTTCTCTCGCTTCATCAGTTATCCAGTCTGTTGTCCAAATTGGGAACATCTTGGTTACTACTTTTGCATCCCATCCGTTTTCTTTCATAATCTTTATGATGTCTTCCTCAATAGTGAACATAGCAGGACAGGCAGAATAAGTTGGCGTAATCGTTACTTCACAAGAATTCTCGCTGGTAACTTTTGCCTCTCTTACAATACCCAGTTCCACAATGTTGATCACAGGAATTTCCGGATCGGGGACCATTTCTAATATCTCTAAAGGATTTTTCAACCTCTTATCATTTTTCTTCTAAATATTAATAAAACAGCAATTAAAAAAGATCTGCAATAATCAAAATCCTATTCTGTTTTATATCCTGACATAAATCCCAGTTGGTGATGTGTGAAATGCAATCTCCAGGATTATTGATTTCATACTTTAAACTGACTTGAGTATTGATGATCCCAAAGTAAAATATTGGAATTAAAATAATCAGCACAATCATCAGTATTTAAAAATATTTCTTCTTCAAACTGAAGCTTCTTACCACGTACAACCCGGATATGCTCTCTGCATGTACTGAAGCTCGCAAAGAATAAATCCAAAATATTCTGTATGATATCCAGTTCTAGATTTTGGCTGCATGAAAGGATTAGTTGGATATTCTAATCCAAATTCCTGAAAATCTTTTTGGGTAACAGCAAGAAAATCCTGATAAAGAGCATCTGCATCTGGAGCAATATTCAGAGCAACCAAATCATCTTCACCCTCTGTTTTTGCGAATAACCCTTTTGTATATTCCCAGATATTTTCGATAGCGTTTGCCAAACGTAATTTACTTTCTTCTGTTCCCTGAGTAAAAATTTTCATCCAGGATGCAGCATGAGTATGGTGATATCTCACTTCTTTTAAAGACTTCTGAGCAATTGCAGAAAGTTCTTCATTAACAGAGTTTGATAATGCTTCATACATCAGTTTCTGATATACAGACAATACATACACTTTAAGAATCGTCTGTGCATAATCTTCATTGGGAAGTTCTACCCAATGTGCATTGACATATTCGTGTTCATATCTCAAAAATGCGATATCATCTTCACTTTTACCGTTATCTGCGACTCTTGAAGCAAAAACGTAAAAGTTATTGGCCTGGCCCAGTTCATCCAAAGCAATGTTTGTCAAAGCAATATCTTCCTCTAGGTAAGGACCTTCACCGCACCATGCAGACAGACGCTGTCCCATAATGAAACTGTCGTCTGCTAGTTTTAATAAATAATTATATAATGGATTCATTGTTTAATAGATTTGAAGATCAATAGATGATAGACGGATAGATAACAAATGAGTAAACCTTAAAGTCTTTTATCTATTGGTCTATTATCTTAAAGTCTTATTCTTATTACATATTTTTCACATCATTAGGAATATCATAGAAAGTCGGGTGACGATATAGTTTATCATCAGCCGGATCAAAGAAAGCTTCTTTGTCAATTCCTTCCGAAGTCACAATATATTTACTTGGAACTACCCAAACAGAAGTTCCTTCTTTTCTTCTTGTATAAACGTCTCTTGCGTTCTGCAAAGCCATTTCTGCTGTTGGTGCCTGTACAATTCCAACGTGTTTGTGGGATAATCCCGGTTTAGTCTGAATAAACACTTCCCACATATCTAATTGACTCATTATTTTAATTTTTTAATCTAACTTAATATTGAAATTAGCTTCAATGTATTTTAAAACTTTCATGAAACTTTCATATTCATCAATTCCTGGAGTATCTTTTAAATAGCTTTCAGGATTAGAATAATGAAATTCATTCTCTTTATTATTTGACTTGTATTTTACTAAAAAATCTATCCCGTCTGTAATTATATATTCCCTTGTAGATAATACATATTCTTTTTCATCATTGTCATATACAGCCTTTGAACGGGACATTTTATATTTGAAAAGGTCTTCTTTAGGAAGATAGCCGATATTCATTGCTTCAAAAGTAATAAAAGCTTTCTCCAGATTATCTTTGGATTTTAATTGGATTACTCTAGGCGGAATAGTTATAAATTCATCCTTACCTGTATAAGATGGTAAAAACCATTGTATCAGTTCAGCACTCCAATTTTCATCTTTTCTCAGATAAATTCTAAAAATTTTTCCTCCATTTGCAATCCCGGGTCCTTGATAAATTCTTATCTCTTTCTCATTTTCTATATTGAAAGGAATACCAGCAAGCTTATCTGCGTCCTGTCCTTTCATCATCGAAACAAAAACAAAAAATAAAATTTGAAGTAAAATTCTCACTAATTTCTTAGTTTACCTTTTCGTTTTGTTTCTCTGCAAAAGCTGCTGCCGCCTCTTTTACCCAAGAGTTTTCTCTCTGCGCTTTTCTCTTCGTTTCGATACGTTTCTTGTTGCAAGGTCCGTTTCCTTTTAAGATTTCCATGAATTCACCCCATGGAAGTTCTCCGAAGTCGTAATGTTGTCTTTCCTCATTCCATTTCAGGTCTTTATCCGGAATCGTTAATCCTAAGAATTCAGCCTGAGAAACGGTAACGTCGATAAATCTCTGACGAAGACTGTCGTTACTTTCTCTTTTTACTCTGTAATTCATAGAGATTTTAGAGTTGGGTGAGCTGTCATCATTAGGTCCAAACATCATCAAAGCTGGCCACCAGAAACGGTTTAATGAAGCCTGAGCCATTTCTTTCTGTTGTTTGGTACCCCGGCAAAGTGCCATTAAGATCTCATATCCCTGTCTTTGGTGGAAAGACTCTTCTTTACAGATCTTCACCATCGCTCTTGAATAAGGACCGTAAGAATTCCCCATCAGCATTACCTGGTTCATAATCGCAGCACCGTCTACCAACCAACCGATGGCGCCGATATCTGCCCAGCTTAATGTAGGGTAGTTGAAAATACTTGAGTATTTTGCTTTTCCTTCCAGCATATCATCATAAGTAGCGTCTCTGTCTGCCCGGATACTTCCGTCTCCTAAAGTTTCAGTGGCAGAGTAAAGATATAAACCATGACCGGCCTCATCCTGAACTTTTGCCAAAAGGGCCATTTTTCTTCTCAATGAAGGCGCTCTGGAAATCCAGTTCGCTTCCGGCAGCATTCCTACAATTTCAGAATGGGCGTGCTGTGAAATCTGACGAACCAATAGTTTTCTGTAATCATCCGGCATTACATCTTTTGGTTCTACTTTATTTTCTTCGTGAACATATTGAACAAATTTTTCTAAGTCCATTTCTTTTGTTTTTTTGTATTAAAGTAAATGTGGGGTGTACAATATATTTTGATATACTTTGTACATTTTACATTTTACAAAATATTAAACATCATAATTAAGCATCACCACATTCGTTGTCGGGTGACATTGACAGGTAAGAACGTAACCTCTGGCTACTTCATCTTCGGTAAGCGCAAAATTTTTCTCCATGAAAACCTCTCCTTCTAAAACCTGTGCTTTACACGTACAGCAAACACCTCCTTTACAAGCGAAAGGAACGGGAAGCTGGTCTTTCAATGCTTTATCTAAGATACTTTCTTTTTTAGAATTCAGGTGAAACGAATATTCATCGTCATCGATAATTACCGTTACCATACTTTCTAAATTGGCAATCGCCTTAAACTCATCACTCATTTCCGCCGTATTTTCTTCGTCAGGAGCGGTGAAGTATTCAAATAGAACCTGGATAGCAGGTACTTTTTTATCTTTTTTCAGATAATCGGCAATTCCTTTAATCATTTCTGCAGGACCGCAGATGAAATACGTGGAATCTTTTACATCAATCTCTGTATATCTTTCAAATAACTGTTCCAATTTTTCAGCAGAGATTCTTCCTTCAAAAACAGGATCTTCATGCTTTTCACGGCTTACCAGGTAAATAACTTTAAGCCTTCCGTTGAAATGCTGCACCAGCTTATCAATTTCAGCTTTTCTTAAAATATGTTGCATGCTTCTGTTGCTGTAAAACAGATAAGCATTACTGTTAGGTTCCTGATAAAGACTTTCTTTAATATTGGATAAAACAGGAGAAATTCCGCTTCCTGCTGCCAAACCTACATACGTTTTCGTGTTGGTTGGGTGATAAGAGGTATTGAAACCGCCCATCGGAGGCATTACTTCCAGCATTTCATCCATATGAAGATGCTCATTGAAATATCCTGATACTCTTCCGTTTTCCAATAGCTTTACCAGTACTTCAAGTGTATTGCTTTTTTCACTTGGAGCATTACAGATCGAGTAAGAACGTCTCTCTTCATTTCCGTCAATCATCATTCGGAAATTAAGATATTGCCCCTGTTTGAATCTGAACTTATCTTTCAGTTCTTCAGGAATTTCCACCGCTACATTTACAGCATCCGGTGTATCTTTCTGAACTTTAACCGTTTTAAGTTTATAAAATGAATTCATTATTTTTTTAGTATTCTATTAATTTTTCCACCTTCGCACTTTGGCAAACTGTCCTGGGCATGAACTTTCACTGTTGTAGTGATGCCTACCCGTTTTTTTATTTCGTTTTCTATACTTTTTCCAAAGCTTCCGACAAAATTAAAATAATCATCGGTATTGGCGCCTATTTTTTGAACCTTTAAAAATTCATCATCAATTTCTATATCAATATCCAAGGCTACACACATATGTTCTTTTTCGATGGGTGTCAGATAGTAATTGGGAACCACCCCTTTTACATAAGAAAAAGCATCTTCTATCTGGCTTGGGTAAACATTTACACCTCTTACGATCAGCATATCATCTGCTCTTCCCACAATTGGCTTCATTTTCACCATTGTTCTCTTGGCATTTTCGTCGTAGTAAAGACTTGTGATATCATTTGTCCAATATCGTAAAAGCGGCATTGCTTTTTTTGTCAAAGTGGTAATCACCAGGACTCCTTCTTCTCCAAATGGTACCGGCTGCTTGGTAATCGGATCTAAAATTTCAGGATAAAAGTGGTCTTCCCAGATATAGGCACCTCCTTTTTCTTCGAAATCCTCCATTGAAACTCCCGGCCCGATAATTTCGCTCAACCCATAAATATTAGTAGCATGAACTCCCAATCTCTCTTCAATATGGCCTCTTATAATTTCTGTCCAAGGTTCTGATCCCAATACAGCATATTTAAGACTGATTTCATCCGCTGAAATTCCTCTCCTGGCAAACTCGTCAGCAATTGTCAAGGCATAGGATGGTGAACAGCAGATTACTTCAGGTTTAAAATCCACAATCAGATCAACCTGTCTTGCTGTCATTCCTCCTGAAATAGGAAGAACACTCATTCCAAGCTTTTCTGCTCCGTAATGAAGACCAAGTCCTCCTGTGAAAATTCCGTAGCCATATGCATTGTGCAGCTGCATTCCCGGTCTTGCTCCTGCTGCATTTAAAGATCTTGCTACCACTTCACTGAAAAGATCTACATCTTCTTTTGTATATCCTACTACGGTTGGTTTTCCGGTTGTTCCGCTAGAACAATGAATTCTCTGAAGTTCATTCTTCGGAACTGTGAACAAACCAAAAGGATAGTTATCTCTCAGATCCTGTTTATAAGTAATCGGAAGTTTCGTGATATCTTCAACCGTCCTTATATCCTCTGGAGATATTTGCAATTCATCAAATTTCTTTTTATAAAATTCCGACTTCTCTCCCAGATAGCTGATCAGGCTGATCAACCGGTCGGTTTGAAGCTGTCTCAACTGACCCAGCTCCAGATATTCAACTGAAAAATCCATAAAACTAACTAACATTTGTTAGGTGTAAATTTAAAAAGATTTTGCTAGCTGGCAAAATTTTTATGACTTTTATCATATTTTGAATCATTCTAAATAACGAAATAGAAGCTGAACGGCTTTATCTGTAAAAAGTATAATGTAAAATGTATTAATGATTTTCCTTTGCAGTAGGTTATTATTTCTGATTTCCTAATAAACCGAAAAGAATTTTCTCTCTGATTTCATCGGTGATTTCATCAGTGGAATCACTGCTTCTTTTGAACCAAAAATAGGAATTGTTAAGGGTATGAAGAATAAATCTTGTTGTAAATGTGGGTGATCTCAGCTCCCAATTTTCTGCCTGATAGATCTCAGAAATAAGTTCTTCCACTTCCTGCTGATAGTTTTTCCTTAATTCAACAAATTCAGGAAGCCTTTCTTCCAAATGCCTCCACTCATTGGAATAAATATGGGTCACATCACGATTTTTAAGAACCACAGATAAGTGTTTATCAAGGAATAAATTCAGCTTTTCTTTTGGAGGAATCGCTGTGTTTTTTACTTCCTGAAGCTCATCAAAAAACTCCTGAGCAATACCAAAACAGACCCATTCCAGAATTTCTTCTTTTGAACGGATGTGTGCATACAGTGAAGCAGCCTTGATATTAAGTTTCGTAGCAAGGTCTCTTACCGAACTTCCCATATAGCCCTTCTCTTTGAAAAGTTCTACTGCTACGTCTAATATTTTTCTTTGTTTTTCTTTAAGTTCCATCTGGTAAAATGCAAAAGTAATTATTCTAAAATAAAAAGCTGAAATTTAACACAGACATTCAATATATTCTCTGATTTTCAAATTTGTTTTCATAAAAACCATTCATGATATGACGTATTGTTCATAGGTTTCGAAGAGATAATGATCAAATCGGAAATTTTGTCAAGTTAATTTTCCGTTAAAAATAACAAATTCGGAAATTTTGTCCTATTTTTTTGTAAATTTAATAATTGAACAGTTTTTGCGATACAGTCATCGAATAATAATTAAATAATTGATGGCATTAAGAAACTGAGCCTCACAATTTAGTTTCTTGATGTTTTTTAAAACTAAATTTTAAACCAATCATAACCAAAAATACATACAATATGAACTTAAACCAATATACCGTAAAATCACAGGAAGCCATCCAGGCAGCACAACAGGTTGCTATGGAATTGGGAAATCAAAGTATTGAACCTCAACATCTCCTTGAAGGAATTTTTCAGGCAGATGAGAACATCTCCCCTTTCTTATTAAAGAAATCCGAAGCGGACGCCAATTTAGTAAGAGAGCGTAACCGTGAAAGTTTAGAAAAACTTCCTAAGGTACAGGGTGGAAATATTTATCTGTCTCAATCTGCAAACAAAGTTTTACTGGATGCTCCCAATATTGCTAAAAAGATGGGTGACGAATATGTAACGATTGAGCACTTATGGTTATCACTTCTTGAAACAAGCTCTGAAGTTTCCAAAATGTTAAAAGACATGGGTGTTACAAAAAGCCTGCTGGAAGGAGCTATTAAAGAATTACGAAAAGGAAGCAAAGCTAATTCTGCAAGTTCGGAAGAGACTTATCAATCCTTAAATAAATATGCTAAAAACTTCAACGAGTTAGCAGCTGAAGGAAAACTGGATCCCGTAATTGGGCGTGATGAAGAGATCAGAAGGGTTTTACAGATCCTTTCCAGAAGAACAAAAAATAATCCAATCCTTATCGGGGAACCGGGTGTAGGTAAAACGGCGATTGCTGAGGGAATAGCTCACAGAATTATCAATGGTGACGTACCGGAAAACCTGATGGATAAAACCTTATTCTCATTGGATATGGGAGCTTTGATCGCCGGAGCAAAATACAAAGGAGAGTTTGAAGAGCGTTTGAAATCTGTAGTGAATGAGGTTATCAAATCTGATGGACAGATTATCCTCTTTATAGATGAGATCCATACTTTGGTAGGAGCCGGTGGTGGTGAGGGAGCTATGGATGCTGCCAACATTTTGAAACCTGCCCTGGCAAGAGGAGAGCTCAGAGCAATCGGAGCTACTACCCTGAATGAGTACCAAAAGTATTTTGAAAAAGATAAAGCGTTAGAAAGACGTTTCCAGAAAGTGATGGTGGAAGAACCGGATACTGAATCTGCAATTTCCATACTCCGAGGTATTAAAGATAAATATGAAGCCCACCACAAAGTAAGAATCAAAGATGAAGCAATTATTGCTGCGGTGGAAATGTCTCAAAGATATATTTCAGACCGCTTCTTACCGGATAAAGCAATTGACCTTATTGATGAAGCATCTGCCAAACTGAGAATGGAAATCAATTCCAAACCGGAAGAACTTGATGTTTTAGACAGAAAGCTGATGCAGCTGGAAATTGAATTGGCAGCCATATCAAGGGAAGGCAACCAGACAAAAATTGATCATTTGAAAGAGGATATTTCTAAAATTTCCGAACAGAGAAATGAAATCAATGCCAAATGGCTGAAAGAAAAACAGAAAAGTGAAGATCTTACCCAGATCAAAAAAGATATTGAATCTCTGAAACACGAAGCAGAAAGAGCTTCCAGAACGGGAGATTATGCTAAAGTAGCGGAAATCCAGTATGGAAAACTTCGTGAAAAAGAAGTTGAACTTGCCAAAGTTGAACTTGAAATGCAGAACCATCAGAATGAGTTAATCAAAGAAGAGGTTACTGCAGAAAATATCTCTGAAGTGATTGGTAAATGGACAGGTATTCCTGTAACCAAATTACTACAGTCTGAAAGAGAAAAATTATTACATCTGGAATCTGAGCTTCACCACAGAGTTGTAGGACAGGATGAGGCCATACAGGCTGTAGCTGATGCAATCAGAAGAAACAGAGCTGGATTAAGTGATGATAAAAAACCAATCGGTTCATTCCTATTTCTGGGAACAACAGGGGTTGGTAAGACCGAGCTTGCCAAAGCATTGGCAGAGTTCCTGTTCGATGATGAAAATAATATGACCAGAATTGATATGAGTGAGTATCAGGAACGTCACAGTGTTTCAAGACTGGTAGGAGCCCCTCCTGGATATGTAGGGTATGATGAAGGTGGACAATTAACTGAAGCGGTAAGAAGAAGACCATATTCTGTGGTTCTTTTGGATGAAATAGAAAAGGCCCATCCGGATGTTTTCAACACCTTATTGCAGGTTTTAGATGATGGCCGTCTTACTGATAATAAAGGACGTGTTGTTAATTTCAAAAACTCTATTATCATCATGACTTCAAATTTAGGTTCTCATTTGATTCAGGAGAATTTTGAAAATATTACTGAGGAAAATCAGAGTGAAATTGTGGATAAGACGAAAGATGAAGTCTTCGATCTTCTGAAACAAACTTTACGTCCGGAGTTCCTGAATAGAATTGATGAGATCGTATTGTTCCAGCCTTTAACGAAAAAAGAGATTGGAAAAATCGTTCAATATCAGTTGAGAGGTTTCAATGAAATGCTTTCTAAACGAAATATCATTATGACTTTCACTCAGGATGCTGTGGATTATCTGATGGATAAGGGATATGATCCTGCCTTCGGTGCAAGACCTCTAAAAAGAGTAATCCAACAGGAAGTGTTGAATAAGCTTTCCAGAGAAATCCTTGCAGGAAATGTAAATGATGGAGACAGAATCACTTTGGATTATTTCGTAGAAACAGGTCTTGTTTTCAGAGAGACCGAGCAATAAAATAGTTTTTTTCATATATATTATTTTTGTGAATAAGTGCTGTAGAGATATCTGCAGCACTTATTTTATTATTAAATGATGGCCTACGCTCAGGTTATTTTTGGAAGTCCTAATTACAAAATAATCTATAATTAATAAATATATTATATCTATTAGTCGTGATATATAATTACCTTTATCATTCAAACAAATTAATAACTAAAACAAAATCAGTATGAAAAAGTTAAAAAGAAATGAATTAAAGAAAATTGACGGCGGTTTACTTCCACCAGTAATCATGTGTGATCAGGACTGGGGCTGCCCCACAGGTCTCTGCTGCACACCAGGATTAATTTGCAGAGATCCCAAGAAATATCCATGCATCTAAACCTAAACCGGAGATTTTTCTCCGGTTTTTCATTACTAATATTTAGATTTACTATACAATCCGTGAAATCACGGTAAAATAAACAGTAAAATTCCCTATTTATTAATTTATTTTCTAAAGTATTTTTTTACGAAATTTGCAGATCATCTGAGATGTATATTATAAACAACTAAGCTATGAATGCAGAATCAAACAATCCGCAACGACCAGGGGTAATGTCAATCAACTTAATTCAACAACTGATTGACAATTACCGCCAAAATCATCTGAGTGCTATCAATAACACCCTGGGCATAGAAGATGCCCATTCCATCTGGTTTGACCTTCCTAAGTTGAAAAAATTCATTGCAATGATTGAAGAAGAAGCCAACAGAATAAATCCTGATACGACAGAAGAAGATCTGGGAATCAGATTCTACTACGCTTCTTACCCGAAAATAGAAAACTGGAACATTATGGAATCTCATCCCGTTCCCAAGGAATATGCTGAAAGACACACACTTGTAATGATTCCAACGCTAAAAAAAGAAAATGAAGCCGGTGACCTTCTTGACTATGATTTCAATTCTTTAGATGCTAACGGAGAAAAAATATCTTTAGCACTAAATGCGCGCAGGCCTATCCTTCCTGATGATGGTGATGGCGATGGTGATGGTGATGGTGATAATCCAGGACTTGGAGAAAATAATGGACAGCTTACACCTCCTAAAGCTTCGTTAGGTGAGTCATATTAACAATTAATTTATAAATACATGACAGATTTCCAAGAATTTGCAAGTAAAAGTATGCTCTGGGCTGAGGGGCTTGCTGCATTTGTTGGCCTTTTATATTACAATCGTATAAGAAAAGAGTATTGGAAATTTTTTGTATTTTTCTTAATTTTCATCTTTCTTAGTGAGGCATATGGTAGATGGGGAAAATTTGTTTATTTTTCTAAAGCTTATTTTTACAATTACTTTTTAATGCCTATCCAGTTTATATTCTTTTACTGGTTATACGCTGCAAAATCCTTAGAAAAGCCAAAGCTTTTTTACGGGTTATCTCTCCTATATCTTCTTTCGTTTATTCCCAATGAATTATATTTCTCAGGAAATAAAATTGTATTTGCTTTTAACTATACTTTTGGCTGCCTTATATTAATGCTTCTGGTAGTTATGGAATATTACAAGCAAATTAATTCTCAAGATATCCTTCACTTTAATAGAAACAGAATGTTTTATATTAATTTGGGAATAACACTTTCTTATATAGGAACACTACCTTTCATGGCACTTTATTCAATCTTGTTAGATTACACGGAAATCTGGAATATTTATTTTAGTTATTTTTTAATGTCGGGTGTAGTTATGTATATTCTATTTGCAAGTTCATTCATATGGGGAAAACAGAACTCTTAATTGTCATTATTCTATTTAATATCCTTTTTATAATGTTTGTAACTGCAGTATTAATCTATATTAGAAGTTACAAACAGCGAAAAAAAGAATATCTGAATGAGATTGAGATGAAAAATGAAATTCATCAAAGAGAGCTTTTGGCTACGCAACTGGAAATTCAGCAAGCTACTATGCAGCAAATTGGGAGAGAGCTTCATGACAATATTGGTCAGAAGCTGACGCTGGTGAGTTTGTATGTGCAGCAGATGCTTTACGAAAATAAAGTTCCAGGAGCCAATGAAAGAATTGATCAGGTATCACAGATTATCAATCAGTCACTTCAGGATCTTCGAAGTCTTTCAAAAACACTAACGGATGATAATATCAACCAAAAGGAAATTGTAACTTTGATACAGGAAGAGGTAAATAATACCAATTCTTTTAAAAAATGCAGTATAAATTTTGAATACAACTTCAACCAGCTGGATTTAGGCTTTGTACATAAGAATATGCTTCTAAGAATTACACAGGAGTTTATTCAGAACAGTTTAAAACATTCCAACTGCAAAAATATTTACATCACCCTGAATACTTCTGAGGATATCCTTTGGGATCTTACCATTCGGGATGACGGTACAGGATTCGATACGACTCATATCACTTCCAATGGTATAGGTCTTACCAATATGAAAAACAGAGCTGAAATTATCGGAGCCCAATTCAGCATTGATAGTCAAAAAAATAAGGGAACCACACTTCATATAATTTTTAAAAAACAGTCATGAAAAAATCTATTGTTATCGTTGACGACCATATACTTATTGCCAAAGCACTGGAAGGAATTATCAGCAATTTTACTGATTTTGAGGTGATCTATGTCTGTGAAAACGGAAAAGATCTTATTCAAAAGCTTGAAGAAGGCAACACAATTCCGGATATTATCCTTTTGGACATCAGTATGCCGATTATGGATGGTTTTGAAACAGCAGCCTGGCTCACGAAAAATCACTCTGACATTAAGATCATGGCTCTAAGTATGCAGGGGGATGACAGCAGTGTGATTAAAATGATCAAGAGCGGAGCAAAAGGATATCTTCTAAAAAATACCCACCCAAAAGATCTTGAAACAGCGCTTTCCAGATTAAACACTGATGGGTTCTTCTATCCGGAATGGGCTTCAAAAATAATTTTCTCCACCCTGAATAAAGATCATGAATCAGAAGTGGTTGTAAAAATTTCTGAACGTGAAAAAGAATTCCTGAAATATACTGTAACTGAGCTCAGTTACAAAGAAATTGCCGACAGAATGTGCTGCAGCCCAAGAACTGTTGAAAGTTATCGGGATCAGCTTTGTGACAAACTGGATTTAAAGACCCGTGTTGGTCTGGCGGTTTTTGCTATTAAAAATGGTTTTGGAACCTAACATAACGTAAAAAATTCCTTAAAAACACAATATTGTATAATTATTTACATTAAAAATCACTTATTTTAGAAATATTAAAAACAAAATCACAAAATAAATTAAAATCAAAATAAAGTCAAATAGATTAACTAAAAACCAATAATCAAACTAAAAAATTACGAAATAAACATGTATTAGTTAAAAAGCTTGCGCATTAATTTTAATTAATATAAATTCACAGCCACAAATCCAAAAATAATAGTATATGAAAAAATTTCTTTTGGGAGCTGGAATTATATTTTTAGCTTCTTGCAGCAATGATGCAAATTCTACCACGGAGCAACAACCGACATCATCACCATCTGAGCAAATGACCAGTAAAAGAGTTTGTCCTTCAGACTTAATGAGGGAAAACATTTTAAAAACAGATCCTGCTGCCAGAGCAAGAGTGGAAGCCATTGAACAATTTACTGAAAAGCGTATCGCTGATTTAAAAGTAGGTAAAGTACTCGCAGATGGAACGGTAGAAATCCCTGTCGTATTTAATGTTGTATACAATACAGCCAGTCAAAATGTAACGGATGCGAGATTACAGTCTCAGATTGATGTACTGAACAGAGATTACGGGAGTACAAATTCAGATGTCAACAATACTCCATCAGAATTTGTTCCTGTAAAAGCTGGAGATACCAAAATCAGATTCAGACTTGCCAAAACAGTAAGAAAACAAGTAAGCACCACAAGCTGGAATCCGGATGAAAATAAAATGAAATCTGCCACTACAGGTATTGCAGCCACTTCACCTGACAGCTATCTAAATATCTGGATCGTAAATAGTATGACTGGAGGTACACTGGGATATGCTTATTATCCGGGAACAATTACTTCTTCGCTAGACGGTGTTGTGATTGCGGCTCCTTATATCGGAACAGGTTCCGGAACCTCAGCTCCGTTTAATCTGGGAAGAACCGCCACCCACGAAGTTGGACATTATCTGAACCTTCCGCATCTTTGGGGATCTACCAACACAGGATGCCAGACTGACTATTCTAATGATACACCAGCTTCACCTGGTCCTAATTATGGGATTCCTTCTTATCCTCTTTACGCTACATGCAGCGGTGTAAGCCGTTCTCAGATCTTTATGAATTATATGGATTATGTAGATGATAAAGTAATGGTTATGTTCACAGCCAATCAAAAACAAAGAATGCAGGCAGTAGTAGCAGCTTCCGGACCAAGAGCAGGTTTGAGAGTTAACTAATAATTAATCACATTTTACTTATAAAAAAATTCATCTCCGTGGGGGATGGATTTTTTTTATATTTTTACGCCAGAAAAAACTTGAGGACACTAAGAATGAAAAAATTAGCACTAGCATCGGGAATACTATTGCATTTACACTGTTATAAAGCTCAGGATACTATCCAATCCAGGAACCTTCAGAAAGATCTAGCATTGATCCAGCCTGATATTTCAGTTCAGGATAAAACTCCTTTCTTTAAAAAAGAATGGGTAAGGAAATCAGTGGCCCCAGCCATACTTTTTACGGCAGCGGCAGCAACATGGGGAGAAAAAGAAAACATCCGTGAAGTCCGCAACCGATATCTTCCTAGCTTTAAAGCAAAATATGATGATTATCTTCAGTATGCTCCTGCAGCAGCTGTTTATGGATTAAAGCTTTCAGGAGTTAAAGGAAGAAACAATCTTGGAAGAGCCACTCTTTCCTATGTTACCAGTTTGGCTATCATGGGAATTCTGGTCAATTCCATTAAATATACGGCAAAAGTTGAACGTCCGGACGGATCCAAAAACAACTCATTCCCTTCCGGTCACAGTGCTATGGCATTTACTAATGCCAGCTTTCTGCATAAGGAATACGGAATGGTAAACCCGGCATACAGTATTGCAGGGTATGGTAGTGCTGCTCTTACAGGACTTGGCCGGAATTTGAATAACAGACACTGGATTCCTGATGTTCTGGCAGGCGCAGGAATCGGGATTCTATCTACAGAATTAGGATATTTCTTTATTGATAAAATTTATAAAAACAAAGGAGATAACTTAGGTCTTCTATCTAAAATACAAGGAAATGAAAATCCTTCTTTTATTGCATTAAAGATGGGAGCCGCTCTTGGAACAACTGACTTCCTGAAAGAAATTGGTCTTGATAACAAAAAGCAGGTAGGTTTTGAAGGTGGATTGGAAGGGGCTTATTTCTTTTCAAAGAAATGGGGAATCGGAGGAGACTTCAGCTTCAGTAGCTTCCCTGTTAAGCCTTTAAAAGTACCTCTTGAGGATGGAGAAAGCTTCGGTAATTACAGCATCATTACACAATCTATGGGATTTCTTGGCGCCGGATTGGGACCTTATTTTTCTCATGAATTTTCAGATAAATGGCTGCTTACCCTTAAGGCAACTGCAGGATATTCCGCTACAGCCAGTGGAAAGGTTTTTGTAAAGAGTGATAATGTGGAAGCCCCTAATCATGAACTTCCGATAGCCAGATATAAACCCAAACCGGCATTCCGATGGAATACGGGAGCTGCTTTGACGTACAAATTCAATCCGGAATTAGGACTAACTCTATATTCCGATTATAACCAGATAAAATCTTCCATTCGTTACCATTTCAGTGATAGCCTGGAAGACAATGATGAGCTAAACAATGAGCTTAATAATCTTATCACCAAAGAAAAGATCAACTATTTTACATTAGGTCTGCGATTGACAGCTTATTTTTAAACAAAAAGGAAATGTTTTTTAATGCAGGATAAAAATATTTTTTCACAAAATTTCAATTATCAGTCATGAAAGATTGTTTTTTTTATAAACAGATTGACGGCTGAAAAAAAAATGCTCTATCACTTTTGACAGAGCATTTTTATCTTTACAGTGTTTTACTGTTGTCTTCCGGTGTATAATCCATGAAAATATCGCCATCCAGTTTTACAGATTTGACTTTTTTCTTAGTAGGAATCGCAAGATCAGCCTTTTTCTGGTCGTTTTCCCAGATAGAAGGTGAGAAATGCAGTTTTTCTGTTGTTCCGTCTTCATAAGTCAGTATGGCATCAAATGGAATAGCAAATCCGCCTGCATTCATTACATTTACGGTAAGCAGATCATTTTTCTGGGATGCCCCTGCTACTTTTAAGTCAATATAATTATTGGTATAAAACCAGTTATTGAAAAACCAATTAAGATTTTTTCCGGAACCTGCATTCATCGAATTGAAATAATCCCATGGAACCGGATGTTTACCATTCCAGTTATCCATATAATGGTGCAGTGCTTTTTTGAATAATTCATCTCCTAAATAATCTTTCAGTGCCAGATAAGACAGTGATGCTTTCACATAAGAATTATTACCATATCCTGAACCGCTTACCTGCGTACTCATAGTAATCACCGGTTGATCTTCTTCTGCAGACGGATCATTGATCCATCTTTTAACACGGAAATTTTTATAAAACTCTTTGGCAGCAGCTTCTCCGTTTTCATCAATCCCGATGAGGTATTCCAGAGTAGTTGCCCAGCCTTCATCCATAAAGGCATATCTTGTTTCATTGATTCCCATATAGAAAGGGAAATAAGTATGGGCAATTTCATGATCTGCCGTAAGCCTTGCATCACGAAGATCATCAGGAATACTTGTATCATTGATCATCATAGGATACTCCATATCTGCATACCCCTGGATGGCAGTCATCACATTATAAGGATATTCTACTCCAGGCCAGTTTTTAGAAAACCAATCCAGGTTATAACGCATCCAGTCCACATATTGTTCAAAATCTTTTGCGCCATTTTTATAACCTGCCTGTACACTGGCTCTCTTTGTTTTCAGCTGTACACTTGCAGCGTCCCAGACATAATGATTGCTCATTGCAAAACAAAAATCAGTGATATGATTGGCTTTAAACTTCCATATATTCCACTTGTTCTGGCGGGTTACTTTTCCTGACTTCATCTCCTGCTCGGTAGCAACATGCATTACCTTGTCACTCTTTAAGGAAGCTTTATACCTTTTCAGGTATTCCGGCTGAAGTACGGCTTCCGGATTTAGAAAATCCCCGGTTGCCCAGACCACATAATTTTTCGGAGCCGAGATCGCAAAGCTATAATCATTGAAATCGCTATAAAATTCCTGTCTGTCTGAATGCGGAAGCATATCCCAGCCATTATAATCATCGTATACAGAAATTCTTGGAAAAGAATAGGCTACGTAAAATGTTTCAGGATCTATCTGACCTTCTCTTCCGCTCTGTACGGATAGAGGATATTCCCACTCTATTTTAACCTCAGCTTTAGATTTTGATTTTACAGCTGATTTTAATTTTACTTTTTCAACCGTTCCCCAATCGTCACTGTTGATATCGTATTTTTCACCATTCACGATAAAGGATTTAATCTTTAATCCTGAAGACAGAAAATCTTTAGACACCACGCCCGACCTTGGAGACTGCGGCTTGTGAAGATTATTCACAAATCTTATAGCCAGCTCATTAAGCTGATCAGGGCTATTGTTGCTGTACACAATTGTTTCTTTTCCTGAAACGACTTTTGTGCCGGCATCTACTTTCACATCTACATTGTAAATTCCCTTATTCTGCCAATAGTTCTTGCCCGGAGCCCCGGAAATATCACGCGTCCCTTTTTCATAGGCTTTTTTAATATTTCTGGGCATATATAACTCCTGTGCAGGTATCTGCAGCAATGAAACTACCATCAGCATTCCGGAAAAAATTTTCTTCATAACGCTATTTTTAAAGATAGGTATCAAAAATAGCGAAAATGTAACAGGAAGTTGTTCAATTCTTTTATAATAATGTTTTATAGATATTAGTTTTTTATATAATAGATTTTACATTCTCCCTTGTTCATCGGTTTTCTTAATTGGCTTGGCTGCTTTCACAGATTGATTTCCAAAGTTATACTTTAAAGAAATAGTAAAGTTTTGTGTATCTCCATAGTCAAGATAAAAATTATCCTGATTAGCATATTTTGTACTAACCTTCTTTTTTGATGTTCTAAAAATATCATTGAACATAAGGCTCGTTTCCAATTTTTTATTAAATAATTTTTTATTCATTATCAAATAAGTAGACGAAGAACCGGAGATTCTAAAAGTCCCCTGAATATGAGGCGAATTATATCTGTTTCCTATCTCTAGCTTCCACTCTGTAGCCTTATTCAATATAAAACTGGTAGAAATATCTGACTCCAGATTTACTATCTTATTTTTATGTAAAACAGCATCAACACCAATAAAATAATTTTCATTATGCTCCAGATTTTCAGAAATATTCAAAATCCACCATTTTTTAATTTGAAAATTTTTGTATAAACTAAACCCGAAAGCCTGTTCTTTTTCAATATTTGTCAAATGATAAATTAGATTATTATTGGTGGGATTCTGATATGAAATTTCCATTGATGGATTAATTTCCTTTCGGTAATAAAAATCAAGATTCCAATTTTTCCAGGTATAATTAAAATTTAAATTATGAATAATTGTTGCTTTCAGATTTGGATCTCCTTGAAAATAAGAGAATAAATTATAATATGACTTTGCCGGATTTAACCACGAATAAGATGGCCTGCTGATTCGTTTTCCATAAGACAATCCAAAATGATGATTGCTTTCTGTAGTATATTGAGTATATAGAGTTGGAAATAATTTCCAATATTTGTTTGTATTCACTTCATAAGGGTCTGAAACAACTCCCTGTATATCTGTATTTTCAGCACGTAATCCTCCTTTGAAATTCCATTTACCAATATTATAAGAAAGCGAGGTATAGAGTGCAAAATTATGTTCCTTATAATCAAAAATATTACTTTTATCATTTCGATAATTTAATTTTCCATTTTCATTGTCTGAAAAAACAAGTTGATTGCCGGTCTTTACAAAGCTGTATTTTAATCCAGATTCCAAATTCCATTTTTCTCCCTTCCATTGATAATCAAGCTGGGAAGAATACAATTCAATATTGCTTTTATTATTGGTGATAAAATTATTTTCTTTAGGAGATTGATTTGCAAAATTGAGAAGCGTAATAACATCTTGATAACTACAAGTATTATTTCCTGTAAAATAATTTGTCCAGGTTATCTGACTCTTTTTATTAAACTTTCTATTTATTTCAGCACTCAGAGCATTATTAGAAGAACTTGAATGATGATCATTAATTGTTCTATAATTAGACTCAACAATATTCTGGCTATTGTAGATCAATGTAGGAACATCATATCTCCCGAAAGATTTCGGTCTGAAGAGCCCTGAATAATTCAGGCTTAAATTTGTCAAGCTGTCAATCTCATATTCAACATTAAGGTTCACACTACTCTGGGACCTATTTTTATCTTTCCTATTCATTGTGCTTACCCATCTTGTCTGATCTTCTACATAATTAACCTGATCAATTCCTTCCCTAAAATAAGTCCCTCCATTCAGATAATAGCTGCCCATTAAAGAAAGTTTATCTTTTTTATAGTATTGAGAAATACCTACTTTTCCCTTTCCATATTGGGACTGTATATATTGGGAAAAAATACTACTGCGATAGCCTTTAATTTTATTTTCCTTCATCACAATATTAAGTACTGCACTGCCGGAAGCTTCATATTTTGCAGGTGGATTAGTTATCACTTCTACAGATCTTATATCTTGTCCCTGGGTATTTTCCAAAAGATTTTTGAGTTCATCTCCAGTAAGTATTACTTTTTTATCATTAATAGTAACTAAAATATTTTGACTGCCCTTAATTGCCAACTTTTCATTATTAACTGTAACTCCGGGGGTTTTTTGCAATATTTCCCAGGCACTGAGTGATGTAATATTGCTATTTTCAACGTTGAATTCCAAACGGTCTATTTTTCTTGTGACTAAAGGTTTTTTCTTGGTTAATACCACTTCCTGAATATCATGATCTTCCCTTTTCAGCACAACTTGAAGTATTTGACTTTGGCTTTTTATATCCAGTTTTTGCTCGTACGGCGCATACTCCAGCTCTTTAATTACTAGTTTTACAGAAGGATCTGCAATTCCATCTAAAATAAAATGCCCATCTTCATTGGTCCTGATAGTTTTCAGTAATAAATTTTGAAAATTATAAATATCTATGGGTACCAAAGAAAGTTTCTGGTTTTGTTCGTTTACAATGATCCCTTCTATTTTTTGTGTTTGGGAAAACATTACGGCAGGAAAACAAAGGAAAATTAGTAATTTCTTCATTATTTGTGTTATATATTAAAATATTTTAAGCCTTATTATTCTAGTTGGCTTCATTTTACAAATCTCCAAATTACCACGAAGAACTTCGGTTAACGGAAGGTTAAAGGACGGTTAATGTCAGTTTGGGAAAATTTAAAAATTTATCTTTGTACCCAATGATGTCAAAAAGTAAATTTCTTATTACAATTTTTTCTGGACTTTTTCTGCTTCTCCTTGGGATCCAGACCTATTTTATATACAAAACTTATCTGGTAAGGGAAAGGGAAATTTATAAGGAAGTATCTTTAAAACTAGAAGACTATACAATTCAATTAGCAAAAAAAAGAGGTGATGATAATGCTCAGAGAAAATTATTCATTGGTCTTAATAGCAACAGGATAAGCAAGCAGCAATTTCTGGATACCTTTGAAAAAAACAGAAAAAGCACAACCAATCAGATCAGCAACTATGTAGATCATGCATTTAAAAAGGAAAACTATAAAATAGCTTTAAGAGTTCGGTATATATCTATTATATTTGCTCCAACTGGTAATAAACTTATTGAAGAACCTATTATTATTTTCCAAACCAGAAATAAAGTTTCCAAACCAAGGCTCTCAAATTTCGGAACTTGGGAAACATCAAACAATAGTGAAACCTTTGTTATCCAAAGAGAAACTGATCTACAAATTCTGAATATTAAAAGTATTGTATTCAGGGAGCTTGCACTCTTAATACTCTGTTGTATAGCTTTATTAGCAGGTGTTTTGGTGTTGTACATTTTTACTACTAAAAATCTTATCCGACAACAGAAGCTTGTTGAAGTCCTGCATACTGCGGTTGATAATATTTCTCATGAATTTAAAACTCCAATTGCTACTCTAAAGGTAGCATCAAAAGCCCTAAAAAAGGAATGGAATCCGGAAACTCTCCCACTTATAGACCGGCAAATCTCCCGGCTTGAAAGTCTGATGTTTCAGCTTCATAAAGACGAAATCCCCAACGAACTCCTCCCTGTAAGACCTGAAGACTGGGATTTTTTCGTCCAGGATCTTACTTTTACCTACACGCAGACTAATTTTAAACTTGAAAATAAAGTGATGCACCAGCTTCCTTTTGATAAAAATCTCATGGAAACGGTCTTGAAAAATTTGTGTGAAAACAGTGTAAAATATGGTTCGTCTGCTGTACAAGTAAAGATTTTATCCTCACAACAAAATCTTGAAATTATAGTCAAAGATAATGGACAGGGTATTGAAAGAAAGGAACTCAAAAATATTTTCGAAAAATTTTATAGAATACAATCCAATAATATCCATAATACAAAAGGATTAGGGCTCGGTTTATATTTTGTTCAGAAGATTACAAAAAAATATAAGGGTACAATAGAAGTTACCAGCCAGCCTAAAGAAGGAACAACTTTTAAAATAAATATGCCCTATGAAAACTAAAATTCTTCTGGCAGAGGATGATCCGGACTTTGGAATGATCCTGAAACAATATCTGGAACTGGAAGATTTTGAAGTCACCTGGTTTCAGAATCCTGAGGATATTGTGGACCTCATCACTTCTGATTTTCCTTTTCAGATAGGTATTTTAGATGTAATGATGCCTAATATTGACGGTTTCTCACTGGCTAAAATGATTTTAAAGGAAAGAACGAAGTTTCCATTATTATTTTTAACAGCAAAAAATCAGAAAATTGACAGATTAACGGGTTTAAAAATCGGTGCGGATGATTATATTCCAAAGCCATGCGATCCGGAGGAACTGGTTTTAAGAATTAGAAATATATTGAAAAGAACCTTACCCATCAGTACGGAAACCCGGATAAAAATCGGACAATATCACCTGGACACGCAGAAACTTCAGCTTTCCCATCCCAAAGGAAATGTACGGTTGACGGTTCGTGAACAGGAACTTCTTCTATATCTTCTGAGGCATAATCATTCTACAATAACAAGGGATAATATTCTGGATAATCTATGGGAAACCAATGACTATTTCACAGGAAGAAGCCTTGATGTATTTATCAGCAGGCTCCGAAAGTATTTCATCAATGATACAGAAGTAAAAATCCAATCCCTCAGAGGAATTGGATTTGAAGTTGATTTTCCAACCAGTTAATTTTATAAAGAAAGATTTACAATAACCGGGAAATGATCTGATGGATAGAGAAGATTTTCTCTTCGGTCATTGATGTGTCTGTGAGATTTTATACTGAATCCTTTTGTGAAAATATAATCAATTCGTTCTTTGGGCACTTCATTTACATTAAAACCGGTAAAAGTTCCTACCGGACCATAGTGTTTGCTCTCAGAATGGTAAAAACTGTCTTTCATATTCTGAGAAAGGATTTTAATGGGTTCTGTATCGTCTGTAAGGTTAAAATCTCCGCTCAAAGTTACCGGAAGATTCTTAGGGTTGAGCTCTTTGGTCTTTTTCAGGATCAGCTCAGAAGATTTTACTCTTGCTACATTTCCTATATGATCAAAATGAAGATTCATAGCCAGAAATTCTTTTTTTGATTTTTTATCTTTAAATAAGGCATAGGTACAAATCCTGTTCAATGCTGCATCCCATCCTTTTGAAGGCTTTTCCGGTGTTTCAGACAGCCAGAATGTTCCTGATTTTACGATATCAAGTCTTCTCGTATCATAAAAAATCGCTGAAAATTCACCCTTTTCTTTCCCGTTATCTCTTCCTACCCCAACGTAGTCGTAGTTCTTTAATCCGTTTTTGATATCTTTCATCTGTTCCGGAAGCGCTTCCTGTACACCGAAATAATCAGGATGATAATAGGTTATTAAATCTGCAACGTCCTGCTTTCTCTGAGGCCATGCATTTTCTTTATCCGACTCTACATTCAGTCTGATATTAAAGCTCATTACGGTAAAATCCTGTGAAAATCCCAATGCAAAATACATCAGGAACACCATTGAAAATCTGAAATTCATATGCTATTTTATCAATAAGAGACAAAAATAAGGCTTCTCTGTCATAGAGAAGCCTTATTTATATGATTATATTGTTAAATTACGATTATTCTTTACTGAATTTGGTAGCTCTTCCCGCTTCTGTAAGAGTCATTTCTTTTTTGTCTTTACTGAAAACAATATCAAGATCGGACTGATCAGAAATAAATTTATTATCTCCCACATATTCAAGAGGAAATTCATATTTTTCCGAAACCTGCGCAGAGAGTTTCCCGCTGTGTTCAACGAAAGTTATCTTAAATTTAGTTTTGTCGTTCTTATAACTTCCTGTAAAATCTTTCACGTTAATTTTTTCAACCGGTTTTATATTGGAAGATAACCAAACATTATTTGCGGCATTAACATCCGGAACTACAGCATCGGGATCCAGTCTCACTTCACTGATTTCTTTATCAGAATCTACTCTGAAAGTCCATTCTGTATTTCTTTTCCAGACTTCCACAGGGATTTTTACAATTTTTGCTGTCCCATCTTTAAATTTCATCTGTACTGTAGTAGGCATTGGCATCTGTTCAATATTTTCAACAGTAATCTGAGCTCCGTTTTTAAAGTCTCCATCTACATATTTTACATTCTTAATCCCCTGATCAATTTTCCATTTATTAAAAAACCAACCCCTCCAAAACCAATTCAGCTCCTCACCGGAAACATTTTCCATAGTATGGAAGAAATCCCAGGGAGTAGGATGTTTGAAGGCCCATCGATCGATATAGGTTTTAAATGCTTTGTCAAATTTTTCAGGTCCCAGAACCGCTTCTCTTAAAACAGACAATCCTGTTGCCGGCTTATAATAAGCCAGAGATCCAATATTTCGTTCTCTCATATTATCAGGTCCTACCATAACGGGCTCCAGATAATCTCCCATAAGATAACTTCCTGACCGGGCAAGATTTGGTTTTCTGTAATATTCACCTTTATTAAAAGCTTCTGTTGAGAGTCCGTTGATAAATGTATTAAAGCCTTCATCCATCCATGCAAACATTCTTTCATTAGAGCCTACGATCATAGGAAACCAGTTGTGTCCAAATTCATGATCTGTGACTCCCCAAAGATCTTCTCCTTTGGAATTCATATGGCAGAAAACAATACCCGGATATTCCATTCCGCCCTCGTTCCCAGCAACATTGGTGGCAGCCGGATAAGTATATTCATACCATTTTTTCGAATAATGTTCTATGGCAGCCTTGGTATATTCTGTAGATCTGCCCCAGGCTTTATCACCAGCGCTCTCTACAGGGTATGCAGAAATGGCTAAAGATTTCTTACCGCTGGGCAGATCAATTTTTGCGGCATCCAGAATAAATGCGGCAGATGATGCCCAGGCAAAATCTCTTGCTTGTGTAATTTTAAATTTCCAGGTTTTTGTACCGGAAGGTTTATTTTTTCCAATTTCAGATTCGGAACGGATTGTTACCGTTTTATCACTGTTTCTAGCCTGATTCCATCTGTTGATTTCTTCTTTACTATAAACCGCTTTTTCATTAAGCAGTTCTCCTGATGCTACTACATAATGGCTGGCAGGCACTGTAATATCAGCCGTGATATTTCCATATTCTAAATAAAATTCAGAAGCCCCAAGATAAGGCATCGTATTCCATCCCAATACATCGTCATACACACACATCCTCGGATACCATTGTGCCATAGTAAAAACCTTACCGTTTTTGGTTTCCTGAATACCCATTCTGTCTGATCCGTAATCCGGAGAAACAAAGGAATAATCAATCACAATTTTTGCGACTCCTCCTTTTGCTTTTAATTCTTTAGCCAGATCAATCTGCATTCTTGTATCTGTAATGGTATATTTGACGTCTTTGCCATCAATTCTTACTGATTTAATAGTATACCCTCCATTAAACTCTTCGCCGTGAGCCCCGTTTCGGCTTCCTGAAAGCGGAACTACTCCATTTCCGCGGGAGTCTTTCGAAAACAAGTTCTGATCCAGCTGCAGCCAGAGAAAACTTAATTTATCCGGACTGTTGTTTGTATAGGTAATTTCAGAGGTTCCTGTAATTTCTTTTTTATCTTCATTCAGGCTTACATTCAGATGATAATCTGCTGAATTCTGCCAGTAAGCATGCCCAGGCTGCCCGCTTGCAGAACGGGTTTCAGTTCCGGTTTGAGGGTAGAAAAACGGTTTGAACGCTTCTACATAATCATATTTTGGTGTTTCCTGTGCATAAGCAGATCCTGAAAACAGTAAAACGGCCACTGCGGAAACCAGGGTTGGAAGTTTAACATTCATTTGAAAAAATTATTACTTGGTATATAGGTATAAAAAACTCCCGGAATTGTTACATCGCCGGGAGTCTTTTATATAAGTTTAATTAATTTGACTTTTTGGCTTTAATCATCGCCTCCAACGCATCCCACATTTCACCTGGGATTGCTTCAAGCATATTGAATTCTCCCGCTCCCTGGAGCCATTCTCCCCCATCAATGGTTACCACTTCACCGTTCATGTAAGCAGAATAATCTGAAACCAGATAAGCAGCAAGGTTAGCAAGCTCCTGGTGTTCTCCTACTCTTCTCAATGGAACTTTCTTTTTCATATCAAACTTCTCCTGAAGATCTCCCGGAAGAAGTCTGTCCCATGCTCCTTTCGTAGGAAAAGGTCCCGGAGCAATGGCATTGAAACGAATTCCATATTTAGCCCATTCTACAGCCAGCGATCTTGTCATTGCCAGTACCCCGGCTTTTGCACAGGCTGATGGAACTACATAAGCAGAACCTGTCCAGGCATATGTAGTAACAATATTCAGAACGGTTCCCGGAGTTTTAGAATCTATCCAGTGTTTACCAATAGAAAGAGTACAGTTTTTTGTCCCTTTTAAAACAATATCAAGAATGGAATCAAAAGCAGAGTGGGTTAATTTTTCTGTTGGAGAAATAAAATTTCCGGCAGCGTTATTAAGAAGGATATCAATTTTACCAAATTCCTTTAATGCAGCTTCTTTCATTGCTTCTACCTCATCCCAGTTTCTTACATCACAAGCTACACAAAGCACCTTACCTCCCGTTTCTTCTTCCAGTTCTTTCGCAGTGGTCTGTAATTTCTCCAGATTTCTGGAAGTGATTACCACATGGGCTCCCAGTTCAAGAAAATATTTGGTCATTGCTTTTCCAAGCCCGCTTCCGCCACCTGTTACAATTGCTACTTTATCTTTTAGTGCCCCTTCGCGAAGCATTGGCTGTGTATATAAGTTCATAATTCAGTAATTTTAAATAAATATATAATATAATCTCTACAGGCGACAAAAGATTCCCGCAGAAAATCAAATACCTTTTAATACGGTGTATGTAAATTTAATATAATTATTTGTCTTGGCATTTTTTTAAATTATGCACGAGATAGCAATACAAAAAAAGCCGTTTCACGGATAATGAAACGACTTCTGTTATTATTGAAATATGAGTTATGAAACAACCACTCCTTTAAACGAAAGTGTTTTAGGAGATTTGCTCTCGCTTGTTGTAACGTTTACAGTTTTCATAAATGCACCTGCAGCTGCCGCATTATAACTAGCTTCCACAAATCCTTTTTTACCAGGCTGAATAGGCGTCTTTGTATAATCTGCTGTTGTACATCCACATGAAGGTGCTACATTTTGTATGATGATTGGTTTTGAACCTGTATTGGTAAATTCAAATCTGATCAACTTTGGTTTACCCTGAGGAATATTTCCTACATCGATCGATTCTGATTTCCATTTAATAGCATCAGCAACCATTTTCACAATTGAAGTACCTTCAACAGGAAATACATTTGCATAAAACGGAGAGAAAGCTAAAACTGCTAACACTGCTGTGATTTTTAATTTTTTCATGAGTATAGATTTTTATTAATTTGAAGTAATAAAAGAACTTATTTTCTTTATGGTGAAACAAATGTAAAGCAGATCGACCATATAATTTGTTAACTGCTTTCAAACATTTGTTAACAAGTTGTTAATGATAAATGATTAATAGATATTTTTGGATAATATTGTTTGGGAAAATGAAAATAAAAAAACTCAATATCATTATAACGCTGGGATTCATTGCTATTATTGGAATTTTAATAGCTCAGCTGATGTGGACCCGGCAGGCTTATAATCTTGAAGATAAAAAATTTAATCAGAAAGTAAATATTGCATTATTAGAAGTTGCTGAAAAATTATCCGGAGGAAAAAATTCTTTCACGGAAAACCCTGTACAAAATATAGCTAATGACTATTATGTGGTTAATATTAACAATGAATTTCATCCCGTAGTTCTTGAGTATTATCTGAAAACAGAATTCACCCGTTTCCAGATCAATACAGATTACGTATATGCTCTTTACAACTGCCACAGTGATAAAATGATCTATGGGAAGTATATTTCCAGTCATCAGGAAAGCCCGAGTAACAAAGTGATCAATTTTCCAAAGCATAAAAACCTGATTTATTATTTTTCTATACGTTTCCCCGATAAAACAACGTATCTGATCAGCTCATTAAGGTTTTGGTATTTACTCACTTTTGCTCTTATTATTATTCTCCTTGTATATGTCTATTCTATTTATACAATCATTCAGCAGAAAAAGTTTTCAGAACTGCAGCGTGATTTCATCAATAATATGACCCATGAGTTCAAAACACCTTTATCATCAATACTTTTAGCTTCAGAAGCCCTCAACAAGCAAAATCTGATACAGGAGAACTCCAAGTTGCAAACCTATACATCTATTATTATCAATCAAAGCTATAAGCTGAATAGTCATATTGAAAAAATATTGAATATCGCCAAAAATGATGCTTCGGGATTGTCCTTAAAGCCTCAAAAAATCATCCTCTTCCCATTTATTCAGGAAATTGCTGACGCCATACAGCAAAAAAATGAAGACCTCAGCATTTATATAGAAATAGAAAACAATACTTCAATAATGGCGGATGAATTTCACTTCACCAATATTGTATATAATATTTTGGATAATTCCATTAAGTATTGCGAAACAAAACCTAGTATTGTAATTTCGTCCTTTAAAGACTCAAAAGGTTTATATCTGAAATTTAAAGACAACGGAATAGGCATTCCACCTAAAAATATTCCTCAGATTTTTGAGAAATTTTATAGGGTAAGTACTAAAAAAAGCGAAGAGGTGAATGGCTTTGGATTAGGATTATTTTATGTAAAAAAAGTTGTACAGCAGCATAACTGGAAAATTTCAGTGGAAAACAATACAGACAAAGGAATTACTACAACCCTCTTTTTTCCATTTTAAATTTAATAATAGCGAAGTATGGAGAAATCTAAAATTTTATATGCGGAAGATGACAAGACGATTGCATTCCTGATACAAGACAGCCTTGAGAGCTATTATGACATCCACTGCTACCCGGACGGAAAATCTGCACTGGAGGCCTATCACAGTCAAAACTTTGACATCTGTCTGCTGGACATTATGATGCCTGAGCTGAACGGATTTGAAGTGGCAGAGCAGATCCGCCATAAAAATTCTGATATACCCATCATCTTTATTTCCGCAAAAGCATTAAAAGAAGACCGCATCAAAGGGCTTAAGATAGGAGCCGATGATTATCTGGTAAAACCATTCAGCATAGAAGAACTGATTCTGAAAATTGAAGTTTTTCTCAAAAGATCAAAGAAAACCAATACCTATTCCTCAAGTTATAAAGTTGGCAAATATGACTTTGATCCCAAAAACTATACATTACAAGATGCTATAGCGACTATTACCCTTACCCAAAGGGAATCCGACCTGCTGTTATATTTTATCCGAAATAAAAATACGGTTCTGAAAAGGCAGGATATCCTGAAAGCCATTTGGGGTGATGATGATTATTTTATGGGGCGGAGTCTGGATGTATTTATTTCCAGGTTACGAAAGGTATTGGCAGATGAACAAAATATTCTGATCGAGAACCTGCACGGAATAGGTTTCCGTTTTTCCGAAAAGAATAAATGATATACAAATTTCGTCCACAACAGCACAGTAAATGATGATTTTAATTAATTTTAATCTTTGAAAACCTATCATTAATGAAAAATCACGGAACAACTGTTTTTCTGTTTCTTTTATTTTTCAGCTTACATTTTAAAGCTCAAAAATTTGAAAAATTAATACAATATGTCAATCCTCTCATCGGGACTGAAAAAATGGGGCATACTTACCCTGGCGCTACTTCTCCTTTCGGGGCCGTACAGTTAAGCCCTGAAACAGATACTATTTCCTATGAACTCAATGGGAAGTATAACGGGGAGGTTTACAAATATTGTGCGGGTTACCGTTATGAAGATAAGACGATTGTAGGTTTCAGTTCTACCCACTTCAGTGGTACGGGACATTCCGATTTAGGGGATTTTCTCATTATGCCTACTGTAGGAAAACTACAGCTTAATCCGGGGACTGCTTTGCATCCGGAAAATGGCTACAGAAGCAGCTTCTCTCATCAGAATGAAACGGAAGAAGCGGGTTATTATAAAGTAAAACTGGATGATCATCATATTTTGGCAGAGCTCACCGCAACATCAAGAGTGGGGGTCCACCGTTATACCTTTCCAAAGTCTGATCAGGCACATATTATTCTGGATCTGATGGCCGGAATCTATAATTATAACGGAAAAAATGTATGGACCTACGCCCGTGTTGAAAACGGAAATACAGTTACAGGATACCGCCAGACCAATGGCTGGGCACGAACAAGGACTGTTTATTTTGCTATGAAATTCTCAAAACCTTTTAAAAATTATGGTCAACAAAACTATGATGGAAAGCAGGTTTATAATGGATTCTGGAGAAAATTTGACCAGACTAAAAACTTCCCTGAAATTGCAGGAAAGAATTTGAAAATGTATTTTGATTTTGACACTCGTGAAAATGAAGCTATTGAAATCAGACTTGCCATTTCACCCGTAAGCCAGGCCAATGCTATGGAAAATCTTGAAAAAGAAACCGGAAATTTATCCTTCGATCAGGTAAAAGCTCAAACTCAGGATAACTGGAATAAAGAATTAAACAAGATTCTCATTAAAGGTTCTGATACGGAAAAGACTAATTTTTATACAGCAATGTATCATACTTTTATTAATCCAACAACGTATATGGACTTTAATGGAGAATATAAAGGGTTAGATCAAAACGTTCATAAAGCAACAGGATTTATCAATTACACAACATTTTCTCTCTGGGATACCTATCGGGCTTTACATCCGTTTTTTAATATTATTCAGCCAAAACGGAATAATGATATGGTAAGATCAATGATGGCTCATTACGATCAGTTCTCTATGAAGATGCTGCCAATCTGGTCGCATTATGCCAATGACAACTGGTGTATGAGCGGTTATCACAGTGTAAGCGTGGTGGCAGATGCTATTATCAAAGGAAATTATAATGGAGATCCGAAAGAAGCTCTGAAAGCCTGTGTAGAAACAGCCGGCAAAAGAGATTATGAAGGGATTGGACCATACATCGACCTGGGTTATATTCCCGCTGAAAAAAATGGAACTTCGGTTTCAAATACACTTGAATATGCCTATGACGACTGGGCGATTGCCCAACTGGCTAAACATCTGGGGGAAACAGAAGTTTATAATCAATTTATCAAACGTTCTGAAAACTGGAAAAATAATTTTGACCCCACAAGCAGCTTTATGCGTCCCCGATTGGCTGATGGAAGTTTCAAAAAAGATTTTGATGTACTAAGCACCCACGGGCAAGGCTTTATTGAAGGAAACTCCTGGAACTACAGTTTCTTCGTTCCACAAAATCCTGATGAGCTTATCAAAATGATGGGAGGCAAAAAGAAATTCGCTTCAAAACTGGATGAATTATTTTCCATGCATCTTCCTGACGAGTTTTTTGCAGATACCGAAGACATTACGAGAGAGGGAATCATTGGAGGATATGTCCACGGAAATGAACCGGCACATCATGTTGCCTATCTTTATAACTGGGCAGGGCAGCCATGGAAAACCCAGGCTCAGATCCGCCGTATTTTAGAAATGCAGTATAAAGCTACCCCTGATGGATTAGGAGGAAATGATGACACCGGACAGATGAGTGCCTGGTATATCTTAAGCTCATTAGGCTTTTATCCTGTAGCTCCCGGATCGGAAGATTATTCTATCGGAAGTCCTGCTGTTGACCATGCTGTATTGAATCTGGAAAATGGAAAAGTTTTTGAAATTGAGGCGGTCAATCAAAGTCCAAAGAATGTATATGTTCAGAAAGTTCTTTTAAATGGAAAAGAAATCAGGAACTTCACCCTAAAGCATTCTGAGATTATAAATGGTGGAAAATTAAGTTTTTATATGAGTTCTAAACCTAAAAAATAAACATTACGATTCCCAAAAGCATACTTTCAAACATTTTGCAGATTATTTAGATGGTTGTGCTATCAATATTCTTGATTCTAATTAAGGCAAAAGTCCTATTCGGTAATTTGCATACAACAACCCCTATTTTGCATACATCTGATTTTTAATTTCTGCTGAATTTTGTAGTCATAAAAAATCAACAATATGAAATTGAATCAGGTAAAATTAGGAAGTCAGGGTTTAGTCGTTCCGAATATTGGTTTGGGATGTATGGGAATGACGGGCTTTGGCGATGCAGATATGTACGGTAAAAGTGATGAGAAAGAAGCTATCTCAACAATTCACCGTTCTTTGGAACTGGGTGGAAATTTTCTGGACACCGCCGATTTATATGGTCCTTTTAAAAATGAACAATTAATTGCAAAAGCTGTTGAAGGTAATCGTGACCGATATGTCATTGCAACAAAGTTCGGTTGGGAAATTGATGATAATGATCAAATAACCTGGAAAATCAACGGAACCAAAGAGTATGTGAAAAAATCTGTTGAACGTTCGCTGAAAAACTTAAAAACAGATTATATAGACCTTTATTACATGCACCGTCTTGATAACAATACGCCGATCGAGGAAACTGTGGAAGCGATGAGTGAATTGGTGAAAGAAGGAAAAATTGGTTATATTGGATTGTCGGAAGTATCCCCTGAAACAGTAGAAAGAGCTCATGCTGTACATCCTATTTCTGCCGTACAAAGTGAATATTCTTTGTTTGAAAGAACCGTTGAAGAAAAAGGGGTTATTAAAACTCTGAATGAATTAGGAATTGGCTTTGTGGCATATTCTCCTTTGGGAAGAGGTTTTTTATCCGGGCAGATCCGCACCATTGATGATTTACCGGAGAATGATTTCAGAAGAGGAATTCCTCGTTTTCAGGAACAGTATTTTCATAAAAACATTGAGCTGGTTGAAGCTATTGAAAGTCTTGCGAAAGAGAAAAACATTACCTCATCGCAACTGGCCTTGGCCTGGATTATCAGCAAAGGGATCCTTCCTATTCCAGGAACGAAACGCAGAAAATATCTTGAACAAAATATTGAAGCTGCTACAATAGAATTATCTGAAAAAGAACTTCAAAAACTGGAAAGCATTGTACCTTTAGGAACAGATACGGGTGCCCCTTATGATGAATTCAGTATGGGATTGCTGGATTATTAATTGTTTGAATCTCGCTGCACAAGCTGATCATTATCAATTTTAATCCTGTCAGGCTTCTGATGCAATACCATCGCAGCCCGACTTGAGCGGAAATCCTTTTGTGAGGAAGAATGACGAACAAAAGATTGGGAGCGGAAGGCGGATAAAGCTGCCCAAATTATCATCAAAAAAATTAAAAGTTATGAACACAATACAATCTATTTCAGCATTTCACAGGCTGCTTTCGCTTCCCGAACCAAAGCATCCGATGGTAAGCATCATCAATCTTTCTGAAAGTCTTTTTATTGAAGATGAGGTCTGGAAGGGATTTGTGAGCAGATATTATTGTGTTGCTATGAAACGAAATGCTACAGGAAAAATAAAATACGGACAGCAGCATTATGATTATGATAAAGGGGTGTTGAGTTTTACGGCTCCCAATCAGGTTCAGTATCTGGATCTGAAGACAATGGATTGTGAGAATACAGGTTATCTTCTGATTTTTCATGAAGACTTTTTGCTGAAGCATCCTTTGGCAAAGACTATTTCGTCTTACGGATTTTTCTCGTATGCCGTGAATGAAGCTTTACATTTATCTGAAGATGAAGAGAATGACCTGATTGAAATTATGCATAAAATAGATAAAGAATGTCAGCATATTGACCATCATACGCAGGAGATTATTTTGTCACAGATTGAATTATTACTTAATTATTCAAAGCGTTTTTATGAGAGGCAGTTTATCACCCGAAAAAATGGAAGTCATCAGCTTTTGACAAAATTTGAAGCTTATCTGAATGATTATTTTGATCAGGATTCTTCAGACAAAAGACTTTTAACAGTTCATCACATTGCGGAAGCGATGAATCTTTCGCCGAACTATTTGAGTGATCTTTTGCGTGTTCATACTGGACAGAGTACGCAGCAACATATTCATGAAAAGCTGATCAGTAAAGCAAAAGAAAAGCTTTCAACAACTGAACTTTCGATAAGTGAGATTGCCTATGAATTGGGATTTGAACATTCGCAGTCTTTCAGTACATTATTTAAAAAGAAGACGAATATGTCACCATTAGAGTTTAGGCAGTCTTTTAATTAATTTTTTTCTGAGGTTATAAAGATTTTAGGGTTACTAGATCTGCGAGCGGACTAAAGCCCGCCCCTATTGATTATTATTTTCCTGAACATTTTTCGTTGTACAATTTGATCCCTTCCGTTTGTTCCAGATCTTTTAATTTTTTCAATGCTGTACATGCGACATCTGTTTTATTTTGTGCGATTGAAATCGATGCCACATTATATAATGATTCAGTATTTGTATTATCTTCTTCATGAGCCTTATTGAAAAAGTAAATTGCATCATCATACTTTTGACTGTTAACAGCCTTTAAACCTTTATTAAAATCCTCTACAGAAACTCTCTTATCTTTTATATTGACTATAATGCCTTTTCTTTCATGATAAGGAATCAAGTTATAAAAAGCTAAGGTACCAGAGCCATCTTTCATTTCGCTCTTCAATCGATAAGGAATAATAATTTTGTCAAAGTTCTCATAGCCTGTTATATCCCACAATTTATAGTCCTTCTGTAAAGTTACCTTGAATAAATCAATACTTTTCTGGTTATCTTTATTCTGTTTCTTATTGTCCGTTTTTACTTCAATTTCTTGTCTTTTGGGGAAAATTCTGATTTCGCCATCCACAATAAAATCGTGAATATACTTTTTTTGAGAATATGCCTCCATCATTTCAGTAATAAGTCCTTTAGTTAATGTTGGAGTGATATTTCTGGAAGTAATTATAATGGAATCACCTGTTGCCACATTTGTAAAGTTTTTCACGAGAATAGATGTTTTGACAAACTTCACTTTTCTTATTTTGTCAGGAAAAGTGATCCCATCTACTTTCTGGATGACAATTAATGAATCTGATGTTAGTGTTTCAATTTCATAAGCGGACTTATCTGATAACTTCATCAAGTTCTTTTCAAATTTAAAATCTTTACATTTTGTTCTTTCTGTAGCCCAAGGATCAATACTTTCACATATGTTATTTCCTTTAATCTTCCATACCAAAAATCGATATGATTCTGATGATAAATCTCGGCTCCCATCTAGCATAATGGAATTCACATGTGTCCATGATGTATTTGATAATAATTGAGTATTTATTTGTGAGCTAAGTTGTAAAGAAACTGAGAGAAATAAGATTAAAAAGAACTTACACATGGGTTATTATTTTTCCGCACAAAACTAGCCAAATAAAAGTTTATTACAAATAATACATCTTATAAATAAAGGAAACTTACGTTTTATAGGGAGAGTAAAACAAAAAAGTAAAATATTTTTGCAAATTGAGCCAATTTAGTAGATAATCATGTTAAAAAAATCTACGTAATCTCTAAAACCTGCGACAGCTTACAATCTTTTGCCTAAAGCCAAGGGAATATCAAAAATAAAGAAAACGGGCTAAAGCCCGCTCCTGTTGTATGATCATAATCTCCTATATTTTACAGAGTTTATTATAATTTTGTATTTCCTTTTCAATTACTCTACTTCAAAAAGTAAACGTTCCCCGAATTTTTCTTCTGCAATTTCACCCTGATCATAAACCAAATGTCCATTGACAAAAGTATGCGTAACTTTAGAATGGAAGTTCATCCCTTCCAGTGGGCTCCATCCACATTTGTATAATAAATTATCTTTGGAAACCATCCAGTCTTCATTTAAATCTACCAAAACAAGATCCGCTTTATACCCTTCTTTTACAAAACCTCTCTTTTCTACCCTGAAAAGGATGGCAGGATTGTGACACATTTTCTCAACGATTTTTTCCAGAGAAATTTTCCCGTTTTTATAATTTTCAAGCATTACAACAAGCGAATGTTGTACTAATGGTGCTCCTGAAGGACATTTCGTGTAGACATTGTCCTTTTCCTCGGCTGTATGAGGAGCATGGTCCGTAGCAATAACGTCAATTCTGTCATCCAGAAGTGCTTCCCAAAGTGCATCTTTATCCTTCTGTGTTTTTACAGCTGGATTCCATTTGATAAGACCTCCTTTTGTCTCGTAATCTTCATTAGTAAAGGTCAAATGATGAACACATACCTCAGCGGTGATCTTTTTATCTTTTAGTGGAATATCATTTCTGAAAAGCTCCATTTCTTTAGCCGTTGAAAGATGGAAAACGTGAAGCTTAGCCCCTGTTTTCTGAGCAAGTTCTACCGCTTTTGACGAAGATTTATAGCATGCTTCTTCACTTCTGATCAGATGGTGAAATTTCACCGGAATATCATCTCCGTACTCATCCATATACTTTTGTGTGTTGGCTCTGATGGTTGCTTCGTCTTCACAGTGAACAGCAATCAGCATTTTTGTATTGCTGAAAATATTTTCAAGCGTTTCAGGATTATCTACCAGCATATTTCCTGTAGATGAACCTAAGAATAATTTAATTCCGGGAACATTTCTTGGGTTTGTTTTTAAAACTTCTTCAAGGTTGTCATTCGTTCCTCCCATCATGAACCCATAATTCGCATACGCTTTCTGAGCCCCTATCTCATATTTATCTGCCAGTAGTTCCTGAGTAACAGCATTGGGAACCGTATTAGGCTGATCAATAAAGCTGGTAATCCCACCGGCAATTGCTGCTCTTGATTCACTTTCGATATCGCCTTTATGAGTCAGGCCCGGTTCACGGAAATGTACCTGATCATCAATCACTCCCGGAAGAAGATATTTCCCTGCCCCATCGATGATCTGATCGGCATTTTCAGAAATACCGGCACCTATTTTAGAGATTAGATCATTTTCTATTAAGATATCGCCTTCAAAGATTTCTCCTTCATTGACGATTTTTACGTTTTTGATAAGAACTTTCATTTCAATTTATTTCCTGGTAAAATTAAGATTTTATGTTTTAATTAGCTTCAAAATCACAAAACGAATCCTTAAAGTTTTACATTTGTAAAAAATTTCGACTTTGTACAAGAAACTATTAGGACAAACAATCATCTATGGAGCGGGGGCAATAGCACCAAGAATTATCTTATTTATCCTTAATCCTCTTTTGATTTATAAAATCCCCAATGAAGGCTTTGCCATTTTCACGCAGCTTTATGCATGGATTTCATTTGTGAACATTATACTTTCTTTTGGTTTTGAAACCGCTTATTTTAGATTTTCTGCCGAAGATGGTAATGAGAAAAAGACATTCAACACTTCGTTTTGGTTTTTGTTTTCAACTTCCACCATTTTTCTCGCATTGTGCTACCTTTTCAATCAGCCCATTGCTGATTATTTAGGGTATCATGACAATCCTGAATATATTAAATGGTTTGCTTTAATTGCCTTTTTCGACAATTTACTGGTGATCCCTTTTGCCTGGTTGCGTTTTCATAACAAACCTATTAAATATTCTGCAGTAAGGGTAGTTCAGGCAATATTTCAGGCAGTATTTACAGCCGCTTTATTCTTTTGGATCCCTGAAAACATATCAAAAAGTTTTGGTCTGGACCAAAATGTAGATTTCCCTTTCTTCAGTAACTTAGCAGGAAGTGCTTTGGGTTTTTTACTATTGCTACCTATTATACTAAAAGTAAGATTTCAATTTGTAACTTCTTTGTTTGGACGCATGATTAAGTATTCCTTTCCGCTTATGCTGGCAGGTCTCGCCTTTATGGTGAATGAAAACTTCGACAAATCCATCCAGAGAAATTATATTTCAGACGAAGAAGCAGGAGCCTATGGAGGCTGTTATAAACTGGCTGTGCTGATGACCTTATTTGTTACAGCATACAGAATGGGTATTGAACCGTTCTTTTTTAAACAAATGGACAAAGGTGATGCTAAAAAAACGTATGCTAAAGTGGCAGAATACTTCGCCTTTTTCGCCTGTGCTGTAGCATTAGGAATTATCGCTAATATTGCGTGGCTGAAAGACGTTTTTATCCCCAACAAATCTTATTGGATCGCCATAGATATTATCCCGATCATTGTTGTTGCCAATCTTTGCTTTGGAATTTACTACAACTTTTCCACGTGGTACAAAGTAACCGACAGAACCAGTGTGGGAACTGTCATTTCTTGGCTCGGAGCAGGAATCAATATTGGTCTCAACTTTTTAGCTTTAACATACTATCGCAGTATGATAGGTTCTGCATGGGCAACTTTCGGGGCCTATGTAATTATGATGATTGTCTCTTATCTGCTAGGTCAGAAATATTATCCTATCCCTTACAGAATGAAGAAAATGTCTTTCTTTTTGCTATTGCTAGGAGTTTTCAGTTTTATTATTGTAAAATACCTCAATTATAATATCATCACGAGTAATGTATTGTTTTTAATCTTCGTCGGAATTTTGATTTATTCTGAAAAAAACATGATTTTATCAAGAATCAGAAGGAATTAAACTTTGGTCTTTATTTTGATGCTACACAAATCTGTTATTAATTTAAAAATAGATAATCATACTCCAACAAGGGTTTTAATTACTATCTTTAACCTTCATATTTAACTAACTACTAAAAACATCTTTTATATAATTTATGAAAATTATTGTTCCTATGGCTGGACGTGGTTCCAGATTACGTCCCCATACACTGACAGTTCCAAAACCTCTTATTCCTATCGCTGGAAAACCTATTGTCCAGAGATTGGTGGAAGATATTGCTAAAGTTGCAGGAGAAAATATTGAAGAAGTAGCTTTTATAATCGGAGATTTTGGTCCTGAGATTGAAAAATCTTTGATTCAGATTGCCGAAAAATTAGGAGCAAAAGGAAGTATTTATTATCAGAATGATCCACTTGGAACTGCACATGCAATAAAATGTGCCGAGCAATCAATGACAGGAGATGTGGTAATAGCTTTTGCAGATACCCTTTTCCGTGCAGACTTTGTTTTAGATAAAAATTCTGACGGTGTTATTTGGGTGAAAAGTGTAGAAGATCCTTCCGCTTTTGGAGTTGTAAAGCTAGATAATTACGGTTTCATTACCGACTTCGTTGAAAAGCCACAAACTTTCGTTTCGGACCTTGCCATTATTGGTATCTATTATTTCAACAGTGGTGAAAAACTGATGGATGAGATCAACTATATTATGGAAAACAACATCAAAAACGGAGGAGAATATCAGCTGACAACAGCTTTAGAAAATCTGAGAGCAAAAGGAGCCAAATTCACTTTAGGAAAAGTAAATGACTGGATGGACTGCGGAAACAAAAATGCTACTGTAGAAACCAACAGTAAGATCCTGGAATATGAAAGAGAATCAATGTCTCATTATCCAGCTTCTGCGGTAATTGAAAACTCTTTGATCATTCAACCTTGCTTTATTGGTGAAAATGTAAAAATTTCCAATTCGAAAGTAGGACCTGGTGTTTCATTGGGTAACAATACTACAGTTGTAAATTCTAATATTGAAAATTCTCTGATTCAGGAAAACACAAGAATCAATCACGGAAACCTTTCCAATTCTATGATCGGTAATTCCGCTCAGTATTTTGGAGTGGCCAGAGAAATTTCTTTGGGAGACTACTCTGTTTTAGATTTTCTTTCTAAATAAATTAAGATCAGAAATTCTTTCACTTACATAAAACATAATCAAACCACACAATATATTTTGTGTGGTTTGGCTTTAATATTGCTGAGTTTTTTAAACAAAAGTTAAATACATGAAAAATTGGATATCCTTATTTTTACTGCTTCTTGCCTTGTCATCCTGTAAAACCCGTACTACCGCCCAAGGTGATACAGGTAAAACTCAGGATAGCATCACCATTACGAAAGATAACGGAAATCCAAAAGATGTCAATGAACCGGTTCGGGATAAATACACTTTTTTTGAACACGCATTAATCCCTCCAAAATTTGAACAGATTAAAATCGATAGTAAGGTGCGGGTAGAAACAGGAAGTTTTATACCTACCCTAGATGCTACTATTTATATTGAAAATGACAAAAAGGTATGGATGAATCTGAGAGCACTCTTCATCAATGCTGCCAGAGGAATAGCAACCCCTGAAGGAATAAAAGGCCAGGATAAAATAAATAAAACTTATATTGATTCTGATTTCGACTATCTCAACAATCTCCTGAATGTCAATTTCATTGATTATAAATCACTGGAAAAAATCCTTCTGGGCCGTACTTTTGTAAAGATCAACGACAGACAGTTTGATCTTACCCAGAATGCCCAGGGATTCAAAATGGTATCGAACATCAACCAGAAAATTGTAACAGACGAAAAAAACAGAGAGTATAAGATTACTCTGCAATATGATACCAATTACGATTTATTGAATGTCAATTTAAAAGATATTCTGTCTTCTGATGAGCTTGACATTTCTTACAGTGATTGGGACGAATATAATGGAGTACGCCTTCCTAAAAATGTTAAAATAATTATAAAAGGGTCAAAATCTAGTCAGATTTTAATTGAAAATACGAAATTTGACTTTTCGAGGATGGAAACACCTTATTCTGTACCATCCAGTTATAAGAAAATTGAGATTAAATGATTAAAAAATTTAGCTTTTTAATAGGTGTTTTGATGTTCGGACTGCACCAGGGCCAGCAGAATAAAGAACAGCTGCAGAAGCAGAATGCCGAACTTAAAAAACAAATTGCACAAATAAATTCCGATTTAGCCAAAACAAGAAGTGAATCTAAACTTTCTATAGCCTATCTTTCTAGTGTCAATCAAAAATTGGTGTTAAGAGAAAAGGTATATAATAATACCCAGAAAGAAAAAAGATTCATTGAGGATGATATCTATTTACGTCAGCTGGAAATTAACCGCCAGAATAAAGAACTGGCTGTTTTAAGAAAAAACTATTCTGAAGTTTTGGTCAATGCTTATAAAAATAAAGGCGTACAGAACAAAGTAACATTTATTCTTTCATCCAAAAATTTAGGAGAAGCTATACGAAGAGTACAGTACCTGAAGCAATATTCCGATTATCAGGATAAAAAAGCAGCTGAAATCACCGATGCAGCCAATCAAATCAAGAAAAGTATCGCACAAAAGCAAAGCTCTGTAAAAGAGAAAGAAAACCTTCTTGTCAATCAACAGAAGGATTTGGCGACAATCAATGCGGAAAGAGGGCAGAAAGAGCAGCTGGTAACCGAGTTCAAAAAGAACGAGTCTAAGCTGACTGCTGAACTAAAACAAAAACAAGTTCAGTCTAAAGCTCTTGAAGGACAGATCAGAGCTATTATTGCTGAGGAAATAAGAATTGCCAAAGCAGAAGAAGAAGCAAGAAAAAAAGCGGAAGCTGAAAAAATACGTTTAGCTAAAATAGCTGCGGAAAGAGAAAAAGCAAGAATTGAAGCTGAGGCTAAAGCAAGAGCTGAAGCCCTTGAAAGAGAGAGAAAGCTGGCTGAAGCCGAAGCTAAAAAAGCAGCTGATCTTGCAGCAAGAAGAGCGGAAGAAGAGAGAAAGCGTAATGAAGAAGCTGCAAGGGCAGAATCCAACGCAAGAGATGAAGCAAGAAAAGTTGCCGCCAAAAAAGCATCAGACGAAGCTAATGTAAAAGCAAAAGAAGCGGCAGATAAATTAGTGGCAGCCAGAGCAGCTGAAACAGCCCTTGCCAAGAGAAAAGAAGAAGATAAAAAAGCAGCTGAAACGAAAGCTATGACCAGCTATGGAGTTTCTACAGCAGCAGGAAACAGTTTTGCCGATAACAGAGGCAGACTTGGCTATCCTGCAGACAGAGCAGGGCAAATTACCCACCGTTTCGGAAGACAGCCCCACCCGGTTTTCAAAAATATTACTGAAGAAAATAATGGGATCAAAATCTCTGTTCCTTCAGGCACAAGAGCAAAATCAGTATTCCCGGGATCAGTATCTTCGGTATTGGCTAATAATGACGGAACAAAGACTGTTATCATTAAACACGGAAGTTACTTTACCATTTATTCCAACTTAGGAAACGTAAGTGTCTCCAAGGGACAACAGGTTTCCTCAGGGACTCCGGTAGGTACTATTGCTCAGGATTTTGATGGTGCTTATACCCTTGATTTCCAAGTATGGAACGGAAGTACACCAGTTGATCCATTAGGTTGGATTTCATATTAAAAAAAGTGTAACTTTGTAAAAATTTTAAGAGATGAATACACTAACTATACTTGCCTTATCTTGGCAGCACATCCTTATCGTAGCAATACTTTTAGTACTACTATTTGGAGGAAAGAAAATTCCGGAACTAATGAGAGGTGTTGGTTCAGGAATCAAGGAATTTAAAGATGCGGTAAAAGAAGAAGACAAACCAGGTTCTGAAAACAAATCTTCTTCTACGGACAATAATACATCCAGCAACTAAAAAATTCCTTAGAATTAATGAAATTTACTGAGACTGCATGGAAAGTCTTCAATCAATCTATTGAAGACTATCACGTGTCTGATGACGTTAACACTCTAATTAATAACCCGTTCGAAAAAGACAGTTTGGAACGGATTTTGTATGCAAAGAACTGGATTGATACCGTTCAATGGCATCTGGAAGATATTATTAGAGATGAAAATATTGATCCGGCTGAAGCTCTTCAACTCAAGAGAACAATAGACGCCTCCAATCAGAAAAGAACTGATCTGGTAGAATATATTGACAGCTGGTTCCTTAACAAGTTTGAAAATATAACTCCTAAACCTGAAGCAAAGATAAATACAGAGACTCCCGCATGGGCAGTAGACAGATTATCAATTCTTGCGCTAAAGGTTTACCATATGTCATTAGAAGCTAATAGAGAATCTGCTTCTGAAGAGCACAGAAACAACTGCCAGGCTAAACTGGATGTACTGCTTACTCAGAAAGAGGATCTTACAACTTCTATTAATCAGTTGCTTGCTGATATTGAGAACGGTAACGTTAAGATGAAAGTATACAAACAAATGAAAATGTATAACGATGAAAGTCTTAACCCAATCCTTTATCAAAAAGGGCAACAGAAATGAAAAGACTATTTTTTTTTGGAGTACTTATCATACTAACATCTTCCTGCGCAACGGAAAAGCTTAACCTTTCTCCGCTGTCAAACAGTTTTTACAGTGATACTAAAGGCTCTGATTCTGACCGAGGGTCCAAGAAGGGTTTTAATATCAATATTAAAGAAAATGTAAATGCTTCTGAAATTTCAAATATTATCTCCACTTTTCCTAAGTTTAAAGACAATGGATTAAATGACGAGGTTGTAAACTTGAAATACAGCCTTCAGAATTATTTATATGCTATTGATGCTAACAATTCTGCCGGAAAGAAAAGAGCACTTAAAAGCTTCGAAAAATCATACAAAAAAATTCAAAAGCAAAGACAAAGTCTGAGTAAAGATGATGACGAAGTTCTCAACAGATATTTGGTTCGTTTAAAAACCAATATTTCTGTCATTGAGGATACTTTACCAGGAAGTTAAAAAACAATTGACTATTAATGATTAAAATTCAGGCGGAAGCCAATGTTCCTACAGAACACGGTAATTTCCGAATGATTGCTTTCTCCGAAAATGAAAACGACTGGATGCCTCACATGGCTATCCTCGCAGAAAATACAGATTTCTCAAAACCTGTGAATGTTCGTTTTCATTCAGAATGTATTACCGGAGAAGTTTTCCATTCAAAAAAATGTGAATGCGGCCAACAGCTTGATGCTGCGATGAAGTACATCCATGAAAATGGAGGAATTATCATTTATCTTCGTCAGGAAGGAAGAAATATAGGCATCATCAACAAGCTTAAAGCTTACTCTCTACAGGAAAAAGGTTTTGACACTGTACAGGCCAATTTGCAGCTGGGACTTCCGGCAGATGACAGAAACTTTGGTGTAGCTATTGAAATCCTTAATCTATTAGAGGTAAAAGACATTAATCTTCTTACCAATAACCCTGAAAAGGTAAAATATGTGGTAGACAGCAATATTCATCTTAACTCAAGAATACCATTACAGATTCCTGCCAACGAAATAAGCAAAGGCTATCTGCAAACAAAGAAAGATTTCTTTGGCCATCTTCTGGATGATAATGATAATTAATCTTATAAAATACAATATAAAAGCTCTGGAAGAATAATTCTAGAGCTTTTTTGTTGTTAAAATAAATACAAATAGCATTATTAGTTGATATTTCACATATTGGTGTTTTTTATTGGCAAAAAAAGTATCTTTACAACAGAAAAACATTATTATGAAAAAAACATTATTCATTATTTCTTCTGCTATATTAATAAGTTGTACTAGTACTAATGATCTAATTTACTCGCAAGATGAAAACCTCTCACTTCTCAAAAATACTACTGAGTATCCTTTGATGTCTAAAAATGACATGGATCTATTAGCCAAAAATACGGTAGCACTAACTGTAATGGATTTAGATTTAAACAAAACTCTTATCCAACCAGATGGAGGAGGATGTTCATTTAAGGCTGGTCATAGTGTTGAGAATATATATACATCAACAGCAGCATTTGGTCCTAATCCACTTTCTTTTTTTGGGTATACATTCAGAGGATATGGAAAGCCAAGAACTGATGGATTTAATTGGAAAGGAATAAGATTTCGAGCAGGAAATCGTCCAAAAACAATTATCAATAGGGGCCAAAGTCACTTAGTTAACGATCCATTTGAGAACGCTCTTTCTATAGAATTTCCTTTCGAATCAAATGTAACTTATGAAATTACTCTAAATACAACTATAGAAGACTTCATATATCAAGAACAACATGATCAATATGACCAAAACGACGATTATCATGGCTTACAACAAAGTCAATCATTTCCTACAGTAGCGGTACAACTAGCAAATAGTCCAGAAATTGCTGGAGATGCTCCTTGTGCAGGAAGACCAGTAGTAGGTAATGGATTAGCTTCAGCTAATTATTATAAAAGGCAAAAAGCCGAAATAACAGTTCCTCCATCATATGAACAAAAAACATTTGTGTTCAATTTCTCAACACAAGAAACAAAAAATGCAATTATTATTTACTATTTGCCAGAGTATGGCTCAAACCCATTCATCCCTGAAAGTTCCTTTAACATGCTTCTTAAAGGAATAAAAATAATAAAAAAACCTTATGATCCCACTCATTATATCCAAGGTGGTGGTTTTAGAAATTAAAAATCAAAAGCTCCGAGATTTCTCCCGGAGCTTTCTTTAATTATAAAAAACTGAAAAGATATTTCTAAATTATTTAGTCTTGATTTTAGACTCGTCAATATTGTAATATTTAATTACACTCTTGTAATCGTTGTAATCTACAGCATTACCTTTAGCTGATTTTCCTGTTCCTGTTCCATTAGCTGGAAGAATAAGAACTCTGAAATTTTGATTCTGGTAGTACGACGGATTAGCTGTTAAACTAAATGTATTGGTAGAATTAATATTGATGGTAGCACTATTCTTAGTGAATTCATAAATATAATCTACAGCATCATTATTTACATTACCGACATAATAAGTATATGGTAGAAGCTTCCAGATAGGAGCGCCACCTTCAGTTCCAATCTGCATATAAATAAGGACCATATCAGATTGTACTAATGGACTATTGAAATTGTCTTTCCATCTGTAAAGATTGTCACTAACTTTTGTAAAAGTAGGACTAATATCAAATGCCTGATTTATTGTATCCTGACCTTGTTGTACCACAACATCATCATCTTTATCACAGCTATAAGCAGTAAAACCTACAGCACCCAGGAATAAAAAGAGAAGTATTTTTTTCATTTCTTATTAAAGTTTAGTTATTATTTATATTGCGTATTCAAATCATATACCAAAAATTGCAAAAACATTGTTTTCGTCGTTTTTTTAATCGTATTTTTGTTCTTATTCAAAAAGTCATGAAGAAATTATTATATACTTCACTCTTTATTGTTGCATTGATAAGTCCTAAGTTGAATGCTCAGTATCAGCCTAAAAATGCGTCCAAAGAAGATTTGAAAAAGGCTCAGCAATGGGTTGATAAAACCTATAAAAACCTTTCTCAGGATGAAAAATTGGGACAGCTCTTCATTGTGGCACTTTACACCAATAAAGGAGAAGAATATATCAGCCAGGTAAGAAACATTGTTGCTAATGATAAAATTGGCGGTCTGATTTTAATGCAGGATGATGCTGCAAGAGAAATTAATCTGGTCAATGAATTTCAACAAACATCTAAAATTCCTTTAATAATTGGAATGGATGCAGAATGGGGCTTGTATCAAAGAATTGCAACCGCTCATAAATTCCCATGGGCTATGACCTTAGGGGCTATTCAGGATAAAAACCTGGTATATCAGATGGCGGCAAAAATAGCAGAAGACTGTCACAGAATGGGGATCAACTGGGATTTTGCTCCTGTAGTAGATGTCAATACCAATCCTAACAACCCTATTATCGGAAACAGAAGTTTTGGTTCTGAAGTAGATAATGTAATCAGCTCTGCCCTATCCTATTCAAATGGGTTACAAGATAACAATATCCTTGCTGCTATCAAACATTTTCCTGGTCACGGGGATACCAGTACAGATTCTCACCTGGACCTTCCGGTAGTGTCTCACAGTATGGAAAGGCTTAATACTATTGAACTTGCACCATTCAAAGCCTTGATGAACAAAGGAATTGGCGGTGTAATGGTCGCTCATTTATACGTTCCCAGTTTAGAATCAGGAAAAGGAATTCCGGCTTCTGTTTCGAAGAACATCATTACAGGATTACTGAAAGATAAGCTTGGATATAAAGGCTTAATTATTACAGATGCTTTAAATATGGGTGCTGTAGCTAACAAATACAAACCGGGAGAACTGGATGCCATGGCTTTCAAAGCTGGAAATGATATCATGCTTTTTTCACAAGGGGTCTCTGAAGGTAAAAAACTGATCCAAAAGGCAATAGACAAGGGAGAAATTTCTCAAAACAGAGTGGAAGAAAGTGTGAAGAAAATTTTATTGACTAAATATTTTCTTGGACTAACTCAGTACACTCCAAAAAATCCTGAAAATATCAATACTGATCTTAATAATGATTCTCACAAAGCTTTGGTACAGAATCTATATGTGAACGCTCTGACTTTATTAAAAGACGAAAAAAAATTACTTCCTATTACCGGAAAACAGATTTACTACGTTCCTTTGGAAGAAGCCCCTTATCAGACTTTTGCGGATAGATTGGGAGCCAGTGTAATGGTAAAAAAAGCAAGTGAAATAAATACAATACCAGCAGGATCTACAGTAATTGTAGGTTTCCACAAGGATAATTCAACAGCTTATAAGCCTTATAAAATATCTCCGGAGTCAAAAAAAATCCTTACAGATCTTACCAGAAATCAAAATGTAATTCTTAATGTATTTGGAAGTGCATATGCTTTAAAAGATATTGATATCTCTAAGGTTTCAACAGTTCTTGTTTCTTATGAAAACAATGACGACTCTATGAATGCCACTGCGGATGCATTAAACGGAAAAACAAAAATAGGAGGCAGACTTCCCGTATTGGTAAATGACCAATTGAAACCGGGAATGGGAATAGATCTGAATTCTACCACCTCTTTACCAAATTATACAACATCAAAACAACAATAATCCAATGAAAATAGGCATACTTTGCTATCCAACATATGGTGGAAGCGGAATTGTAGCAACAGAATTAGGAATGTCTCTTGCCAATAAAGGATATGAAGTACATTTTATCAGTTCTGCACTTCCTGCAAGGCTTGATATTACCAATCCTAATATTTTCTTCCACCGAGTAAATGTTCAGACCTATCCTCTGTTCCAATATCAGCCTTATGATATTGCATTAAGTTCTATGATCTACAGGGTTGTAAATCTCTATAAACTTGATCTGCTCCATGCTCATTATGCCATCCCATATGCGTATGCTGCATTTACAGCTAAGCAGATGCTTCAGGAGGACAATAATGACATTCCTTTGGTGACTACCCTTCATGGTACTGATATTACCCTTGTGGGCCAGCATCCAAGTTATAAACATGCAGTAGAATTCTCCATCAATCAGTCAGATGCTATTACGTCTGTTTCTGAAAGTCTGAAAAAAGATACCCTTCAGTTTTTCAACATCAAAAAAGAAATTCAGGTAATTACCAATTTTATTGACAATTCTGAATTTGATGACTGCTCTGAGTGCCAGAGAACACAGTTTGCCAATCCTGACGAAAAAATACTGATCCATGTATCCAATCTACGTCCTGTAAAGCGTGTGGATGAAGTACTGCAGATCTTTAAAAATGTAGAGAAAAAGGTGAAATCTAAGCTTATCATCATTGGTGAAGGCCCTGATATGGAAAAGGTTAATCAGTTTCTGGAAGAGAATCCTGAGCTTATTTCCAAAATTCGTCTTTTAGGAAAAGTAAATGATTTATATAAAATCTTACAGCTTTCAGATGTATTTCTTCTTCCTTCGGAGCAGGAAAGTTTCGGTTTGGCAGCATTGGAAGCTATGGCAGCTTATACACCGGTAATCAGTTCCAATGCAGGAGGAATTCCTGAAGTGAACATTCAGGGAGAGACAGGATATCTGGCTGAAATTGGAAATGTAGAAGCAATGAGCAACTACACCATCAAACTATTGAGCAATGATGAACTTTTAGCCAAAATGAAGCAAAACGCGAAAGAACAGGCGATAAAATTCGATTTGAAAAACATTCTTCCTATATATGAGAAAATGTATAGAACAACCATAGAAAATTTTAATAAGGAGCTGACGAAAGTATAATATTTCTATTATATTTATCGTCATACTTATGACGGAAAAACTACTTCAATATCTTTGGAACTATAAGGTTTTCAAACATTTTAACTTCAAGGATATTGAAGGAAATTCCGTTGAGATCATCCATTTTGGAAAATGGAATAAAAATGCAGGTCCGGATTTTCTGGATGCAAAAATAAAAATCAACGGCTTACTTATCGCTGGAAACATCGAACTCCACGTCCGTTCTTCAGACTGGATTTTCCACAATCACTCTCACGATCCCAACTATCAAAACATTATTCTCCATGTCATATTTCAGCATGATATAGAAATCAATGTGCTCAGTGACAAAAATGTTCCTGCTTTGGAACTGAAAAATTATATCGATGAAAATACTTTATGGAAATACGAAAGACTCGTTGATAACAATCAGTTTATTCCTTGTGAAGGTATTTTTGACAAAAATAAAATTCCAATCAATTTTCATGAAGGAAATATTCTGAAAAAACTGGAAGAGAAATCTTTGGAACTTGAGCAGTCTTTAATACAACATAAAAATAATTTTGAGGCGGTTCTCTTTCATAGTTTTGCATATTCTTTCGGGCTAAAGGTAAATGCTCCTATTTTCAGGCAGATTGCAGAAAGTATAGATTATAGCATTGTTAATAAAATCCGTCAAAATCCTTCTCAGCTCGAAGCTTTATTATTCGGAATTTCCGGGTGGCTTGACTCTCCAAAGGATAATCAGATGAAAACCTGGAAAAGAGAATTTGAATTCATAAAGACAAAATTCAACATTTCTGATTTTACACTACATCCAAAGTTTTTAAGATTAAGACCTCCCAACTTTCCTACCATCCGCTTATCCCAACTGGCAGATCTTTACTTTCAGCATCAAAATTTATTTTCAAAAATCATAAGTGCCCGCAAGGCTGATCAAATTTATGAAGTATTTAATCCGGTAACAGCTTCAAAGTATTGGGATACCCATTTTAATTTCGGTACAGTTTCAGCATTTCATCCTAAAACATTAAGTAAAGATTTTATAGATCTCATCATTCTCAATACCATTCTTCCGTTACAATATGCTTATCACAGATATCACAACGAAGAAATAGCTGATGAAATCATAACATTCTACCAAAGTATACCTGCTGAAAAAAACTCGGTAACGCAAGGCTGGAAGAAACTGGGCTTAAGAATCAACAATGCTCTTGAAAGCCAAAGTTTAATCTATCATTATAAGAATAGTTGTGAAAATAAAAGCTGTCTGGCCTGTGGTATTGGGCTTAAGCTTTTGAAAGAATAAAAAGAAAATTACCTTTAAATAGCGAATGAAGTATTCTACACCTGAAACATCTACGTTTGCATTTCCAGTGAAAATTCTCACGTATTTATATGAATTTTTACAGAAAAAAAATGAAAACTATTCTCATACCGATCTTCATTCTTATGATGGGGCTTTATACTGCCCAGAGGTATACTCAACAAAAAAAAGAAATAGAAAGTATCATTACAGCAGTGAAAGAAAGTATCATTAAAAAAGATACAGCAACTTTCAAGAGCCTGTTTACGAAAGATTCTTTTAACTGGACCGCTGTCATTACGGATAAAACCCAGCAAAAAAGGATCGAAAAGGATCCTAAAGCAACTAACACTTTCACCAAAAATTTCAGCAATTTTCATTCTTTTCTTTTGGATAAGGGAGAACAGGAGGAAATATTCAGAAATATTTCTATAGAAAATAATGATGTGATTGCTTCAGTGATTTTTGATTATTCATTTCTTTCCAACCGTAAGGCATCAAATTGGGGGAAAGAATTCTGGCATCTGGCAAAAATAAATGGTCAATGGAAAATTATCAGTGTCATCTACAGTCTGGAGTTTAACAACTGATCTTCCTACGGATCAAAATCCTTTCTCAAAAAAATTGCTTACCTTGCAGTATTGGATTTAAAAGAATCTTAAAAATGCTAAGTAATATCCGTCATAAAATGGAAAGAGAATGGTTTGGTGTACTCACAAGAACCGGTGCCAAACTTGGGATTCCCGTGTCTAAACTGAGGATTTTCTTTATCTACTCTACTTTTGCTACAGCGGGCTTTTTCTTTTTAATTTATTTAGGATTGGCATTTACAATCTGGATTAAAGATATTTTCATCACAAGAAGACCCAGTGTCTTTGACTTATAAATTATGGAATTTTTACCGATTACTTCTGCGGAAGATCACAGAGTTCAGGAAATCTATACTTCTTATACCACTACTTTTCCTGTAGACGAACAAAGAGACAGGAAACAGTTTACCGCATTATTTTCCAATCCGAAGGTAAGATTCATGTCTGTAGTGCATGAATCGGAAGCTGTTGGCTACCTTATTTTATGGGAACTGAGCTCCTTTGTTTTTGTGGAACATTTTGAGGTGTTTGAAGCCTTCAGAAGTAAAAAGCTGGGTTCTCATATTATGGGCTATTTATTGGAAAACTATCCTCAAATTATCCTGGAAATTGAACCTGCAGAACTTAACGAAGATGCAGCGAGACGTTATTCTTTTTATCTGAGAAATAATTTCAGCCTGATAGACACCACTTATGTCCAGCCAAGTTATGGTGAGGGAAAGAGGTCTTTGAACTTATGGCTGCTGGCCAATTACTCTCCTGAAAATATAGAGGAAATTAAGAACGAGCTCTGTGATACTGTGTATCCTTAAAATATAAAACGCCGGAATTATTCCGGCGTTATTTTTTGATCTATTTTTTAAATTAGAGATTAATTAATTCACCTCGTATTCAAGCTTTATTGTAATACTCGCTTCTTTCTCTTTTGAAGAGGTATTGAAGGTTCCTCCATAGGAATAGTCTTCATTGGAATTGGGTGCTGTAATCTGAATAACTCCCATTGTTGCTTTCTTCAGACTGCCCAAACTGCTTCCGGAATTTTCTGCAATTTTCTCAGCACGCTCTTTGGCATCTTTGGTTGCCCCGGCAATCATTTCCTGTTTCACAGTCGCCAGTTTGGTATAGAAATAAGCGGGTGAAGAAGAGGTAAACTCAATTCCACGGTTGATGATTTCGGTAATATTTCTGGAGAGATTTTCAATTTTCCCAACCTCTTTACTTTCAATGGAAACTTTTTGAGTCAGATTATAACCGGAAAATTCTCCCTGCACATAATTTCCGTTCGAATCATTATAGCTTCTGAATTGTTTCTGGATATCCACAGATGAAAATACAATCTCGTTCTGTTTTATTCCTTTTGAAATCAAGTAATCATTGATCACTTTTCTATCGAGTGCCAGCTCATCATAGGCAGATTTCAGATCCGTATTGTTTTTCGAAAAACTTCCGGACCAGGTAATAAGATCTGAAGTAAACTGTTTAGTCCCCAGACCGGTAACGGAAATCGTATTTTCAGATTTGTTTCTGTTTTTTATCGCATTTCCAAGAAATCCGAGGCCGATTACAAAGCCTAAAGCTCCTACTGCAACCGCAATAATATTTTTATTCATAAAATTTGTGAATTGGATTTGTTTTTAAAAGGTATTATATCAATTTCCATTCCACTATTTTAAGATATTTTTAACAGGATAAAAAAGAAGACAGAACTTGCTAAAGCGCAGACAATGGAGTGAAACACACTAAAAAAAAATTAAAGTCTATCTTAATTACCTTTAATTTGTTTTAACCTTTCTATAAAAAGGGGTATTGTTTCTTCCATTCTCAACATTACACCAGATAAGTTTTTAGCTTTTACATAGGTACGTACCTGAGGCTTTGCAGTAAATGAAAATGCAATAAACTCTGAGATTCGGTCGGCAGGAATTCCTGCTTTGATAAAGTATTCATCCTCTACTCTATTCCGAACCCAAAGAATATGCTCCTGGAGATCATCATACCTGTATTGTCTTTTCTGCCGCCTTGCCTTACCGCTGATCAGATCATAAACGCCTTGTACATTCAGGTTTCCTAACAGTATTGGTAAAAGAACACTTTTCACTTCTGCCGGCTTTTCCCTCATCTTTCCTACAGGCTGCGGAAGGCCTACAGCATCTCTCACCTGTTCTCCTTTATCTACCTTTGCCACGATACGGGAATCTACCTCCAGGTCACCTGAAAGCTTTTTGACAATCTTTACCTCACCTATGTCTTTCGGAATCTGAAACAAGGTAACTAACAGCTGATTATTCACTCCATCAACAAGAACTTTTCGGGATGCTCTCCTGAAATCTTCTTTTACAAATCTCAATTCATCATTGGGACTGGCCTCAATGGAAAAATCCCCCTGTGAATTGGAATAGACTTTTTTGTCGGTAGACATATTAATGATAATGACAGCTCCAAGATTATCACCATTATCATCCACAACTTTTCCTGTCACGGTCTGCTGTGAAAATAAAAGGCTGGTGCATAGAAAGGCTATGAAAACAAAAAATTTTACGGGTTTCAATGTATATTTGTTCAATTTTTATTCTGTCTAAGAATTAGTCTTTGTTGTTACTTCCTTCCAGGTTATTTAATTTTTTATATTCCGCAAATGCTACTTTAATTTCATATTCTATGACATCAATTTGGAAATCTTTGCGGTTCTTTTTGGCGAGTAAACGGTTTCCATTGGCGTACAGCAGAAATTTATCGATCTGCTCTTCATCCATTCCGTATTTTTTCAGAAAATCCAGATTGATTTCTCTTTTTACTCTGGCCAGGAAATCCTGTGTCTCAAAATAGCTGGCTTTAGTAATCTTCGGTTTAGTTGCTTTCTTGACCAAACCTGAGAAAGTTCGAAAAACACCTAATAAATCAACCTGTCCTGCTTTGAAATCGTGTCCTGTAAATGTTTTAGACACCGTGTTATCCGGCAGAGGTTCATTAAGAGGGCCAAGCATATATTCTCCCAATTCAGATTTTAAGTTTTTCAGCTTCATGGACTCATTTAAATATTGATTGTCTTTCGCCAGATTTCCTGTAGGATTATATTTAATCTTAACTTCAGCAATCTCAATCTCCATTTTTTTGAGGCTTATCCGGAGTGGGGCGTTCAAATCTTCACGGGTAATCTTCTTACTGGTACGGTAATATCCTTCTTTTACAAATCTTACTTCATCATTTTCTTTGGCATCAATAGCAAACCTTCCTGTATCATCGCTCTGTACACTGGCATTATTTGTGATATTCACAACTAATACGGAACTCATATTTAAAGTCCCTTCATCCGTAGTTCTACCTGATATTTTTTGCTGTGCAAAAACAACAGTTCCCATAGAAATAAGAGAAAAGCAGAAAGTTTGTTTTAGCATTTTTCCATATCTGCTTATTTTTGAGTTTGCGGTGCACGATAAGATGATATTCTCGTCAGTACAAAACGCTGAAATCTATATAGATCTGCATCACTGCAAAATCCATATTTCAGGATCTTTTTCCTTTCAAAACCTCCAGCAAAAACATAATAAATGAAATGATCTATCAGTGGTTTCTCTATTTTAAGATCTGTGAAATATTCTTCTCCAAGACTTTTTTTGATATAACTCATCAGATCAATATCATCCCACTTGTCTTTTACCTTTCCAATGCTAAATCCTTCTCCTTTTGGCTGCACAAATTCTCCTGGTCTTGCTGCCAGGATTCTTGGATCTGATTTCTGTGAGATATACCGATCCATTTCTGCTGTCAGTTTTTCAACTTTTTTAGGCTTATTATAGTTTTTCGTGTCGATTTTAAGGTTTCCAGTAAGTCCCTTCTTTACTTCAACTTCAGGAATTTGAATGGTTGTACGCAAAAGGCTTATATTCATAGGAGCCTGTATATTTTCTGACGCTACTTTCCTTGTCAGACGTTCATAGCCCACTTTTATAAAACGTAATTCATCTCCTGCTCTCCCGGAAATCATAAAATGCCCATCTCTGTTTGAAAGAACCATTTCATCCGTCCGGATATTAATCACATTTACATCCTGCACTTCTGCACCATCTTCAGAAGTTATCTTACCAAAAATATAACTTTGGGCATGGGTATGAAGGAAGAAGATAAGAGATAAAAAAAAGAATAGTTTAAATTTCACTGGTTATTTTTTATAAAGCAAAGCTAAAATTATTTTTAATTTTTACCATAAGTTTAACCACAGTTAACGTGTTTTAATATTTCTTTTTAATTTTTACCCTGGAAACTGTTAAATAGCCATTCTAAATTGTTAAAGTTTCTTTTAAATTTTAGTTAACTTGCAGTTTCAATTCTCCTTTAACAATGCAAAATTCTTATACAGTTATCAATGCTTCTGCAGGATCCGGCAAAACCTACGCTCTGGTTCAGAGACTTCTGATGATCTGTCTCCGTTATCCTAATCAGCAGCAATCGATCAGGAATATTCTCGCACTGACTTTCACCAATAAGGCAGCCAATGAGATGAAGGAAAGAATACTGTCCTGGCTGGGAAGCTTTTCTACCAGTGAATATATAGAGAACACCGATCTTAAAAACATCCAGAAAGCATTTGAAGAACAAGGTTTAAAAATTACTATTGATGAACTTCACCATCGCTCAAAAAAGCTGCTGGATTATATTCTTCATAATTATTCTACTCTGAATATTGGGACAATTGACCGCTTTAATTCAAGGCTGGTAAGAAGTTTTTCTTATGAATTGGGACTTGCCAAGAATTTCAATCTTGAAATTGAAGCTGAGCCATTTTTGATTGAAGCAGTGGATAAAATGCTGGATCAGATTGGTGAAAATGAAACGATCTCCAATTCTTTCATGGATTACGTAGACTACAGTCTTGAAAATAATGAAAGAATCAACCTTAACAAAAATCTTTATGACTCTGCAAAAGAGTTTGTAAAAGATATTCATTATGAACATTTGAAAAACAATAAAAGTTTTGATGATGCGAGTTATGAAAATATAAAAAACACGCTCCGAAAAGAGATTGTTCTCAATAAAAAGAAATCTGCTGATCTTGCCGTCCAGTCTGTTGAGTTATTCAAATCCAGGAATATTGATATCGAAGATTTTGCACAGGGGAAAAACGGAATCGGAGGTTTCTTTACGAAAGTAACAGACTTTTATCAGCAGAAAAGAGCTGGTTTTCCTTTTCCCACCACACAGGAAGAGTCCGTTGTCAATAATTACAGAAAAGGAGCATCTTCGAAAGCAAAGCATAAAGAGTCTGAGATTTTTGAGATTCTTGATCAACTGATTGAAAACAGGATGCAGCTTATTCTTTTGTATATTGAAACTCAAAAAAAAGAAAAGGTATTGTCTGCTCTTCTTCCTTTAAAAGTCAATAAAGACATTCAGGATGAGCTTCAAAAAATTGAGGAAGAAAATGATCTTGTTCTGCTTTCCAAGTTTAATATTCTGATTAATGAAAATCTGAAGAATGAGCCTTCTGCTTTTATTTATGAAAAAGTAGGTTCCCAGTTTCAGCATTTTTTCTTTGATGAATTTCAGGACACCTCAGAACTGCAGTGGCAAAATTTTGTTCCCCTGCGGGACCATAGCGTTTCTTCAGAATATACTTCATTTACTTTGGTTGGAGATCCAAAACAGAGTATCTACAGATTTCGGGGTGGAGAAAGCAAGCTGATGCTTGATATCATCAATAAAAAAGAATTTTCCCCTAAACAGGCAGATCTTCTTGTTTTAAAAGATAACTGGAGAAGTGCCAGAAATATTGTACAGTTCAACAATGAATTATACCGCTACCACTCTGAAGGATTGGAAGAGGAGCATAAAAATATTTTCGGAATTGATGCCGAACAAAGTCCTAAATCGAAAATTGACGGCCGCGTAAAAGTCAATCTGATTGAAAACCTTACCAATGAAGAGTTTTATGATGACACTTCTGAAAGAATGAGGAAGGATATTCAGGAGTGCCTTAGCAATGGTTTTAAATTTTCGGACATTACGATTCTATGCCGTGGAAATTTTGATATTTTCAGCTATTCTCAAAAACTGGGAAATTTAAAAGTAACCTATCATGGCGAGGAAACCAATATCAAAACAATATCCGACAAAGGTCTTACTCTGGAACTTTCCAATACTTTAAAAGCTGTCATTGAGTTTTTAAGATGGGAAATCAATCCTAAGAATAAAACCTGCCTGATTATGATGATGTACTATCTGAATACTCTGGGGAAAATTAATATGCCGGATTTCAGTCTGGAAATGAAAGAGATTCTGGATATTGAAACTCATGAAGAGATCCTTCAGTATCTTCATTACAAATATTCGTTACAGCTTAAACAGGATCATTTTCCAAGATTCAATCTGTACAATTTCATAGAATATTATGTCAACGAATTTTCAGTAGAAAACAAGGAAACAGATTTTCTTCTCAACTTCCTGGAAATGCTTTTCAATTTCACACAAAATGCAGGCGCCAGTACAAAAGAGTTTCTAAAATATTGGGATGAAGAAGCTTCATCTTATACCATTCAGGCCTCAGAAAATATTGACGCTATTCAGATCATGACTATTCATAAGTCTAAGGGGCTTGAATTCCCTATTGTTTTCATCCCGATGATCAATAAAAACAGAGATAATGAATTTACCAACTGGTTTGAAACTAATGAAAGTGATGCTTTAAAATCGGTTAACATTAATCAGTTCAGTAAAAATCTTGAGGTGTATGATGAGGAGATTCAATCTTTTAACAAGAAAAACTCGTACAAAAATCTTATTGACAGACTATGTCTGCAATATGTTGCTACAACAAGACCGGTTGAACAATTATTTTTCTACCTTCAAAAAGCTAACAAAACTTCCAACAATCTTGAACTTCTGGAGTTCCTTCAAACAAAAAATACAGAGAACTCTGATGAGTTTGATTTGTATGAGATAAATCCGGAGATGCTGAAGAAGCATTCAAAAACCAAAAGTTCTTCATTTAAGACAAAAAATATCCAGGATCTTAAAAATGTCAGTGAAAAAAGTACTTCTATAAAAATTGCTACTCCTTCCAAAAACTATCAGGTTCGAAATGAGAAAGTGAGAATAGGGTTATTTGTACATGAACTTCTCTCAAAGATCAATACTGAAAAAGATATTCACAAAGTATTGGAAGGCTATGCGCTGGAAGGGCAAATTACCCTGGAGGAGAAAGTTGAAATAGAGGCTACTTTACAGGATATCGTAAGAACTTATTCAGAGTTCTTTGATGAGAAATGGGAAGTTATCAACGAAAAAGATATTATGATTTCTGAAAACGGAGAAAGTCATATCTTCCGTCCGGATCGTATTTTAAAGAATGACGAAGGCTATATCATTGTTGATTTTAAAACGGGAGAACAGAAAAGTAAAGATGAAGCGCAGGTGGAAGGGTATAAAAACATTCTCGAAAGACTGGGAAAAAAGGTTCTTAAAACTCAGATTATTTATCTATAAGTCCTTCAGCCACGGCATTCACAAAATATTACTTTATAATTTGCTAAAATTCCTCAAAAATATAAAAGGAATCATTATTTTTAATCAGAATAAACAATATACGATCAGTCATTTATTTTGATTACAACTAGCCATGAAAATATATTTAATTTCCTTTGTTATAAGTTTGGTCATCATGCTGATCTCTGCAGTTGTCACCTATAATATTATTGATTGTGTAGATCCGCCGGTCACGGAAGATAGTCACCGGAACATGCCCACTGAAAATATTGCAAAATCCTTGTTTCTCAGTTTTATATTGGGCGCAACAGTTTTTATTACAGCTATTAAGATCCTGAGGCGAGGACAGAAGAAATAATTATCTACAGCAGAGAGGCAATACAAACAATCTATTCTGCTAAGAGGATTCAAAACTCGTGACGTTAAATCCTTACAAAAACAAAAACCGCTATTCCCTAAGGCAGCGGTCTTATATTTTGAAGTTTTTTCGATCTTAAGCAGTCGTAGCAGGAGTAAATACTCTCTGGGATAATTCCTGATCAAAAAGATACAATGCTGATGGGTTATCACACACCATTTTGATTTTCGTCACATACTGAGAAGCACTTGCTTCTTCTTCTACCTGCTCATTGATGAACCACTGCATGAATGAAGTTGTTGCAAAATCACCTTCTTCATTAGCATTCTTTACAATATTGAAAATACTTTTAGTTACTATCTTCTCATGTGCCAATGCTTTCTCGAAAATATCTGTTGCACTATCGAACTCATGCGGAGGTTTTGCAATCTCCCCGATAATGATTTCCCCGCCTACATCATTTAAATAATCAAACATTTTGTCTGCATGCATCAATTCTTCTTTGCTCTGTACTCTGAAGTAGTTGGCAATTCCGTCAAGGTCTTTTCCTGAAAACCATGCAGACATTGAAAGATAATATTGAGCGGCATATTGTTCGTGGGCAATCTGTTCGTTAATTAATTTTGCAATTTTTTCGCTAACCATACGTATTAAATTTATAGTCAAAAATAGTGAATAAAAGCCCGTAATCAAAAGTTTTACGGAAAATTAATACAAAAAGGATGGAAAATCATCCATCCTTTTAACACTCAAAAATAAAAATTACTATCTATTATTTTGCTTCCGGAGCAGCAGTATTCATCGGTTTTCTCATCATTCTTCCATCTTTCATAGCTGTTTTTCTCTGCTCCATTTTAGCAGTTCTGTCAGCCTGCCATTTATCATATTGCTGAGGAGTAAGGATTTTTTTCATATCTGCATCCATTTGTGCTCTGTTGGCCTTCATTTCTTCCATTTTAGCCTGTCTATCGACTTTATTTTTTTCAAACTGAGCTTTCATTTCAGATTTTCTTTTTTCCTGAAGCGATTTTATCTGACTAACCTGAGACTGATTAAGATTAAGATCTTTCTGCATCTGTGCCAGATGATCCTGTTCTCTCTGCTGCATTTTTTGCTGCATTTCAGCTCTTCTAGCCTGTTTGTCCTGTGGAGTTGTCTGTTGTGCCATTGCAAAACTTCCCATCCCGATAAATGCTATTGCCAAAACTAATTTTTTCATCTTTTAAAATTTTATTAATTGTTATTATACCTTTTTGATAATGAAACAAAAGACAAGTTAAATTAACATAGTCATAAATAATGTTAAATTTTAACTAAAATAAAATAATCATAAACAAAAAAAAGGACAGATTACAAAAACCTGTCCTTCACACCACTTAAATATAATATATGAAAATTAATTCTTTACCAAACTTCCTCTAAATCCTCCTCCATTGCTACGAGAGTTCTGGCTTGGAGCTGAACTTTCCGTTCTTTGCTGTCTGAATCCTCCTCCATTATTTCCGCGGAAACCTCCGTTGTTATCTCTTGACGGAGCAGGAGCGCTTTCTCTTCGTACTTCACTGTTTCCTCTAAAGCCGCCACCATTATTACCTCGGAAACCTCCGTTATTATCTCTTGACGGAGCAGGTATATTAGTTTCTGTTTTCACATCACTATTCCCTCTAAAGCCTCCGCTGCTATTTCTGAAACCACCATTGTTATCAGTAGTTCCTCTGAAACCGCCATTATTATTTACTCCATTGTTCTGGTTTCTGAAACCGGAATTATCATTTCTCCCGTTATTATTCTGTCCGCGGAACCCTCCTGAGTTTCCTTCAGTTCTTGTATTTTTGAATCCATTATCCACTCTGTTATCTCTTCTGATGATATCAAAAGTAGGATTATCTGTTCTACGGAATCTCGATCTGTCTACTCTGTAAATATTGATATTAATATTTCTATATCTTGGCATTACAGTATATCTCGGGACATAATATGTTCTCCTGTAGTTCTGGAAATATATAATCGGGCTCGAACCTCTGTAATAGTTATTTTGGAAAACAACAAATACTCTTGGCCCCAAAATTCTTTCCATTGCATAAAACCTGTCATAATACCATCTGTCCGGGTTATATCTATAGAAATTATTCCAAGCTGCAAAACTTGAGTATAGATTATTCAGTCTTATTATCTGATCGATCTGCCATGGGTTCAATCTATTTTGCACGAAAAACCCATTCCAGTTAACATTCACAATACTGTTTCTATAATCGTTATAATAACTTTGATAATAATCGCTTGGATAATAATCCTGCGGGTAGTTGTAATAATAGTCATCAGGAAAGTAATTTCTATCATCCTGATCAGTATAGTAGTCTCCTCCATTCTGAGAATAACCATCATTTCCCCAACCATTATTCGGATACTGCTGCGCAGACGTCAAAACGCCTAAAACAAAAGCTAATCCTAAAAATATTTTTTTCATCCTTATAGTCGTTAATTGGTTAATATATAGTAGAATATCTCAATTCTATCTTTTTGATACAAATAAAAAAAAGAAGTTAAATCCTTAGATCAAACTTCTTTCAAAATATAATTAACTAACTGATAATCAATTGTTAAATTTACACTCTACCACTATCTTTTACCCAAAAAGCAATTTTTTCGTTAAAAGCATCTTTTCTTTTTAAATCTTCCAGATTAATATGCATTCTGTATCGCCAGTAATGTGGAAAAACTGCGGGATCATTGATTCTTTCGTTATCCATATTTATATTTGATAATTCTTCATCCGTTGCCATGAACTCCTGAATAGGGAAAATAGCCAGCATAGCTTCGTTATACAGATGCTGCTTCATAATAATTTCTGCCAAATGAGGAGTTAGGTATTCAGGTGCTTTTCCATACTGAACCAGTTGTTGGTTATAGTATTTCTGTGTCAACGCAGGGTCTTCTTTCCACCACTGCCGCAGTGTTGAACTATCATGTGAAGAGGCCGTAACCACATTCATATAAGTGGCATTTCTGGGATCATAGAACGGAATGTTTTCAGAAGGCATACGCTGAACTTTCAGAGCAATGATAGCCAATTCATCCATTACTACCGGAACACATGCAGGAACCATCCCCAGGTCTTCTCCACAAATCAGCATTTTGGTGGCATTCAGAATTACGGGAAGTTTTTCCATAGCTTTCTCATACCATAAATGATCTTGTCTTCTGAAAAAATAGTCGTGATACAGTTCGTAAATACTTTTCTGTTCTGCTTCTGACAGGAACTTGTAAGATTCTGTATTGTATACATTAAATCGGGGGTGATAAACCGTTTCACCCTTTCTTTTCTCTGTCAGAAACAGAACATTCGCACAAAGTGAGATCAGCTTCTCTTCAAGCGGGCCGTGTGGATTTTTCTTAAAGAAGTCGACCAGTTTTCTCTGTGTATCAAATTGTTCTTTCAGAGAATAAGTATCATCTTGCTTCTTTTCTAAAAACTCAAGTACTTTTCCACTATCTTTTTCAAAGTAATCCCACAAAACCTCATTGTTGATAAATGGCTTACAATATCTATCGAAGTCAAATGGAATTTTCAGTGCTTTAAATTCATCAAGAGTAATAGGAACAGCAGGATAAAAATATCCTAAAATTCCCTGCACAGCAGAAATCGGCATCCTCCATATTCTGAAGAAACCAAGAATGTGATCGATCCTCATTGCATCGAAATATTGCTCCAATGCTTTGAATCTATTTTTCCACCATTTATAATCATCGTTTTTCATGGCTTCCCAATTATAAGTTGGGAATTCCCAGTTTTGACCGAGCTCGGTAAATTGATCCGGCGGTGCTCCGGCTTGGAAATCCATCCCGAATAATTCAGGCTCAGTCCAGGCTTCTACAGAATATCTATAGATTCCAATGGGAAGATCTCCTTTCAGTGAAATTCCTAAACTATGGGCATAATCAACAGCGTCTTTTAACTGTATATGAAGCTGGTATTGTACCCAGGCATGAAGCATTGAAAGATCATAATCCTTACTTTTCGTAGTAAAGAATTGGGAAATCTTTCCTGCTATATATTTCTTATGGGTTTTCCAGTCGTTGAAATTTGGAGTCTTATATTTATCTCTTAATACACAGAATGCAGCATAAGGAACAAGCCAGTATTCATTGTCTTTTATAAATTTTTTGAAATTCCGGTCTTTATAAATTTTATCCTTTTGCGTATTGAAAACAGCAGTCAGGTATTTCCATTTACTTGTGATCACCTTTTCATAATCAACCAGATCAAGAGCGTTTAAAGCTTCTTTTTCAACAAGATAAGAGTCAACTAATTCTTTCGGTAAAGAATAATCAAGGGTTTCTAAAGAAATATACTGGGGATGCAGAGCATATACTGATACTGCTGCATAAGGATAGGAATCCGTCCATGAATAATTTGCAGTAGTATCATTAATCGGAAGAATCTGAATAATCCCAAGATTAGTTTCCTTCGTCCAATCTGCTAGTTTTTTAATATCAGCAAATTCTCCCACACCGAATCCATCTTCACTCCTCAAAGAAAATACGGGAACGGCAACTCCCGCATCGTGATACATCTGATATCCCTTAAATCTAAAATAATGATTGGAAACGATCTGAAGAACATCTGATAACGGATTGGCTGTTGTAAACCTATTTTCCCCGGTTTCAACGTCAATAACTCTTTTCTGCTTTATATCGTAAATACAATATTTGAACTGGATCCACTCATTTTCAGGAATCTCAACGGAAACTTCCCAAAGTCCAAAATCTGTCTGCGTTAAAGGAATAGCCTTATCATAATCCCAGCCCCCAAGGGATGCTGTATTTCCAAATAATACAATTCTCCAATCTGAATTATAAATGGGAGCTTCTATCCTAAATAAGTGAGTATGCTTTTTAAGAACAATTTCTCTCTCTGAAACAAAGCCGTGTAGTTTATTATAAAGAATCTTGTTATTTAAATAATTCTCAGGGAAGTTTTTATTATTCCATTCATCAAAAATAACAAACTCCTTGTAGTTATGTGGAAAATTAAGATGATGCTGAACAAATTCTTCTCTGATAACATTTCCTTTTTCATCTACAACACGGTATTTATACGAAACAGACTTTGAAAAATAATCTACTTCACATTTCCATAAACCATTCTCTGCATAAAACATAGTATGGATATGAGCAACAGTACCTTCCCCACCAATGGCGAGTTCAATATTTTCTCCTGCTTTTACAATATATCCTACGTTAAAGTATAGCTTCATCTATATTTTTTTATAAAAGTACATTATAATATCCAAAAATAAAACTTATTAAATATCAAATAATCATTAAAAAAACCTTTTCAATCAACTTGAAAAGGTTGTATTTGACACTTTATATTTATCATATTTTATGGAATCAATTATTTGGTAATGAGAACTTTTTTATTAAAAATCACCTTACCTGATTCGTCATTAAGATTTATAATATACGCACCAGTTACCAGTTCTTTACAATCTATTTTCTGATCCAAAGAACCGTTTTTCACAAATAAGCTCTGATTCATCACCTTCTTTCCTGACATATCAAAAACATTCAGCTTAACATTTCCTTTCACATTTTTATTATCAATATGAACATTGACAAAATGCTCGTCAACTCTGGTTGGATAAATATCCACATCAGTCAATGTATTAGATACCGATTTTTTTTCATTGACAAAGTACTTACTTGCCAGGTCATAGATATGTAGCCCCTTCTCACCAGAAAGCTGTTTCGCCTGTAAAGTCTGTACATCAACTTCATATAAAGAATCTCCTTTAGCACTGGCTATAACGACCTTTCCCTGCGCATTTACTGCCGAACCGTTCACCGAATAATTATCTGGAATACCGGTAATCTTACCTATAAACTTTGCCTTTAATTCTTTCGTTGAAACCTTGAAAACATTTCCTGAGGCAGAAAAGATATAAAAGTTATTATCGGTATCAGCAATCATATCCCCGCCAAAACCAGTTTCAACAGCCGTAAAGGAATTCTTGCCATTTGAAACATCGTCTTTAATGATTCCCAGATCTATAACAGCATATTGTCCGTTTTTTTTGCTGATTTCCAGAAACTGTGTTCCAGCATTATTAACTGCGTAAATATTGCCGTTATATCCGGTTGCCATTCTCGTGATATGAGAATTAATATCACATGAAGATACTCTTGCTACATTATTCTCTACCAATGTAATCTCTTTTGTTTGGGGCTGCAATACATAAATATTTGATGAAAACATAGGCATATACACCAAATTATTATTAGATGGATCATAAGCCAGCGCTGCCATCGTTATTGCCTGAGAATTACTATAAGAATTTTTATCTTCCGCTACAATAGCTTTTCTTCCTTGTGAATATACCTTTGCCGAAGTATCAGCAGTAAAAATTTTCTCACCGGAAGTTCCATTTGCAACGTCTATTACACGAAAATCATTGAAGGTTATACTTTGCGTATCTTTTCCTGTAATTGCAAACAAATCTTGCTGTGCCTGTGCGTTAGCACTTAATAATAACAAAAATAGAGGGAATAAATGTTTTTTCATAATATGTAAATTTTTGATTTGTAAAAAATTCAATATTACTAAGTTACGCAAATTATAGAGTAAAAAATAAATATTATCCAGTATTTAAATAAAATTTACAACAAATGAATATTAATAGTGAGAGTATGATAAAGGAATATTGTATTGTCTTAATTAGACTCAAAAAGACCTTTCAAGCGTTTGGATCTCTATGGGATAGTCATCCAGCTGGCTATTATGAATCATCTTAATCATAAGGAAGGAGTTATAAGAAAGACTATCCTTATTCAATAGAAGCGGGCTTTAGCCCGGTTGATATAGATTATGATTAGACTAGATTAGACTAGATTAGATCATATAGATACAAAAAAAAATCCTTTATCGTTATGATAAAGGATTTTTAAAAATAAAATAAAAACTGGCGGCGACCTACTCTCCCGCTTTCGCAGTACCATCGGAGCTGGTGGGCTTAACTTCTGTGTTCGGAATGGGAACAGGTGAGCCCCACCGCTAAAACCACCCTAAAGAAGGTATATAAGGTTGCAGGTTAGAGGTAAAAGGCTGCAGGCTTATCCTGCTTCCTAATAGCCAACATCTGCTACCTGGTTTATCGATAAAAACTTTCACAAAGAGGTAACCTTGCTGCACTTCCGTGCGCCATATTAGGCTATAAATCTACGGGTAATTAGTACTACTTGGCTATGACATTACTGTCTTTACACCTATAGCCTATCAACGTCGTCATCTCCAACGACCCTTAAAAGATGTCTCATCTTGAGGCGAGTTTCGCACTTATATGCTTTCAGTGCTTATCTCTTCCAAACGTAGCTACTCAGCAGTGCACCTGGCGGTACAACTGATACACCAGAGGTTTGTTCAATTCGGTCCTCTCGTACTAGAATCAAGCCCTCTCAAACATCTAACGCCCGCAATAGATAGAGACCGAACTGTCTCACGACGTTCTGAACCCAGCTCGCGTGCCACTTTAATGGGCGAACAGCCCAACCCTTGGGACCTTCTCCAGCCCCAGGATGTGACGAGCCGACATCGAGGTGCCGAACCTCCCCGTCGATGTGAGCTCTTGGGGGAGACTAGCCTGTTATCCCCGGAGTACCTTTTATCCTATGAGCGATGGCCCTTCCATACGGAACCACCGGATCACTATGTCCTGCTTTCGCACCTGATCGACTTGTAGGTCTCACAGTCAAGCACCCTTATGCCATTACACTCTACGCACGGTTACCAAGCGTGCTGAGGGTACCTTTGAAAGCCTCCGTTACTCTTTTGGAGGCGACCACCCCAGTCAAACTACCCACCACGCAATGTCCTTCCATACAGAAGTTAGGCTCCAAGTAAGTAAAGGGTGGTATTTCAACGTTGGCTCCACAAACACTAGCGTGCCTGCTTCAAAGCCTCCCACCTATCCTACACATTACTTACTCAAAGTCAATACGAAGTTATAGTAAAGGTTCACAGGGTCTTTTCGTCCCATTGCGGGTACTCGGCATCTTCACCGAGACTACAATTTCACAGAGCTCATGGTTGAGACAGTGCCCAGATCGTTACACCATTCGTGCAGGTCGGAACTTACCCGACAAGGAATTTCGCTACCTTAGGACCGTTATAGTTACGGCCGCCGTTTACTGGGGCTTCAGTTAATGCCTTCGGTTTAACCCTAAGCACCTTCCTTAACCTTCCAGCACCGGGCAGGTGTCAGACCCTATACTGCATCTTTCGATTTTGCAGAGTCCTGTGTTTTTGATAAACAGTCGCCTGGGCCTCTTTACTGCGGCCACCATTGCTGATGGCGTCTCTTCTCCCGAAGTTACGAGACTATTTTGCCTAGTTCCTTAACCATGATTCACTCTAGCACCTTAGGATTCTCTCCTCGACTACCTGTGTCGGTTTTGGTACGGGTTGCTTCACTTCGGCTTTTCTTGGAAGCACTTTCCCTACAGCAGCTTCGCCCGAAGGCTAGGCCTTGACTATTCCGTCAGTCTCCAGTAAGTACGGCACTCCGTCCCCTTTTTAGTGTGAGCAAGTATGGGAATATTAACCCATTGTCCATCCACTACCCCTTTCGGGTTCGCGTTAGGTCCCGACTAACCCTCAGCTGATTAGCATGGCTGAGGAAACCTTAGTCTTTCGGTGAGCGGGTTTCTCGCCCGCTTTATCGTTACTTATGCCTACATTTTCTTTTCTATCCGCTCCACAATACCTCACAGTACTGCTTCGGCGCAAATAGAATGCTCTCCTACCAGATGTATATAAATACAAATCCATAGCTTCGGTAATATGTTTATGCCCGATTATTATCCATGCCGGACCGCTCGACTAGTGAGCTGTTACGCACTCTTTAAATGAATGGCTGCTTCCAAGCCAACATCCTAGCTGTCAATGCAGTCCAACCGCGTTGCTTCAACTTAACATATATTTGGGGACCTTAGCTGTTGGTCTGGGTTCTTTCCCTCTCGGACATGGACCTTAGCACCCATGCCCTCACTGCCGACGAACATTTATTAGCATTCGGAGTTTGTCAGGAATTGGTAGGATTTGACTCCCCCGCATCCAATCAGTAGCTCTACCTCTAATAAACTTAACATCGACGCTGCACCTAAATGCATTTCGGAGAGTACGAGCTATCTCCCAGTTTGATTGGCCTTTCACCCCTACCCACAGGTCATCCGAAGACTTTTCAACGTCAACCGGTTCGGTCCTCCACTCTGTGTTACCAGAGCTTCAACCTGCCCATGGGTAGATCACAAGGTTTCGCGTCTAATCCTACTAACTATACGCCCTATTCAGACTCGCTTTCGCTCCGGCTCCGGTACTTAATACCTTAACCTCGCTAGTAAAATTAACTCGTAGGCTCATTATGCAAAAGGCACGCCGTCACACCATATAGGTGCTCCGACCGCTTGTAGGCGTACGGTTTCAGGTTCTATTTCACCCTTCTATTCGAAGTGCTTTTCACCTTTCCTTCACAGTACTTGTTCACTATCGGTCTTTCAGGAGTATTTAGCCTTGGAGGATGGTCCCCCCATATTCAGACAGGATTTCACGTGTCCCGCCCTACTCATTTATCACTCAAATATGCCTTTCATATACGGGGCTATCACCCGCTACGGCTGTTCTTTCCAGAACATTCTATTAAACATATATCAGCTTTTGGGCTAATCCGCTTTCGCTCGCCACTACTTACGGAATCTCTTCGATTTCTTTTCCTCCGGGTACTTAGATGTTTCAGTTCTCCGGGTTTGCTCCTCTTACGAGGTGACTGGTCTTCAACCAGCCGGGTTGCCCCATTCGGACATCTGCGGATCAATTCGTGTGTGCCAATCCCCGCAGCTTTTCGCAGCTTACCACGTCCTTCGTCGCCTCTGAAAGCCTAGGCATCCGCCATACGCCCTTAACGATTTCTTTCCTAATAATTATATTAGTTCAGTATTTTTTGATAAATTAAATTTATCGATATTTTTATAAACTCGGCACTCGAAAGTGCTCGGTTATCTCTTTGTGATGTCTTTACCGTTAATGTCAATGATCTTAATGTCTTCTCTTCAAACTGATGAACAAATGTTGTTTTTGGCTCCATTCGTAACTTTTAAATCAGTCATCCAAAACTGTGGAGAATAAGGGAGTCGAACCCTTGACCTCCTGCGTGCAAGGCAGGCGCTCTAGCCAGCTGAGCTAATTCCCCCTCTAGTAGACTAAGAGATTAAAGATGCTGGATTCAAGATTTACATCTCGCCTCTTGGCTCTTTCATCTTCCCGTCTTTTTAATTAGTAGTCTCGGGCAGGCTCGAACTGCCGACCTCTACATTATCAGTGTAGCGCTCTAACCAGCTGAGCTACGAGACTGTCTGTCAGACTAAATTCAGATAACAGATACCAGATTAACTGACTCTTTTATCTTCATCCTTGTCTCTCTCAATCCCTATACTAATTTCTAGTGGGTTTTGTATTATTATATATATAGCAACCAAATAAAAAACTAAAGCTTCTCTTTAAGTAAGTGCATGTATCTTGCGATACTAATTTTGTTTATCGTCTAAAGACGCTCTAAAATGAGATGTTCCAGCCGCACCTTCCGGTACGGCTACCTTGTTACGACTTAGCCCTAGTTACCTGTTTTACCCTAGGCAGCTCCTGTTACGGTCACCGACTTCAGGTACCCCAGACTTCCATGGCTTGACGGGCGGTGTGTACAAGGCCCGGGAACGTATTCACCGCGCCATGGCTGATGCGCGATTACTAGCGATTCCAGCTTCATAGAGTCGAGTTGCAGACTCCAATCCGAACTGAGACCAGCTTTCGAGATTTGCATCACATCGCTGTGTAGCTGCCCTCTGTACTGGCCATTGTATTACGTGTGTGGCCCAAGGCGTAAGGGCCGTGATGATTTGACGTCATCCCCACCTTCCTCTCTACTTGCGTAGGCAGTCTCACTAGAGTCCCCAACTTAATGATGGCAACTAGTGACAGGGGTTGCGCTCGTTGCAGGACTTAACCTAACACCTCACGGCACGAGCTGACGACAACCATGCAGCACCTTGAAAAATGTCCGAAGAAAAGTCTATTTCTAAACCTGTCATTTCCCATTTAAGCCTTGGTAAGGTTCCTCGCGTATCATCGAATTAAACCACATAATCCACCGCTTGTGCGGGCCCCCGTCAATTCCTTTGAGTTTCATTCTTGCGAACGTACTCCCCAGGTGGCTAACTTATCACTTTCGCTTAGTCTCTGAATCCGAAAATCCAAAAACGAGTTAGCATCGTTTACGGCGTGGACTACCAGGGTATCTAATCCTGTTCGCTCCCCACGCTTTCGTCCATCAGCGTCAGTTGTTGCTTAGTAACCTGCCTTCGCAATTGGTGTTCTAAGTAATATCTATGCATTTCACCGCTACACTACTTATTCCAGCTACTTCAACAACACTCAAGACCTGCAGTATCAATGGCAGTTTCACAGTTAAGCTGTGAGATTTCACCACTGACTTACAGATCCGCCTACGGACCCTTTAAACCCAATAAATCCGGATAACGCTTGCACCCTCCGTATTACCGCGGCTGCTGGCACGGAGTTAGCCGGTGCTTATTCGTATAGTACCTTCAGCTAGATACACGTATCTAGGTTTATCCCTATACAAAAGAAGTTTACAACCCATAGGGCAGTCGTCCTTCACGCGGGATGGCTGGATCAGGCTCTCACCCATTGTCCAATATTCCTCACTGCTGCCTCCCGTAGGAGTCTGGTCCGTGTCTCAGTACCAGTGTGGGGGATCACCCTCTCAGGCCCCCTAAAGATCGTTGACTTGGTGAGCCGTTACCTCACCAACTATCTAATCTTGCGCGTGCCCATCTCTATCCACCGGAGTTTTCAATAAAAAACGATGCCGTCTCTTATATTATGGGGTATTAATCTTCCTTTCGAAAGGCTATCCCCCAGATAAAGGCAGGTTGCACACGTGTTCCGCACCCGTACGCCGCTCTCTCATTTCCGAAGAAACAATACCGCTCGGCTTGCATGTGTTAGGCCTCCCGCTAGCGTTCATCCTGAGCCAGGATCAAACTCTCCATTGTATGTTTGTCTGACTCACTCAAAGTTTTGACGCTTTAGTTTTTTCCTTACTTGGTTGTTATATTGTATGTCAATGATCTTTATATCTTCCGCTTTTTAATGAAGCACTCTATTCTGTCAGTGGCGCTCCATATTTGCGAGTGCAAAAGTAAAACTTTATTTCGTTATGACCAAATGTTTTGAAAGAAAAATTTAAAGTTTTTTAAGTAACCTTAACTCCCTTCCTTAACCTCAATCCCGATACTCCTGCGCTCCCCTATTTGGGACTGCAAAGATAAGAACTTCTTTTTAACCCGCAAATTTTATTATCTAAAATTTTAAAGTTTATTTCCAGATCTTCTCTCTTTAAAGTATACTGTTTCTGCTTATCTAAAAGCCCTTCTGCGCTTACTGAAGCTCTTTCGTTTTTCAGTGGGGCAAAGATAGAAACTTATACCTTACACAGCAAACTTATTTAACATTAAATTCATATCTGATTAATATTTGATGCTAAAACGCTGGCTGGTAAGGCTAAAATTTTTAAACAAATGTTTGGTCAGAAAAGAGCGGAGAACCAAAATAACACTATTGAGGGGAAAATGATATGATTTACCTATATATATAAATAGACATCTATATTATATAGCGTAGAGGGAAACGCCTATTATCACTTCTCTCCTATTTATATTGTATCTATTTATTCCTTTGATTCAACTTTTCAACTATAATGGACAGTATCATTAATTATTTTCCGGAGATCATTTATAAGAATGATAAAAAAACATAGCCCTGATAGGAATGGTTACCCCGCAACAGGAAAGGGAATGCTGTCGGGTTTGAGCGAAGGGAGGTTTGGGAGTGAGGAGTATAAATGGATAGCAGGATAAAGCTCCTTATAAAAATAGTAAAACAAGGTATACATTTGTCTATAATTCTATTTCCACGAGCAAATAAAAAAAACATTCCGTAAGAATCCTGAGTGTCAGGGGAATCCTACGGAATGTGAATATAAGATATGGATGAAATTCTTAATTCAGAACATATGATGTTCCGTCTCTTCCATCTTTTAATTCAATTCCTTCAGCAAGCAATTTGTCTCTAATCTGATCTGAAAGGTCAAAGTTTTTAGATTTTCTTGCCTGATTTCTAAGTTCGATCAATACTTTCAAGGTCTGATCAAGCTTTTCATTATTATTTTCTTCTACAGACTGTAATCCCAGAACATCAAAGATAAAGGCATTCAATGTAGATTTTAAATCTTCAAGATCTTCTGTAGATATTGTCTCTTTATCATCTTTTAGAGCGAAGATATATTTTACTGCTTCGAACAAGTGGGCAATCAGGATTGGTGAATTGAAATCATCAGTCAATGCCTCATAACATTTGTTCTTCCATTCTTTAAGACTGAAGCCTGACTGTTTTGTATCGTCAGGAGTAATTGAGTTTAATACTTTTACGGCTTCCATCAATCTGATAAATCCTTTTTCGCTGGCCATCATGGCATCATTGGAAATATCCAGAACGCTTCTGTAATGTGCCTGCAGAAAGCAAAAACGTACAATTGACGGATGAAAAGGTTTCTCAAAGAAGTCATTATCTCCGGTTACCAACTGCGTCGGAAGAATATAGTTTCCTGTAGATTTACTCATACGCTGGGAATTCATCGTCAGCATATTGGCATGCATCCAGTAATTAACGGGAGCAGTATCATTACAAGCTTTCCCTTGTGCAATTTCACATTCATGATGTGGGAATTTTAAATCCATTCCTCCACCATGGATATCGAAGGTTTCTCCTAGATATTTTGTACTCATTGCTGTACATTCAAGATGCCATCCCGGGAATCCTTCTCCCCACGGGGAGTTCCATCTCATAATATGAGCTGGGGATGCTTTCTTCCAAAGGGCAAAATCCTGAGGATTCTTCTTCTCACCCTGACCGTCCAGGTCTCGGGTATTAGCAAAAAGTTCTTCTATGTTACGTTTTGAAAGTTCACCGTAGTTCAGACCTCTTCTATTGTATTCTAGTACGTCAAAGTATACTGAGCCATTGCTTTCATAGGCAAATCCTCTATCAATCAGCTTTTGAGTCAGCTCAATCTGTTCTACAATATGTCCTGTAGCTGTAGGTTCAATATTTGGAGGAAGCAGATTGAACATATCCAAAACTTTATGGAAATCCACTGTATATTTCTGTACGATTTCCATTGGTTCCAGTTTTTCTAGTCTGGTCTGCTTTACGAATCTGTCATTATCTACATTTCCGTCATCGGTAAGATGTCCTGCATCTGTAATATTTCTAACGTATCTTACTTTATACCCTAAATGCATTAGGGTACGGTAAATAAAATCAAAAGAAAGGAAGGTTCTTACATTTCCCAAATGTACATTGCTGTACACCGTAGGTCCGCAGACGTACATTCCTACGTTTCCTTCTAAAATAGGTTTGAATATTTCTTTTTCTGCTGTAAGAGAATTATATATTTTTAATTGCATTTATTTTAAGTTAAAAGATTTAATGATTCAAGATTCAAAAATTAGTTAAAAAATAATTCTGTCACAACAAATAATCGTTGTGATGAAAATTTTATCTGAAATTTTTTTAAATTTTATCATAATTAAATCGCTTTTAAATGGTGCTGCAGATGATTCAGGTAATCATTGATCATAAATTCCAATGTCAAAACCCGAGGTTCTGTTTTTGTGGTATCACAAGTTCTCTGCAGTGCTGTATCAGGAATATTTTCAACGATATGAGCAATCTGATCATTTAATGCCTTCCACAGGTGAATCAAATCTAATGTCGGAACGTTCTGATAGTCCTGAGCTTTCACCCAGGCGTTCTGATCGTATACAATATTCTCGTTCTCCTTATACTGCGTGACTACAAATCTACGGATATTCGTAAAAGCGCTGTCACAAAGATGCCCAATAATTTCTTTTTTAGACCATTTATCAGGTGAGATCTTCTCTGACCACTCTACTTCAGTGATATTTTGAAATCTCTGAAGCTCATTATCCGTGATATCTCTAAGGATCTGATATTTCATTCGTGTTAATCCAGTTTTGCATGGCTCCCTACGTAATGTAAGAATTCCTGTCTTGTAATAGGATTTGTTCTGAAGATCCCACTGAGTTCTGCTGTAATAGTGGAGCTTGCTGTATCTTTTATTCCTCTGCAGTTTACACAAAGGTGTTTTGCATCGATAATACAAGCTACATTTTTCGTTCCCAATGCTTCTTTTAAAGCATTTACGATCTGCATGGTCAATCTTTCCTGAACCTGTGGTCTTTTGGCGTAGTAGTCAACAATTCTGTTAATTTTTGAAAGACCAATTACTTCTCCGTTGGAGATATAAGCAACGTGTGCTCTTCCTATAATAGGTAAAAAGTGATGTTCACAGAATGAATATACCGTGATATCTTTTTCTACCAACATCTGACGGTATTTATATTTATTGGAAAAAGTAGATATACCCGGCTTATTTTCAGGGAGAAGTCCTCCAAAAATTTCATTCACATACATCTTGGCAACACGCTTTGGGGAATCTTTTAAGGAATCATCAGTCATATCTAATCCCAGGGTCTCCATAATTTCTCCAAAAAGCGCAGTAATTTTTTCTATTTTTTCCTGTGGCGATTTATCAAAAGCATCTTCCCTTATAGGCGTATGTTCTTTTCCAGTGAAAATATCATCGTCGTTATCAGTAAAATCAACCATTTTTATTTAATTTGCAGCAAAAATACGGATAATATCCATTCCTCTATTTTTTCCGAAAGTTTTTTATTAATTTTTTGGATCGTCAGGAACCTCTATGATTTCTATAATTTGAATCATGAAGGTTTCAATTGGGATGAAAAACATTATCTTTTATAACCTACTCTGATTAAAAAGTATATGATTATTGTTGAAGAAGTACAAAACAAGAACCATAAGAGGGAATTTCTTGAATTCCCTGCACAACTTTATCAACACGACAAAAATTATATCCGTCCTTTAGATAAGCATATTGAAGAAGTCTTTGATCCTGAAAAGAATAAGTTCTTCAAAAATGGAGAATGTAAAAGGTTTTTGTTTAAAAGAAATAGTAAAACGATTGGCAAAGTTGCCGTTTTTATCAATTCCTGCTATGAGCAGAAGCAGCCAACGGGAGGAATAGGTTTCTTTGACTGTATTAATGATCAGGAAGCTGCTAATTTTATATTTGACCACTGTAAAAATTGGCTTCAGGACAGAGGAATTGAAGCAATGGATGGACCTATTAATTTTGGTGAACGTGATAAATTCTGGGGGCTTTTGATAGAAGGATTTATTGAACCTTTGTTTGGAATGAACTATAACTTTCCTTATTACAGGGAACTTTTTGAAAATTATGGTTTTCAAATTTATTTTGAGCAGCTCTGCTTTACAAGGCCTATTTTTGCAGAAGTTTCGCGGGTTTTTACCATTGCGCATGAAAAAAACAGAAGAAATCCTGCCATCTCCGCAAGGCCGATGAAGAAGAATAATCTGTCTAAGTTTGCTAAAGATTTTACTGAAGTTTATAATAAAGCATGGGCCTCTCATGGTGAAGGGAAGCAGCTGGAAGCAGCTAAAGTACTGAAAATGTTTAATACCATGAAACCTATTATCAATGAGCACATCTCCTGGTTTGTGTATGAGAATGAAACCCCCATCGCAATGTGGATCAATATTCCTGACCTCAACCAATGGTTTAAATATCTAAATGGAAAATTCGGAATTTTTGAAAAGCTTAAATTTTTGCTGTTAAAGCGGTTTAAAAAGAATGAAAAAATGGTTGGTCTTGTCTTCGGTGTGGTACCGGAATGGCAAAAGAAAGGGATTGATGGGTATATGATCTGGGAAGGCACCCAACATTTAAGAAAGCATACGGGTTTCACAACTACGGAGCTTCAGTGGATTGGTGATTTCAATCCTAAAATGGTTAAGATTGCAGAAACTCTTGATACCACAGTCACCAGAAAACTGGCTACTTTCCGATATTTATTTGACAGAAACAGAGCATTTGAGAGGCATTCGACCTTATAATCCGTAATTTTTTTATTGCATCATTTTTTAAATAATAAAAAAATAGTATTTTTGAACCTAACCATTGAACAAACTTAAATAAAACAAACTCAAAATGAGAAAAGTAATTATATGCGCTTTATCCGCTGCATTTGGTATCATTAATGCCCAAAATTTAACACCTGGCTCTTACCAGCCTAACTATTCAAGTACTCTTTCTGTAAATAGCCTTGGTGGTGACCATGCTGTATTCGGAGTAAAATCAGAAAATTCAGGAAGAGCATTAAAATATGATGAAATTATTGGTTCACCTTATTATAATACTGAATTCTTCATGGCTAAAGTAGCAGAAAACTTTGATAAGGTACCTGTAAGATACAACAGCTATACGGATGAAATAGAATTCCAAAAAGAAGGAAAACCATTAGTTCTTCCCAAAGAAGATCAGTATGCCAGAATTGAAATAGCTTCGCCTAAGAATACTTTAGTATTTCTACAGACAAACGATGAACTAAGCGGTTATTTTTTTGAGATTGTAAACGGTAAAAATAAACTATACAAAAAGGTAAAGACTAAGTTTAATGATGCTGTTCCGGCTGCCAATTCTTACGCATCCGATAAAGCAGCTTTCTTCAAAGCTTTAGATCCGGTTTATTATATCCGTACAGAGCAGGGTTTTATAAAAAAACCTAAAAAAATAAAAGATATTCTGGAGGTCTTTCCTGGTAAAAAAGAAACTGTAGAAACATTCATTAAGTCCAATAACATTAAATTGAATAAAGAAGAAGATCTAATAAAAGTAGTTGCTTTTTTAAATGCATAAAATTAAACCCTGTGAATATTCACAGGGTTTCTTTCATTTATGGTACTTTTATTAGAATAGCTCACCGGCTACTTTTTTAATATTATCACTTTTACCCATTGAGTAGAAATGTAAAACCGGAACTCCAAAGTCTAAAAGTTCTCTGCATTGGGCAATTGCCCATTCTATTCCGATTTGCTTTACCGCTTCATTATTCTTTGCATTTTCGACTTCATTGATCAGCTCTTCAGGAAGGTCTATTTTGAATACCTGAGGTAGGATTTTCAAGTGTTTCTTTGTCGCTATGGGCTTAATTCCTGGAATAATCGGAACTGTGATTCCCATTTCTCTTGCTTTCTGAACGAATTCAATATACTTTTTATTGTCAAAGAACATTTGGGTGACGATATAATCTGCTCCGGCGTCTACTTTTTGTTTCAGCCACTTCAGGTCATAATTCATGGAGGGAGCTTCCATATGTTTTTCCGGATATCCGGCTACTCCAACACAGAATTTATTAAGCTCGTCACAAACCTGTTCTTCATTATGCAGGTATTTCCCTCTTCCCAGATCATTAATCTGATTGACCAAATCCATTGCACTGGCATGTCCTCCCTGTGTAGGCTCAAAATATTGATGTCCTTTCATTGCATCACCTCTCAAGGCCATTATATTTTCTATTCCAAGGTACATACAATCTACCAGAAGGTATTCTGTTTCCTCTTTGGTGAAGCCACCACAAAGAAGATGCGGAACAGTATCTACGTTATATTTATGTTGGATCGCGGCACAAATCCCTAAGGTTCCGGGGCGCATTCTGGTAATACGGCGTTCCATCAATCCATTCCCTTTATCAAGATAGATATATTCTTCTCTTGAAGTAGTAACATCAATGAAAGGAGGTTTGAATTCCATCAACGGATCTATATTCGAATAGAGGTCTTCAATACCAATCCCCTTTTGTGGTGGAACGACTTCTAAGGAGAATAAAGTTTTTCCATTTGCGTTTTTAATGTGTTCTGTTATCTTCATGTCAATTTTAATCTGCTAAATTGGGTGACAACCATTTTCTTGCTTCCTGCATGCTACAACCTCTTCTTGCAGCATAATCCTTAAGCTGGTCTTCTGTAATTTTTCCTAAGCCAAAATATTTTGCGTGCGGGCTTCCGAAATAGTATCCGGAAACTGACGCTGTAGGAAACATGGCTAAGCTTTCTGTAAGAAACACACCGGTATTTTCTTCTACTTTTAAAAGATCCCAGATGGTTTTCTTTTCCAAATGATCAGGACAAGCCGGATAACCTGGTGCAGGACGGATTCCTTTGTATTTTTCAGCAATCAAATCTTCGTTGCTCAACTGTTCCTGGACTGCATACCCCCAATATTCTGTTCTGACTTTTTTATGTAAAAACTCGGCATAAGCTTCTGCGAAACGGTCAGCAAGGGCTTTTACCATAATCGAATTATAATCGTCATGGGCTTTTTCATATTCTGTGGACAGTTCATCTGTCCCAAAGCCTGTACTTACACAAAAAGCTCCCATGTAATCGGTTTTACCAGAGCTCTGAGGGGCAATAAAATCACTTAACGCCAGGTAATCTTTTCCTTTTGATCTTTGAGCCTGCTGTCTTAGTGTTAAAAATCTAGCCTGCTCTTTATTATTTTCATCAAAAATTAAAATATCATCGGATTCATTTGAATTAGCTTTAAAAATTCCAAAGATTGCTTTTGCTGTTAAAAGCTTTTCGTCTAAGATTCTCTTTAAAATAACCTGGGCATCTTTGAATAATTCTCTAGCCTGAGCACCTACGACCTCATCTTCTAAGATATTCGGGTACTTCCCATGTAAATCCCAGCTTCTGAAGAATGGCGACCAGTCGATGAAAGGTAATAATTCTCTCAGGTCCTGATTTTCGACTACTTTTATACCTAGATTATTTGGGATGAAAATATCTTCATTTTTCCAATCTATTTTGAAACGATTGTCCCTTGCTTCTTCAATAGAAACATAGTCTTTGTCTACCTGTCTGTTCAGAAATTTTTCTCTGAAGTCTGAATAATCACTCTTCAGATCTGAAACATATTCTTTATTCCGGTCACCCAATAATGAACTTACTACATTTACTGCCCGTGAAGCATCATTAACATGAACAACAGCATTTTTATATTTTAAATCTATTTTCACAGCGGTATGAGCTTTTGAAGTTGTAGCACCACCAATCAGTAAAGGGAAATTCAGATTCTGTCTTTCCAGTTCTGAGGCTATATACACCATTTCATCTAAGCTTGGAGTGATCAAGCCGCTTAATCCAATGACATCTACTTTCTGTTCAATAGCTGTCTGGATAATTTTTTCGGCAGGAACCATAACACCAAGATCTACGATTTCATAGTTGTTACATCCTAAAACTACACTTACAATGTTCTTTCCGATATCATGTACATCTCCTTTTACTGTAGCCATCAGGATTTTTCCGTTGGCAGGTCTTGAGCCGTCTTTTTCAGCTTCAATGTAAGGCTGCAAATAAGCAACTGCCTTTTTCATTACTCTTGCTGATTTTACAACTTGTGGTAAAAACATTTTCCCGCTTCCAAATAAGTCTCCTACAACTCCCATTCCAGTCATTAGGTTAATTTCTATCACATGAAGGGGTTTTGCCGCTAATTGTCTGGCTTCTTCTACATCTTCTTCAATAAAACGGTCAATTCCTTTTACCAAAGCATGGGTAATCCTTTCCTGTAAAGGTTTATTTCTCCATTCCAGGTCTTCGGTTTTTTCTTTTTTTACGGATTTGTGTTTTTCAGAATAGTCGAGAAGTCTTTCTGTAGCATCTTCTCTTTTATCAAGAATTACATCTTCTACAAGCTCAAGAAGTTCTTTATTGATCTCATCATAAACTTCCAGCATCGCTGGGTTTACAATACCGATATTCATCCCAGCCTGGATCGCATGATAAAGGAATACGGAGTGCATTGCTTCTCTTACGGTATCATTTCCACGGAATGAAAATGAAACGTTACTCACTCCCCCACTTACAGAGGCGTAAGGAAGATTTTGCCTTACCCATCGCGTTGCTTCGATAAAATCGATGGCGTTTCTCCGGTGTTCATCCATTCCTGTTGCAACGGGAAAAATATTTAAATCGAAAATGATATCTTCTGCAGGGAAACCAATCTGATTGACCAAAATATCATATGACCGTTGTGAGATTTCTTTTCTCCTTTCAAGATTATCTGCCTGTCCAACCTCATCAAATGCCATTACAATTACAGCGGCACCATATCTCTTAATGGCTTTGGCATGTTTGATAAATTCTTCTTCCCCTTCTTTCAGACTGATTGAGTTTACCACACATTTTCCCTGGGCAACCTGCAGACCTGCCTCTAAGATTTCCCATTTGGAGGAGTCTACCATGATCGGGATTCTGGAGATATCCGGTTCTGAAGCGATTAAGTTCAGAAATTTAATCATTGACGCTTTTCCGTCAATCAGTCCATCATCAAAGTTAACGTCCAGAATCTGGGCTCCTCCTTCTACCTGATGGCGGGCAATATCTAATGCTTCAGAGAATTTCTCCTCTTTTATAAGTCTTAAAAATTTTTTGGACCCGGCAACATTGGTTCTTTCACCAACATTGATGAAATTACTTTCCGGGGTTATGATAAGAGGCTCAAGGCCTGATAATCTTAAATACTTCATCGATTTTATTCTTCTAAAATATAGTAGGCGTTATTTGCATTCTTCCTTAATAAATCTCTATGCTTACCTAAAGCGGCAAACAGTGGAAATCTTTTATAAGCTAAACCATGTTCTCTGGCAAAGCCTTCAATCTCTTCTGTGATCTCATTGTAATACATATAGCTGTAGTTCGGAAACAGATGATGGGCAACATGAAAATTAAAATTCCCCAATACGTTTCTTACCAGCCAGTTATTTTCTTTTAAATCATTAGTCACTTCCAGCTGATGGCGAAGCCAACTAAACGGAAGTCCGTTTTTCTGATCCAGTCTTGGAAAAGCATTATCAGGAAGCGGATGCAAGGGTAATAAAACAAACAAAGCAAAAATACTTGCTGAGATTACCTGTAAAAACCATGCTCCCAGTGCCAGACCAACGGATACTTTAAAGAACACAACAGGAATCACAATCTGATAAAAAAAGTAGAATAACTTATAACTGATCATTTTTACTTTTTCTCTAACAGGTATTCTTCCCTGGGTTTTCAAAATCACTCTTTCCTTATCAAAAAAGTCTCTAAAGTCTCTTATAAACATCCAGTTGAATAAATACAACGGATATACTAAAAAGAAGAACTTATCCTGATATTTCTGAATCCCTTTAGCTTTTATCCATGGAACTATTAAAAGCAGCCCGCTCTGTTCAATATCTGTATCCCATCCATCTACATTGGGATAAGCATGATGGCTTGCTATATGTCTTTTTTTCCAGATATAGGAATTGGCTCCCACAAAATCAAAAATGTGCAATACCATCTCATTCAACCTTCTACTTTTGTATATATTATGATGGGCGGCTTCATGAATCAGGTTTAAATAAATCAAAACCAAAAAAATTCCCATTGCAATAAAACTAAGAATATAAATCCAATGCTTTTCAGCATTAAGAACAGCAACGAAGTATAAACTCACATAGATCAGCGGCAGTATAATAGCTTTGATCTGAATGTAGATATCCCTGTTCTCAGGAATTGCTTGTACCCTTTGGTTCACTTTCTTTCTGAGTTCATTAAACAATCGGGCATCATCTGAATCTTTTAAATAAACCGGCTTTTCCATCTGAATAGATTTTATGATTTATTTAAAGTTAATATTTATAATTCAGCGGACATTATTGATTTTAATTAAAAAAATCTATCAAATAACTAAAATTCCTTCAATTTTCTTGGTGGATAATTTTCTACCAAATCAGCAATCGCTTTTATATGTTCCGGTGTAGTACCACAACATCCTCCGATAATATTAATCAATCCTTTTTCTGTATATTCTTTAATCTGTCTTGCCATATCTTCCGGTGTTTCATCATACTTTCCAAAAGCATTTGGCAGACCTGCGTTAGGATAAGCTGAAATATAGAATTCTGAGTTATGAGCCAATGTTTCGAGATAAGGAGTAAGCTGATCTGCTCCTAATGCACAGTTGAATCCTACACTTAGCAAATTCAGGTGGGATACAGAGATCAAAAATGCCTCAGCAGTCTGACCGCTCAAGGTTCTTCCTGATGCATCGGTAATCGTTCCGGACACCATAATGGGAATTTCAATACCTCTTTCTTCCTGCAATTCGTCAATGGCAAACAAAGCTGCCTTAGCATTCAGTGTGTCAAAAATGGTCTCTACCAAAAGAATATCTGATCCTCCATCCAGCAAAGCTTCACATTGTTGTCTATAAGCTACCCGCAATTCTTCAAAAGTGATGGCTCTATAGCCCGGATCATTCACATCAGGGCTTAAACTTGCCGTTCTGTTGGTTGGACCGATAGATCCGGCAACAAATCTCGGTTTATCCGGATTTTTCGCAGTGTATTCATCACAAGCTTTTCTGGCAATTTTTGCGGACTCATAGTTCAGTTCATACACGAGATCCTCCATGTGATAGTCTGCCATGGCAATTGTTGTTCCTGAAAACGTATTGGTCTCAATGATATCAGCTCCTGCTTCCAGATATTTTTTGTGAACTTCTTCTATTGCGTAAGGCTGTGTCAGAGAAAGCAGGTCATTGTTTCCTTTTACAGGATGTTCCCAGTCTTTGAAACGTTCTCCTCGGTAGTCTTCTTCTTCAAATTTATAACGCTGAAGCATTGTCCCCATTGCGCCGTCGAGGATTAAAATTCTTTCCGTTAAAGCTTTATATAATGGTTCTGAATTTTTCATTTTTTATCTATTTTGGCTAAAGCCGTTGGATATTTTGATCATCAAAACGGGACAAAGCCCGTTTCTCCTGAATTAATCTAAAGCCTGTTTAAGGTCTGCAATGATATCATCCACATTTTCCAATCCTACTGAACAACGTACAAGTCCTGCAGTAATACCTACTTCATTTCTTTCTTCATCTGAAAGTTTGGAATGGGTAGTGGACGCCGGGTGCGTAACGATCGTTCTTGTATCACCTAAATTGGCAGAAAGTGAACACATTTGTATCTTATCCAGAAAGTTTCTACCACCTTCTATTCCACCTTTGATTTCAAAGGCAACAATATTTCCTCCAAGCTTCATCTGCTTTTTGGCTACTTCATAACTTGGATGAGATTTCAGGAATGGATATTTTACAAGTTCTACATTCGGATGGCTCTCTAAAAACTCAGCTACCTTCAACGCATTTTCACAATGCTTTTCTACACGGATTGCCAACGTTTCCAAACTTTTTGATAATACCCAGGCATTAAAAGGAGATAATGCAGGTCCTGTATTTCTTGCAAATAGATAAATTTCCCTGATCAGGTCTTCTTTTCCTACTGCTATTCCTCCCAGAACTCTTCCTTGCCCGTCAATCAGCTTCGTTGCAGAATGTACCACAACATCTGCACCATATTTGATTGGCTGTTGAAGATAAGGTGTTGCAAAACAGTTATCTACAATAAAAATAAGATTATGTTTTTTCGCAATCTGTCCGAAAAACTCAAGATCCAGAATTTCAATAGCGGGATTGGTAGGAGTTTCAAGGTATAAAATTTTTGTATTCGGTTTAATATACTGTTCTACATTCTGTGCATCTTCTGCTTTGAAATAAGTGGTTTCAATATTCCATTTCGGGAAATACTTTGTGAATAAAGTATGAGTAGACCCGAAAACCGACTGGCAGCTTACAATATGATCTCCGGCATTTAATAATGCAGCAAATGTAGAATAAATTGCTGCCATTCCGGTTGCAAATGCATAACCAGCCTCTGCACCTTCCATTTTTGCAATTTTCTCTGTAAACTCTGTTACATTAGGATTGGAAAACCGGCTGTACAGGTTTTTAGATTTTTCTTCGGCAAAGCTGGCTCTCATATCTTCTGCATCCTGAAAGATAAAGCTGGATGTAAGATATAATGGTGTGGAGTGCTCATCAAACTGAGTTCTTTCTGTCTGCGTTCTTATTGCTGATGTTTCAAAATTTTCCATATAGTTTTAATTAATTGACCAATGCAGCAGTGTAACCATGAGATTCTTCGCTTTTGCTTAGAATGATCATCATTGGTAAACTGCTACATTATTATACTGTTGCCTTAATATTATTTCGTTTCACTTAGTCTTAAAATATCTCCAAAAACACCTCTTGCTGTTACCAGTGCTCCAGCTCCGGCTCCCATGATAACGATTGGGTTTTCACCGTAGCTTTCTGTATAAATTTCAAAGATGGAATCTGAACCTTTCAATTGTCCTAATGCTGAAGTTGCAGGAACAGAAATCAATTTTACATCCAATTCTCCTTTCTCTTTCTGAAGATCACCATGCAAATCACCTACATATCTCAATACATGACCCGGCTCCTGATTTTCTTTGATTTTTTGATATTCTTCGTCTAATTCTTCCAGCCTTGTAAGGAACTCTGATTTTGAAACTTCAAGTAAGCTTTCAGGAACAAGGTTCTGGATATTAATATCTGAGAATTCATTGATTAAGTCTAATTCTCTTGCCAGGATCAATAATTTTCTTGCCACATCATTTCCTGATAAATCTTCTCTTGGATCCGGTTCGGTATAGCCTTTTTCTAACGCTTCATTGATAATGGTTGAAAATTTATCGTTTCTCAAAGAAAAATTATTGAAAACATAGCTCAATGTTCCAGAGAAAACTCCTTTAATTCTTGTAATATTTTCTCCTGAAAGGTGTAATAATTTGATTGTATCAATTAATGGAAGACCTGCTCCTACATTGGTTTCATAGAGGTAACGTCTGTTCTTTTTATTCAAAGTATATCTCAACTTGCGGTATTCTTCGATAGGCAGTGTATTGAAAATTTTATTGGAAGAAACAAGGTCAAAGCCGTTTTCTGCCAGCGTATGGTAGTTTTTGACAAAATCTTTACTTGCTGTATTGTCAACAACGATCAGGTTTTCCAGTTGATTTTCGTTGGAGAAATTAATCAGCTCTTCAACTTTTGACGGATGTTCTGCTGTAAGCACCTCATCACTCCAGTTAGATTCAAATCCTTTTTTGTTGAATGCTATTTTTCTGGAGTTAGCTACAGCCACTACCTTAAGGTCTATATTTTTACGTCTTTTGATCTCATCAGAAGATTCTAATACCTGATTGATCAAAGTTTTCCCTACATTTCCATGGCCAATAATAGCCAAATGAACGGTTTTAGGCTTTTTGAAAATTTCAGATTCTATAATATTTTTAGTTTTTTCATCTTGTGAAGAGGTAACAACTATATTGACTCTGTTTTCCCCTGCTATCTGGTTTAACAGCAACGGAAAGACATTATTTCTGGCCAATTCTGCAAGAACTTTATTAAAATCTTCTGCGACGAAACCTATTACAGAAACATTGTTGATGCTATAAATCTGTGATACTTTTCCTGATTTTCTTTCTGATTCGAATTCGTCAATAAGACAAGCTACTGCTTTTTCCGCATCCACTTCCTGAACCAATATTGAGATTCCGTTTTCTATCGCTTGCTGGGAAATTACTCCTACACTGATACGCGCTAAAGTAAGCGCTTTAAAAATACGCCCGTCAATTCCGATTTCGCCTGAGAAATCTTCTCCTTCAAATTTGATGATTGATCTGTTCTTTAAAAACTTTATTTCGTTAACCTTTTTCATTACTGTATAAAATGTTTTTTATGATATTATTTAATTGTTGATATTCCATTAGGAAGGCATCGTGCCCGTGTATTGATTGGATCTCATGATAAGAGACATTCTTATTTTTCTCTTTCAGCTTTTCAAAGCACATTCGGATTTCAGAGGCTGGAAAGAATAAGTCTGTATCTACGGAGATCATGTGCATTCGTGCTTCTATCTTCTCCAGAGCGGCTTCATTTGCGTTAATATTCATCAAAAGATGATTCATCAGCCTGTATGCTTTTAAACTAAATCTTTCGTTTAGCGCATTACCGTGATAAACCAGCCAGTCTTCGGATTCTAAGCGCTGTTTCTCCTGATTGTATTTATTTTGAAATCTATCATTGAGCGATTGTGGAGTTCTGTAGCATAACATGGCATGGATTCTTGCCTTTTGTAAAGGTTCATCTTTATCATTCAATAAAAATTTCTGAACCATACATTGGGCATGAAGCCAGTCGTGAGTTTTGTAATCACAAGCTATAGGGATAAAAATATCTGCAAGTGCAGGTTGTTTTGCAAGCATTTCCCATGCAATGCCTCCTCCCAGAGAGCCTCCAATAATGGCATATAAGTTTTTGATCTTTAAAGCTTCAAGACCTTTCAGAAATAGACCGGCTATATCTGAAGGGGTGAAATCTTCATAATCTTCAATTAAAAAGTTATCGTAACCGTTTCCGGGTATATTAAAACAAAGAACTGTGTATTTATTGGTATCAACGATCTGGTTTTCGCCTACCAACTGCTGCCACCAGCCTTTTTCACCTGAAACTGCAGAGTTTCCGGTAAGGGCATGATTGATCAGGATGATGGGAGCTGTAAACAGGTCTTTCCCGAAAAGCTGATAGCTTAACGAGATATGATATTCCTTTTTGGAATTCGTTTGATACGAAAGATTAATATAGTTTAGTTCTGTTTTCAATTCTATTATTTTAATACAATTGAAAATGCCACAGGAAATGGCTGAAAAGAACTTCAGTAAGTTATCTGTCCAAAATTATTTGGTAGAACGTAGCACCTTCTTTGCTTGCACAAAGGGTTGCTAAGGTTTCATAGGGTCTAATCCCTCAACCTTTCTTGATAACATTTTCAATATTTGAATGAACGAATGGTGCAAAGGTAGCTATTTTCTTTTAATTTCAAAAAAAAAATAATTTAATATTTTTAAAAGCCTTTAAACACAAGTGTTTCAAAGCAATATTAATAATTATTCAGATAAAAGGAATTGGAATTATTTTTCAAAAAAACTAACTTCGTATGGAAAAATGATGATATATGACTGCCGAAAAGGAAAGATTGCAAGATACCAAATGGAAAAACTGGGGACCTTATGTAAGCAACCGGCAATGGGGCAATGTACGTGAAGACTACAGTACCAACGGAAATGCATGGAACCATACCAATCACAATAATGCGGAGAGCTACGCTTACCGATGGGGCGAGGAAGGTATTGCAGGAATTTCTGATGTTAAACAGCTTTTCTGCTTTGCTTTTTCATTCTGGAATAAGAGGGACAAAATTGTAAAAGAACGCTTCTTTGGATTGAGCAATCCACAGGGGAATCACGGTGAAGATATTAAGGAGATTTTTTATTATCTGGATAACACTCCCACTCATAGCTATATGAAAATGGTGTACAAGTACCCTATCGGAGAGTTTCCTTATGATGATCTTGTTACAGAAAATGGAAGGCGTAGCAAGAAAGACCCGGAGTATGAGATTTTTGACACAGGAATTTTTGATAATGATGAGTATTTTGATATTTTTATTGAATACTGTAAAGCAGATCACAACGATATTCTGGCCAGAGTTACTATCTGCAACAGAAGCCAGCATGATGCACCCATTGTCGTAATACCGACCGCCTGGTTCAGAAATAACTGGAAATGGGGCTACAATACTTATAAGGGAGCACTGAATGCGGATTCTCATGACGGAAGCATTAATATTGGGCATGACAGTATTTCAATCAAAAAAATATACTCGAAGAATGGAAATGCACAAAGTGTATTTTGTGAGAATGAGACCAATACTTCAAAGCTTTATGGAGCTCCTTTGGCTGAAAATAGTTATTTCAAAGATGGAATCAATAATTTTCTTATTCATCAGACCAATACGGTAAATCCGGAAAAAAGAGGAAGTAAAGCTTCTTTTCTGATTGATGAAATGATTGAGGCAGGCCAGTCTAAAGTTTTTGAATTCAGATTATGTCCAGTCGAAACAAATGAACCTTTTGCTGGGTTTGATGAAATCTTCGAGATCAGAAAAACGGAAGCTGAAGATTTTTACACCGAGGTTCAGTATGATACTGTAAACGAAGATGAGAAGAATGTACAAAGACAGGCTTTTGCCGGACTTCTTTGGAATAAACAATTCTATCACTATAATGTCGGAAAGTGGCTGAAAGGGGATCCAAATTTTGAGGCTCCAAGGAATTTTAATGACTATGTAAGAAATACGGAATGGAATCATCTTCACAATAAGGATATTATTTCCATGCCTGACAAATGGGAATATCCCTGGTATGCTACGTGGGACCTGGCATTTCACTGTGTTCCTTTTTCTATTATTGATGCAGAGTTTGCCAAAGGGCAGCTTTTATTACTGACTAAAGAATGGTATATGCATCCTAACGGACAGCTGCCGGCGTATGAATGGAATATGAGTGATGTGAATCCTCCGGTACATGCATGGTCCTGCTTCCGTGTTTTTAAAATTGATGAAAAAAACAATGGTAAACCTGATTTATTATTCTTAGAGAAAGTTTTCCAGAAGCTTCTTCTTAATTTTACCTGGTGGGTGAATCGTAAGGATAAGAACGGTAAAAATATTTTCGGAGGCGGTTTCCTCGGGCTTGATAACATCGGTGCTTTTGACCGGAATATGGAGTTAAAAGACGGACAGCATCTTGAACAGGCTGACGGAACAAGCTGGATGGCAATGTATGCATTAAATATGATGCGAATTGCGATGGAACTGGCTCAATATTACCAGGTATATGAAGATATGGCGATCAAATTTTTTGAACATTATCTTTATATCGCTGAAGCGATGGAAAATCTGGGAGAAGGAACAAAAGGTTTATGGAACGAGGAGGACGGATTCTTTTATGATGTTCTGCAGCTGGGAAATGGCGACAGTGTTTCTTTGAAATTACGAAGTATTGTCGGTTTAATTCCCTTATTCGCAGTAGAGATTGTAGATCACAGATTACTGGAAAAGATGCCTAATTTCAAAACCCGAATGGAATGGATCTTAAAAAATAAACCGGAGCTTACCAAGCTTGTTTCTCATTGGGATGAGGAGGGGCAAGGCAGAAAGCATCTGATGAGTATCCTTCGAAAAAACAGACTGACTAAGGTTCTCACCAGAATGCTTGATGAAAAAGAGTTTCTAAGTACTTATGGAATCCGGGCTATGTCTAAAGTATATGAAGAAAATCCCTTCATATTCTCTGTTCATGGGGCTGAAAATGTAGTGTACTATACTCCTGCAGAGAGTGACAGCAGGATGTTTGGAGGAAACAGTAACTGGCGTGGCCCGATCTGGTTTCCTATCAATTTCCTGATTGTAGAAAGTTTGCAGCGCTTCCATTATTATTATGGAAACAGCTTAAAGGTAGAACTTCCAACCGGAAGCGGCGATAAGAGAAACCTGGATGAGGTTGCTCAAAACATAAGTAAAAGGCTTTGCTCTATATTTTTAAAAGATGAACATGGGCAACGGGCTTTTAATGGTGGAAATCCAAAGTTTAATTACGATGAGCATTTCAGAGATTATATTACTTTCTTTGAATATTTCCATGGAGATAACGGACGGGGTGTAGGAGCTTCCCACCAAACGGGATGGACTGCTACTGTAGCAAAACTGATAAAACCAAAACTCAATTTTTAAGATGAGTGGTGATAATAAAAAACCGGATAAAATATCCGGTTTTTCTATTTTTTAAAATAAGAGATTAAATTTTTTCTCCATTCACATATACTTCATACCCGATTTCAACATTCGGTTCTAAGGTTTTTGATACGGAACAATATTTTTCAAAAGACAGTTCGGCAGCCTTCAACGCTTTTTTAGGATCTATTTCCCCTTCTAAAAGAAATTTAACTTTAATGGATTTAAAAGGTTTTGCATCATCTACCTGAATTCTCTCTCCTTCTACTTCTGCCTGAAAGCCTTTAATGTCCTGGCGCTGTTTCTTTAAAATAGAGACTACGTCAATCCCGCTGCATCCTGCTACTGCCATCAAAACACTTTCCATTGGAGAAACTCCTTTTGCTCCCGGTTGAGAAGTGTTATCCAGAAGGATAGAGTTTCCCTGAGCATTGGTACATTCAAATAAAAAGTCGTCGTTTATTCTGTTAAGTGTTATTTTCATTATTCAATAGATTAAAAACATTAAGACACCAAGTAGTGTCAAAATATAAATTGATTATTTACTTCGCAAAGTTATAAAATTCCTCTCGCTTTTATCTCCAAATATTTATTGATAACGTCAATATTCAAGTTTTCAGGAAGTGTATATACAGTGTAAATTCCATATTTACGAAGTTCCTGAATGATCAGTTTCTTTTCAAATTCGAATTTTTCAGCCACAATCTCGTCATATATTTCCTGCATATTTTCAGGATTATTGCTGGTCAGGGTCTGCAATTCAGAATTTTTGAAAAATACCACTACCAGCAAATGGTTTTTAGCAATCCCACGAAGGTATTTAAGCTGTCGGTTCAGCCCGTCCAGTGTTTCGAAATTTGTAAAAAGAAGAATTAAGCTTCTCTGATTGATAGAATATTTTATATCCTGATACAAACGGTTAAAATCACTTTCAAAAAAATCGGTCTTAATATTATACAGGGCTTCTGATATTTTTTTCAGCTGTCCGGATTTGTTATCAGCTGCAATTTTATTTTCTGCTTTTTTTGAAAATGTCATCATGCCTGCACGGTCTCCTTTGCGAAGGATAATATGTGATAATGCCATAGCAGCATTGATGGAGTAATCCAGAAGGCTTAATCCATTGAAAGGCATTTTCATGGTTCGCCCTTTATCAATCAGGATAAAAATACGTTGTGATCTCTCATCCTGGAATTGGTTGACCATTAATCTGTTCGCTTTAGAAGTTGCTTTCCAGTTGATTGTACGGATATCATCTCCGGGAACATAGTCTTTGATCTGCTCAAACTCCATGGTATGACCCAATTTTCGGATTCTTTTGATTCCACCCATCAAAAATTCGCTTTGCAGCGCCATCAGCTCATATTTTCTGAGGTGAATGAAAGATGGATAGGAAGCCAGTGCAGCATCTTTCTGAAAAGTATATCTCTTTGAAACAAATCCTAAGGCTGACGAGGCATAGATATGCAATCCTCCAAAATGGTATTCTCCCCTCTCTTTAGGTTCTAATGTATATTGAAAAAAAGTATTGGCCCCGGAATCTATATGCTTCTCTATTAAAAAATCTCTTTTTTGAAACTGGAAAGGGATTTCATCAATGACCTTAGCATCGATTTTAAAACTGTAATTATTTTTAATATCAATCTTTACAAAATTTTCATCACCGTTGGAAAGTTTTTCCGGTAAAATTCTCTGAGCCTGCAGGGCATTTTTTTGATTAAAAAGCAAAAGATAATCCACCATCAGGGCAAGAAAGCATATTAACAAGACAATATGAGCTCCCCACATGAATGCCGGAAAGAAAAATGCTAAGACATACAGCGCCCCCACTCCGATGAGTGTGAGAAAAAAGCGTGTATTGATGTATAAGTTTTTCATTGTTTAGGTGGTGGGTAGCAGGTTATAGGTTTTAGGTGGCCGCTTATTAACTTTATCTCTTTCATTATTATTGTAAGGAGTTAATTAAACCATTCAACATTTTAGTAATTTCAATAATTCCCTGATTTAATTTTAAATAACTTTCTTCATTTAATAAATTAAGATTTTTGCAAATGGTCAGCTGTGTTTCAATTTCAGCACAACTCCCTCTTGCTATTTTCAAAAATTGCAGATAGTCAGGTTTACTTCTTCTTGAATTTCCTTCAGCAATATTAGATGGTATGGAAACAGCTGCTCTTCTTATTTGCGAAATCAATCCATAAATTTCAATCTTAGGAAAAAGCTCTGTTGCTCTATAAATGTCAGTAACAAAATCAATAGATTTCTGCCAAACTAAAAGCTCTTTAAAATTTGCCATATGTAATAATTTAAGCATTCACTCTCTATCACCTGCTACCCGCCACCTATTATCTACTACCTATCTAGGAATCTCTATTCCTTCTAAAATCTGACGGATGATCTCATCTGCCGTAAGACCTTCCATTTCTCTTTCCGGAGAAACGATTACCCTGTGTCTCAGGACAGCATAACTTGCTTCTTTGATATCTTCAGGAGTCACAAAATCTCTTCCTCTTAGTGCGGCAAATGCCTTTGAAGCAGTAAGTAATGCCAGCGATGCTCTTGGGGAAGCTCCTAAATATAAGAACTGATTTTCCCGTGTGTTGATGATAATTTTAGCAATATATTCCATCAGCTGACCTTCCACAATGATTTCTTTTACCAAATGCTGATAACTCTTCAGCTGTTCAGCTGTAATCACTTTCTGTACGCCTTCTGTCTTATCTTCTTTTTTGCTTTCATGCTGATTTTTAATGATCGTAATTTCCTGCTCAAGGTTAGGATATCCTACATTGATCTTGAATAAAAACCGGTCCAGCTGCGCCTCAGGAAGTCTATAAGTCCCTTCATGCTCAATCGGGTTTTGGGTAGCTACTACCAGAAACGGTTCATCCATAATATAACGGGTTCCATCCATGGTAATCTGCCTTTCTTCCATTACTTCAAACAAAGCAGCCTGCGTTTTTGCCGGTGATCTGTTGATCTCATCAATTAATATAAAATTGGAGAAAATAGGACCCTTTTTAAATTCAAATTCAGAGTTCTTCACACTGAAAACAGATGTCCCTAAGATGTCTGAAGGCATAAGATCCGGTGTAAACTGAATTCTGCTGAAACCTACGTCTATTGTTTTCGCCAATAGCTTTGCTGTAATCGTCTTGGCCACTCCAGGAACTCCCTCAATCAGAACGTGTCCATTTGAAAGCAAAGCTGCCAAAAGGTGTTCTATCATATTTTCCTGCCCTACAATTACTTTACCGATTTCAGTTTTTACTTTATCAAGGCTTGTACGAAGTTCAATCATATCTATTCTTGACTGAAACTGTTCTTCGCTTTTATTAAGATTAATAGCGCTTTGGTTTTCTATATTTGAGTTTTCCAGGTTTTCCATAATTCTTTTCTTTGGTTTTTTGATAGGATTTTATTCTACCTTTTATTAAATCATCTGTTGGGATGTTTCTGTTTCTCTATTTTAATATTTCGTCTAGCAGTCTGTTGATTCTCGCAAGGTCTTCCTTCATTACGCTGGCATAAGGATCCTGAGCTTTTTTGATCAGCACGATTGCTTCATTGATCATTTCCATAGTTTTCCCTGTTTTTAGCTGCAGCTTTTTAGCAAATTCTTCATCTAAATTCTGGGTATCGATCAGCAGATCCAACCTTACTTTATTTAGAAAATATTGTGCTTTTTTTGCCATCATGTCATGAAAATCTCCTTCCTGTAGATAAAGATTTCCAATGCTTTTAACAAAATCCAGAGAGGTATTTCTCAATGGTTCTAGCACAGGTATTATTCTCTGCTTTCTTTTAGCATTAAATAAAATAAACAGCACAAGCCCTCCCAACAAAACCCACCATGCATATTTTAAGGCAGGGTTTGAAAGTACAAATTTCATAAAGAAGCGTGACTCTTTGGTATTGCTTTTCACAAACCAAACTGTTTCTCTATCCTGAAGATAGGAGAATACATCCTGCGCATATTTTGTATTTCCAGATTTGAGAAGATAATAGTTGGTAAGAAAAAGAGGCTCTGTATGGGCGTAAATATTCCCTTTTCCAAATTTCACTTTAATAAAGTTTGCCTGATCCGTGTTCTTCTTCTCCACCGTTTTCCCTAATACTTCAACTCCGGGTTTAATAAATGAAAATCCTCTTCCTGATGGAAATTTATCTAATATAACAAAATCGTTCTGGTATTTTTTCTCAGTAAACTTCAGTACATTTTCTTCTTCAAAAGAGATCTCAGAGTCGTAATATCCAATCGTATCTGAAACAGCTTTCGGCATACGGCTTACCATTAACATTGCATCTGAACCCTTTGCTACCTGATCCAGAATTTTTTTCCAGGATCCCTCATCAATATCATTTTCTATAACCAAAATATTATGGGTTTCTTTTGGCTGCTTGCTATAGTACTCGTAAGGAGATTGCTCAATAGTCTTCAGGTTATTTTTAAAAAGATTTTTTGCTTCATTACTGAAAACAAAAAGACCAAAAGGAGATTTTTCATGAATATCAAAATTCTTTTGCCAGTTTACGGTCTCTTTTTTATTAACTTCAAGCAACGCCAAAATAATCATCACAATGATGAAAATTACAGCATATATTTTGAAAGTTTTATTCATGGTTTGTTTTATTATGGTTTAAATGCCTGATATTGATTTTTAAATTTCTGATAACTTTGTTCTTCAATATTGAATTCCCCATACCAGACATAATCGAAAATATAGGATAAATCGGAAAAGTCTTTTTGAAGATTCGGAGCTTTTAATTCTCCGGCATAATCTTTATTGGTTTTTTCAGGATTCCAATTGATCAGTTTTTTATCACTTAATCTTTTAAGAATAAACAAAAACTGGTAACGAACTGCAGAACGATAGTCTTTTTCATTTTCAAACTTTGCGATACTTTCAGGAAAATTAATTTCATGAATATTTTCATTCAGCTCCTGTACGTTAAGATCCAATTTCCTGTTCTTTTTTCCAAACATGAAATTTCCCTCTTTCCCAAGAATATATTTTATAATAAAATAAAGCAAAAAACCTACAAGAATAATGGCAAACAGACGAATAAGAACTGTCGTAAATTCTGCAGATTTTGTAAAAGCTGTTTCCCCGAATATACTTTGTAAAAACTGGTTTATTTTTCTCATCAGCTTTTGCGAGAAAGATTCTCTTGGCTTTGATACAGAATAGTCAAATTCGTTTCCTTTATACCTTGACGGAATGTTTTCTTTAAACTGCTTTGGATAGACCACATTTTCTGAAGCCGGATTTTTCATCAATACCGAATCTGCACGAAGCATATTATGATAATGCCCGCTTATATAGAGAGAATCATCCAGATAATCACCTGCAGGCCCATCATCCTGAGCTTTGACAAGCCCAAAAGAGAGAGAAAACAATATGAAAAAAAGAATCTTATTCATTGATACCAATAGTGTCTATTTCTGCAAGTTCTACTTTCTGATGAAGGTCTGTTCTGCTGTCATAATACATTAATCCTGCATTCACATACATCAGATTCGAAAGAATGAATGAAAGCAGCATAGAAATTCCATAGAATACAAAAAATATAAGACCCAAAGCTCCTGTAAAAGGATTTTCCTCGAATTTACCATCTGGTGTAGAGGTAAGAACTGATCCGTAAAAAAAGATCAACGGAATATAGGTAAAAATGGAAGAAATGATTGATATAATAGTAATCATAACAATAGATCCCCCCAATATTTCCAGTAAGGGGATTTTTCCCTTCCGTTCGGGTAAGAAAACTGTGATCTTATAGAATAGCTCAGACTTTCAAAAAACGTTCTGTCTGAATTAAAATAATCATACATCAAAAATGTAACAGCGTTAAATATCGTAGGGTAGATTAAAAATATCAGGAAGATTCCTATGATTAGAAATATCAGGATATAGGAAAAGCCAATCACGAAAAAAGCCAGCGGTGCAACAATAAAAGTCAGTCCTATACATAGTTTGGCTATTTTGCCGGCATTTTTTTTAAAATCACTTAAAATCTCATCCGTTTTTACCTTTTCAGCTCCCTGGGCAATTCTTTTCAGGTAAAAAACAGGATAGAGATAACTTATTATCATCAAAATCATCAGCAACAGAAAAGTCAGTAATCCAATTCCTATCAACATTCCGGCGTTATCAGAGAAATACTGTTCGAAATAATAGGACTCACCGCCTAAATTGGAGGCAAAGATCTGAGCAAAAATCTCTTTATATCCAAAGATAGCCACAGCCACCATTAAGATCAACACCAATCCATTGATCAACAGATAGCTTTTGAAATAATTTTTCCCATATAATTTAAAGAAATTAAAGCTGTCACTGATAAAGCTTCCAAATTCTCTCTTTTTATAAAATTGCATCATTGATGTGTTTATTTGTTTTTTTATTGACAATAGAAGGGTACAAAAGATAGTAAAATATTACAATCGCAAGTGAACTGAAGATAATCACCAGATTTAAAACCAAAGGCATCTTCAGTGCGTGTCTTGTTACATAACCTTCAATAATTCCTGCACAAATTGTAAAGGGAATGGTGCTCAGAAATATTTTGAATGAATCTTTAAACCCTTTTTTAAAAGAATTAAATCTGGAAAAAGTCCTCGGAAACAGAATAGAAGCGCCTAAAATCAATCCACACATAGCCTCTATTACCATTGCAAAGATTTCAAATACTCCATGAAGCCAAATTCCTCTTGCACTATCTTTCAGGGCTCCGTAATCATAGAAAAAATATTGAAAGGCTCCCAGCATTACACTATTGGAAAGCAGCGCATATAAAGTCCCTACTCCTCCCGCAATACCATAAATATAGAGTTTGGCACCTACCTGAATATTATTGAAAATAATACCGATAGTGCTTCCCCAGGTAGAACCGCTTTCATATATTGCAACGGCATTTCCTTTCTTAATATTTTCTATGGTCTCATTCACGTAAGATTCTCCATTTGGTATGGCAACTGCTAAGAAACCTTTGTCATAGATCGCAGAAAGCACCCCTATTGAAGTAAAGAGAATAAAAAAAAGAAAAGCATAGGCAAGGTATCTCCGGTACTGGTACACCAATAAGGGAACTTCAGTCCTGAAAAAATAAATCAGCCTGTTTTGCTCTACCCTTTTTGTTTTATAGATCTTCTGAAAAATCTGAGAAGACAAATGATTCAGGTAAACCGTCGTATTACTTTTAGGGTAATAAGTCTGGGCAAAAGAAAGATCATTGATCAGGTTAATATATAACGAAGACAGGTCATCAGGATTTTTTTTAATTTTCCCATCAATAACCTGTTCTATTCCCAACCATTTTTCTTTATTTTGTTTAATGAAATAAACTTCTCTCATAATTGTAAGGCTAAAATAATAAAAAATATGTCTCAAATTGCGATAAATACCTCACAAAATGTAAATATTAGCTTTAATATGGCCAGTATAGGAGAAAGAATGCTGGCATTCATTATTGATCTTCTGATAAGGGTAGCATATGTGGTTATTGTACTCTATCTGTTCTTCAATATTTTTGATTTAGGGTATCTATTAAACGGACTTGATGAATGGTCTATCCGGGCAGTTTATATTATTCTTACATTCCCTATTTATATCTACCCTCTTGTATTGGAAAGCCTTATGGAAGGCCAGACTCCAGGCAAAAAGGTCATGAAAATAAGAGTTGTGAAAATTGATGGATATCAGGCTGGTTTTGGTGATTACCTTATTCGATGGGTATTCAGGATTGTTGATGTTTCTTTCGCAGGAGTGATCGGATTAATTTCAATGATTGTTTCGAAAAACAACCAGCGTTTAGGGGATATAGCCTCAGGTACTGCTGTTATTTCTTTAAAAAACAATATTAATATCTCTCATACCATTTTGGAAAATATTCAGGAAAATTATATTCCTACTTTCCCACAGGTTATTGCTCTGAGCGATAATGACATGAGGATCATCAAGGATAATTATACGAAAGCGCTAAAAGTAGATGACCGCCAAATTATCAATAAACTTTCAAATAAGATCAAAAGCATTCTGAAACTGGAAATAGATCCTACTAAAATGACAGAAAGACAGTTTATTAACGTTATTATTAAAGATTATAATTACTATACCGGGAAAGATAATTAACAACAAATCAACAGCTCATAAGGATGGCCAAGTTTTTGTATCTTTATTAACACTAAAGTGCTGAATCATGAAATTTGAAAACAATAAATCCGGAAACGGCGGAGTTCTTACTCTAAACAATGAAACAAAAGAGGTTGGAAGGCTTACGTATACTATTTTCCCTGAAGACCATAAACTAATCATTTCTTTTGTATTGGTTCACCCTGAATTTGAAGGCAGAGGAATGGGAAAATTTTTGGTAGAAGAGGCCCTGAAGTTTGCCAGAGAAAATAACTGGAAGGTATACCCTCACTGTTCTTATGCAAGGGCTGTCATGACAAGAATGAAAGATGTGGAGGATATTTTTTTAAAGAGTTAAAACTTCCTTCACCAGAATTTCTTCAATATCATTCGGGTAGTCTACTTTCAGATGATGATCGGAAGCTACCCACTCCATAATTTCCTGGAGATTTAAAACTTTAGAATTCGGTATGCCCATTTTGTCTAAAGCACAGGCATTACATTCCTGCTCATACTGATTGTGAATAGGAATTACAAATAACTTTTTATCCATAAAAAGTGCTTCGGCAGGAGTTTCAAAACCCGCATTACACAGAATCCCCTCGCAACCTTCAAAATACTTCAGATACTGACTTTCGTCAATTGGAAAGACTTCAACATTTTTAATCCTTACCTGTACTTTACTGTATTTGGAAAAGACTTTCCATTCCACAGGAATTTTTCTTAAAACTTTAATGATATTTTCGTCTGCAAAACTAGGAAGATATACTACGTAATAGCCCTGTTTATAAGGATTAAGTTTTCTTATCTTTCCTCTGATAACAGGTTTTTTTATCTGAGGATGATAATTTTCAAAATGAAAACCGATCTTTCGCTCACTGGGAACGTAGTATTTTAAAATCATCTCTCCCAGAAAATCTTTCTTCAAGGGTTTGGGTGTTTCAGCAAAACTCATGGATGCCTGATGGCTGAGTTCTATCATTGGCAGTTTCTTCAGTTTAGAGGCCCAACCTGTCAGAGGTTCATAATCATTGATGATCAAATCATACTGTGAAAGCTCAAGTTCTTTTATCGTTTTTATAGCTTGAATAAATTTATTCTCTGTAAAAGTTTTCCGATAGGATAATCCCCCTGTTTTATTATAAAGCAGCGAAATGCCTTTATGTTGAAAATCAAGATCAAAATCAGCCTTTAATTGCGACTGATGTCCGCTAATCAATGTATCAACTGAAGCGTATTTTTTTAGGATTGGAATAATTTCCTGTGCTCTTGCCACATGCCCGTTTCCAGTTCCCTGAAATGCATACAAAACCTTCATTTAAGAAAAATTGGTTACTATTTTTAAAAGAGCGGAAGGATCCATGTCCTGAATTTCTTCCATTTCATCGTCTTTCAGCAAATGCTTATGATCATCATAATAGAAGATCGACCATTCTTTATCATTATATTCAAGAGCTGACAGGTTTTCAATCCAATCACCGGAATTAAGATAGGTACATGATCCTTTTTTATTGACAACCTCTCGGATTTGTGGCTGATGGATATGTCCACACACTACATAATCATATTGATTGTCAATGGCCAGTTCAGAAGCCGTAAGCTCAAAGTCCCCGATATATTTTACCGCTTTTTTTACATTGTTTTTGATTTTCTTTGAAAATGAATATTTTTCTCTATCCATTTTTTCCAAGAACCAATTGACAACATTATTGATAGCAATAAGGAGATCATATCCCTTTCCTCCGAGTTTAGCGATCCATTTAGAATGTTGGACTGAGGCATCGAAAACATCGCCATGAAATATCCATGTTTTTTTCTGGTCGATATTCAGGCAGATTTTATTACAGACTTTAAGTTTTCCGAGTTCGAAATCTGTGAATTTACGAAACATTTCATCGTGATTGCCTGTAATATAGTAGACATCTGTGTTTTTGGTAGCAAACGAAAGGATCTTTTTGATCACTTTCAAATGAGGTTTAGGGAAGTAAGACTTTTTGAACTGCCAGATATCAATAATATCCCCATTCAAAACTAAGGTTTTAGGATGGATAGAATTGAGGTATCTCAGCAATTCTTTAGCCTTACATCCATAAGTTCCCAAATGAACATCCGATATAACAACTAGTTCAATGTTTCTTTTCATAGTTTTATACAAAGAAACTAATTGAAAGTTAACTGTATATGAATGCTATATTATTTTTTATAAAGAGTTCATCAGCTCTTCTGTGATTTCCATATTGTGGTAAACGTTTTGTACGTCATCATCATCTTCGAAACGCTCAAGCATCTTCATATTAGCTTTGAACTGTTCTGCATTCACCTCTTTTGTATTATTTGGAATTCTTTGAAGTTCTGCGCTCTTCGCTTCAATGCCAAGCTCATCTAATTTGTGAGATAAAGAACCGAAATCTTCAAACGCCGTTGTAATCATTACCTCATCTTCATCTTTTTCTACATCTTCAGCACCTCCATCAATCATTTCCATTTCAAAATCGTCCCAATCCATTTTGATTTGAGCTAAATCAATCGTGAAAATACCTTTTCTATCAAAGATAAATGCCAGCTCCCCATTTTTCCCAAGGTTACCATCAAATTTGTTGAAAATAGCTCTCACATTGGCTACGGTTCTTGTCGTATTGTTCGTAGTACATTCTACAAAAAAAGCAACACCACCTTGCCCGTATCCTTCATAAGTGATCTCTTCGTAGTTTTCAGCATCAGCACCACTTGCTTTCTTGATTGCTCTTTCTACGTTATCCTTAGGCATATTGGCCCCTTTTGCATTCTGGATACATCTTCTCAGCGCAGGATTGGCTTCAGGATCTGTTCCACCCGCTTTTACTGCCAATGCAATATCTTTTCCTATTTTAGAGAATGTTTTGGCCATCTTGTCCCATCTGGCCATTTTAGAAGCTTTTCTATATTCAAATGCTCTTCCCATTTTAATTTTTAATTTTCAACAAAATTACTCAAAAGTCAACAAAAAAAAAATACCTCCAAAGAATTGGAGGTATTCATTATTTAGAAAAATTAATTATTTTTTCTTTTTAGCTGGAGCTTTTTTAGCCGGAGCTTTTTTAGCACCTTTCTTAACCGCTTTTTTAGCTGGTTTAGCTACAGTTAAGTCATTTTTCTTGTAAGTATCCCACTCAGCACCTGAGATCGCTCTTACGATAACTTTTCTGTCTTTTTGTCTTTCAGCATCAGATGCAGTTGCAGGAACAGTAGCTTCCTGAGAACCGATACCAATAGATTTCAATGTTGCAGGGTTTACACCTCTAGCTTCTAAAGCACCTACTACAGAAGCAGCTCTTTCTTTAGAAAGTTTCAAGTTGTAAGCAGCAGCACCTTTAGCATCTGTCATACCTACTACTACGAAGTTTTCAGCGTCAGCTTCTTTGATGATCTTAGCAGCACTGTCTAATTTTTCGTTAGACTGAGGTCTGATCGTAGCTTTGTTGAAATCAAATAAGATATCTTTTAATTGTTCAGTTACTACTACAGCTGTTGGCTTCTTAGGAGCTGGACATCCGTTGTATTCAGGAAGACCTGGTACTGTAGGACATGCATCATCTTTATCTAAGATACCATCACCGTCAGTATCTGGCCAAGGACATCCGTTGTTTTCAGCAGGACCTGCTACTGTAGGACAAGCGTCATCTTTATCGATTACACCGTCACCGTCAGTATCTGGCCAAGGACAACCGTTGTTTTCAACTGGACCAGCAACATCTGGACATTGATCGTCTTTATCTGGAACACCATCTCCGTCTGTATCAGGACATCCCTGGAATTCTGGTAAACCTGGAGTATCTGGACAAAGGTCATCTTTATCTAGGATACCATCTTTATCTCTGTCTCTGTTTCCGAATCTAAATAAGATAGATGCAGAAGCTTGCCAGAAGTTAGCAACTGTAGAGTGATCACCTGGAGTTGATACATAGTCACCTTGGATACCAAGACCGAAGTTCTTAGTTACCCAGAAGTTAGCACCAGCACCTGTAGCTACAGTAAAGTGGTTAGCTTTACCATTTTCGTTACCATCCTTACCGTTACTAACAGTTTCGATATAGTTACCGTTAGCATCTACAGCGTTTCTTGGGAAAGTAAGTGCAGAATAGTCATGTCTTAAATAGTTAGCACCAACTCTTAAATATGGATCAAACCAAGATTCTTCGTTCCATAAAAGACCTGCAGCGTGAGCCTGGAAACCAAGACCTGTCATTAGGAAAAATTCTTTCCCCATGTTGAATTTTTTGTTTTCAACATTTCCAACAGAAGTTTGCCAGTCAATAACTAAACCTTTACCAATGTTTCTAGCAACTGTTAACTTAGACAATGGAGGTGTAATAGAGAAGTTGTTCACATTGAACATACTCTTTGTCAAATTGTTAGCAGAGAACGTATTACTAAAAGTACCTCTTGCTGCTATATGGTTTTCAGCGTGAGCACCAACCCCGATCAACCACGGATTGTTGGTAGTCTGCGCGAAAACAGTAGAGGCAACAGTAAGCGCCAATGCTGAAATTCCTAATTTTAGATTTTTCATAGAATTAAATGATTAAATAATTGATAATGCAAAATAAATATAATTTTTCTTTATATACAAAGTTTTTCAAATGATTTTTAACTTTTCTTTAATATTCTGTCCAGGTTACGTTTATTTTCTCTATCTTTTATCGTCTCCCTTTTATCGAAAAGTTTTTTCCCTCTACCAAGCGCTATCAGCACCTTTGCTTTCCCTCGATCAGTGATATATAATTTTAAAGGAATAATTGTGTTACCTGCATCCTTTAACTTTTTTTCAAGTTTTTGCAATTCTTTTTTGTGCAAGAGCAATTTCCGTTCCCTTTTTGTCTTGTGATTATAAAAAGTCCCCAATTTATACTCATCAATCATCATATTAATAATGTATAATTCCCCATCAATAAACTGACAGAACGATTCTGTGATGGATGCTTTAGATGAACGTAAAGATTTTATCTCTGTACCCGTCAAAACCATGCCGGCTTCAAATTCTTCAAGAATTTCATATTCAAAGCGGGCTCTTTTATTTAGTATACTAACTGTTTTTTCAATCTTCATCATTTTAAAATTTCGTTAATGAAATATATAAAAAATACCATACGTTTAAAAACTTGACTATTATATTATTACAAATTACCCAAATTCTTTTCGTATTTTTGCGCCAAATTTACAAAACTATATGTTAACAGTATCTAACTTATCTTTACAATTCGGGAAAAGAGTTCTTTTTGACGAGGTAAATATTATGTTTACCAAAGGAAACTGCTACGGAATCATCGGAGCAAACGGTGCAGGAAAGTCTACATTCCTTAAAATATTAACAGGAAAGCAGGATCCGACAACAGGAAACGTATCTCTGGAGCCAGGGAAAAGAATGTCAGTTTTGGAGCAGGATCACTTTGCTTATGATCAGTTTACTGTTCTTGAAGCTGTTTTGAGAGGTAATAAAAAATTATACGAGATAAAAGAGGAAATGGATGCGTTATACGCAAAAGAAGATTTCTCTGATGAAGACGGAATTAAGGCCGGTGAACTGGGTGTAATCTATGATGAAATGGGAGGCTGGACTGCAGAATCTGATGCACAGACTATGCTTTCTAACGTAGGTGTAAAAGATGATATGCACTGGCAGATGATGAGTGAACTTGAGAACAAGGACAAAGTAAAGGTTCTTTTAGCTCAGGCACTTTTTGGAAATCCTGATGTATTGATTCTGGATGAACCTACGAATGACCTTGACATTGACACGATCTCTTGGTTGGAAGATTTCCTTGCAGACTATGAAAACACGGTAATCGTGGTTTCTCACGACCGTCACTTCCTTGATACGGTTTGTACTCATATCGGAGATTTAGATTATGCTAAACTTAACCTTTATACCGGTAACTACTCGTTCTGGTACCAGGCATCTCAGCTGGCAACAAGACAAAGAGCTCAGGCCAATAAGAAAGCTGAAGAAAAGAAAAAAGAACTTCAGGATTTCATTGCCCGATTCAGTTCTAACGTAGCTAAGGCAAAACAGGCTACTGCAAGAAAGAAGATGATCGACAAATTAAATATTGACGACATCAAGCCATCTTCAAGAAGGTACCCAGCTATCATTTTTGAAATGGAAAGAGAAGCCGGAGATCAGATTCTTGACGTAAAAGATCTTGAGAAAACAAAGGATGGTGAACTCTTATTCTCCAACATTGATTTAAATCTTAAGAAAGGTGATAAAGTAGCTGTTCTTTCCAAAAACTCTTTAGCTATTACAGAGTTCTTCGAAATATTAGCAGGAAATGTGGAAGCTGACAAAGGAACAGTTGCATGGGGCGTTACCACAAACCAGTCTCACATGCCTTTAGACAATACAAAATTCTTCCAGGAAGATCAAAGCTTAGTAGATTGGTTAAGACAATTCACAAAGAATGATGAAGAGCGTCACGAAGAATTCGTAAGAGGATTTTTAGGAAGAATGCTTTTCTCAGGTGATGAAGCTTTAAAATCTTGTAAGGTACTTTCCGGAGGAGAAAAAATGAGATGTATGTTCAGTAGAATGATGCTTCAGAAAGCAAACGTTCTTCTATTAGATGAACCTACCAACCACCTGGATCTTGAAAGTATTACTACTTTGAACAACTCATTATCAAACTTCAAAGGAAATCTTTTATTGGCATCTCATGACCACGAAATGCTTTCAACAGTCTGTAACAGAATCATTGAATTGACTCCGTCTGGAATTATCGACAGAGAGATGACTTATGATGAATATCTTGCTGACAAAAAAGTAAAAGAATTAAGAGAGAAAATGTATTCTTAATCTGATACTCTACCAAAGTATATCAATAAAAACACCTCAAGGCAATGCTTTGAGGTGTTTTCGTTATAAACAATAAATAAAATAATTATCTTGTAAGCTTTGAAGTGGGAAGGCTAACAGTTCCCGGATCTTTCCATAATCCGTCTTTTTCAGCTCTTTTCTTGATCGCCTGAGCTCTTTTTTCACTATCCGGATGGGAGTTAAACATCTTCTCAAAACTGGACTGTGTACTTCCTTCTGAAAGTAAAGCCAATTTTTTAAAGGCAGTATAAGCTCCCACTACATCATATTTATTCGCTTTCATGAAATCATATGAATAGGTATCAGCTTCTGATTCTTGTTTTTTACTGTGAGAAGCATCTACAAATGCATTAGCCATTTTTCCGATCTGACTGTCATTAAGAGTAGCTACAGCTGATGAAGCTGATGAAGCAGCGTCTAAAGCAGCTGCCTTCAAATAAGCAGATTTCATCGCATCTTTGGTGTCCTGATTTTTAACGTGTCCTATTTCATGACCTATTACAGCCAGTAATTCATTATCCGTCATCACATCCATCAGGGAAGAAAATACCCGTACACTTCCGTCTGCACAGGCAAAAGCATTGATATCCTTAACCTTATATACTTTATAATTCAGATTCAGCCCGTCCTGAGATTTATGCTGTCCAAACAATTTGTTCAGTCTTACGGTATAAGGGTCTTTTGGGCCTGCTACAGTATTATTTTTATCCATCCAATCTACTGATTCTTTGGATAATTTGATAGCATCTTCATTGGTAAAGGTTAAAGCTTTTGCACCATTAGAAACAATTCCTGCAGCTTTACCAAGATTGATTTTTTGTGCATTAATTGAATTCATTGCCCCTAAGAATATCAGGCAAACTATAATTTTTTTCATAATCATTTTTTAATTTGGAGCACGAAGATAGCCCTTTTTTAACAATTATTAAGTCAAAACTTAGCTTCTGTTCTTTTCAGAATGCTATTTTTTTTCCCTATTTTTGTGAAATGAGTCAAAAATGGATTTACAAGCCCGAACCCGATGAGGAAGTTGTAGACAGACTAAGTTCGTCACTTGGTTTTGGTACTTTTGAATCTAAACTTCTCGTTCTAAGAGGAATTGACAATTATCAAAAGGCCAGAGAATTCTTCAAGCCGAACCTTACCGATATACACAGCCCATTTTTAATGGCAGATATGCAAAAAGCTGTAGAGCGTATTGCTACTGCAATTGAAAATGGTGAAAAAATACTGGTTTACGGTGACTATGATGTGGACGGAACCACGGCCGTTGCTCTGATGTATCTTTATCTCAGCAAAATTGTTGAGAAAAAATATTTAGACTATTATATTCCGGACAGAAACTCCGAAGGATATGGAATTTCTACTGAAGGCATTGATTTTGCCAAAGAGAATGGTTATTCACTCATTATTGCTCTGGACTGCGGAATCAAGGCACTTGATATGATCAGCTATGCCAGTAGTCTGGATATAGATTTTATTATTTGCGACCATCATCTTCCAGGCGAAGAAATTCCAAATGCTATTGCAGTACTTGATCCTAAAAGAAGTGACTGCAGATATCCTTTTAAAGAACTTTCAGGATGTGGTGTGGGCTTTAAACTTTGCCAGGGATTAAACACGATATACAAGCTTCCTGAAGCTGAATTATTTGAGCTTACAGATCTTCTTGCGATTTCTATTGCCGCAGATATTGTTTCTATGACAGGAGAAAACAGGGTTTTGGCAAAAATGGGATTAAAGGTTCTCAGAAAGACAAGAAATCTTGGATTAAGATTACTGATTCCTGAAGATAAGCTTTCTCATTTTGAAATTTCAAATATCGTATTTGAAATAGCCCCAAAAATCAATGCTGCAGGACGGATTTCACATGGTAAAGCAGCAGTTGAACTTATGGTTTCCGACAACCTGAAACACGCGAATCAGATTGTTAATGATATCATGGGTCTCAACGATGAAAGACGTGAACTGGACATGAATTCTACGCTTTCTGCCCTGAATCAGATTATAGAGTCCCAGCAGGAAACAAAACATACTACAATTGTCTACCATCCTGAATGGAATAAGGGAGTAATCGGTATTGTTGCATCCAGACTTATTGAAACGTATTATAAACCTACGCTGGTCTTTACGGATGGAAATAATGGTGAAATGGTGGCTTCTGCAAGATCTGTTTCTGACTTTGATGTCCATGAAGCCCTTGACCTGTGCTCGGAATACTTTTTGAAATTCGGAGGACATCATGCTGCTGCCGGACTTTCAATGGAGAAAAGCAAATTTGATGCATTTAAGGTAAAGTTTGAGCAGATTGTTTCTGAAAAAATTAGGGAACATCAGAAAGAACCTTCTATATCTATTGATACTGAAATCACAGTTGACGAAATCAACAGGGAGTTTATCAATTTCCACAGAAAACTGGCCCCTTTTGGGCCCCACAATATGAAACCTATTTTCACATTGACCAATCAGAAGCTTTCCGGATATGTAAAAACAATGGGTAAAGATAACAATCACCTGAAGTTCTACATCAAACAGGAATCTACAGGACGCAATATTGAATGTGTAGGCTTCAAACTTGGACAATTTGTTGAAGATTTTAAAAATAAAAATTTCGATCTTGCATTTACGTTGGAAGAAAACCACTGGAAAGGCAATGTCACTCATTATCTCAATATTAAGGATGTGAAATTCAGGGATTAACTAGTGCCCCTGTTATCATCATCTGCTTGCTAAACAAATGAAAAAAGTCGGTTTATTTTTCGGATCTTTTAATCCAATCCATATTGGACATCTTATTTTGGCTAATTATATTCTGGAAAATTCTGATATGGATGAGCTTTGGTTTATAGTCAGTCCACAAAACCCTTTCAAAGACAAAAAATCTTTACTGAAAGACCACAACAGACTGGACATGGTACAGCTTGCGGTAAAGAATTACCCGAATATGAGGGCTTCCAACGTAGAATTTTCTCTACCCAAGCCAAGCTATACTATTGACACCCTCACCTATCTTCATGAAAAGCACCCAGATTATTCTTTCAGTCTTATTATGGGTGAAGATAATCTGGAAAGTCTTCACAAATGGAAGAATTCTGATATGCTTATCAAAAATCATCACATCATTGTTTATCCAAGAGTGTTCGAAGATGAGAAAAAACATTCTGAATATTTACAGCATGAAAATATTTCTCTGATAAAAGCTCCTGTCATAGAATTGTCTGCGACAGAGATCCGTACTATGATTAAAGAAGGAAAGAATGTGAGACCGATGCTTCCCCCTGAAGTTTTTGAATATCTGGACGGAAGCAATTTCTATCACTAAGAGGCATGAGAAATGTTATCCGTTTATTTTTTCTGGTACTTGTACAATGTCATACCTTTACATTTCCTAAAGCTATGAACAAGGAAAGTAACTCATAGAAACACAGGACAGGCTCACATGCTATAACCAATGAAAATACAAAGTACTGTTTGAAAAGAATTATAAAAATTATTTTATCACATCCATGGACACGTATGACCTCTAAAGGCTATCCAGTCTAAAGCAAGATATCCGTAGCCATAACATAACGCTAATTATGAACTTCATCGAAAAATTTTTCTCAAAATATTCTCAGGAAAAAATCATTAAGTGGTTTAAACAGATCTGCGTAGCAGAAGCAATTACCTGTTTTCTTTTGTACGGGGTTGCGATGATCTGGAAAAGATATGACGATGAAGGTCTTCTTCCTACTATTTTCATTATTATTGTGGGAAATATCCACGGATTATTTTTTAGTCTTTATCTCTTATTTTGTCTGCCTGTAAGAAAAATTTTTAAGTGGGATGATGAAGACTTTGTGTTCGCATTATTAGCCGCTTTTTTCCCTTTTGCAACTATTTGGGTAGATAAAAAACTAGCCCGATTCGATAGAGAATAACATTTTTTTTTCATAAAATTTCATTTTTTACTGTAACAAAATTATTGTTACAGTTGTCTTATTATACAGAAAGGTAAAGAAATCATTTTTTTTGAATAAATTTTAACTACTGGAAATCAACGTTTTAAATTCATTTAAAAATATTTTTAAGTACTTTGTATTGCATGATACTAAATTTATTATATATCTTTGCAATGTAAAATAACAAACGATACAAGCTATTAAACTAAAAATAATAATCATGAAAACTCAAATTCTCATTGCAGCCCTACTTTTCAGCGGACTGATCACAGCCCAGCAGAAAAAAGACAGCTTGAAAGTAAATACTATTGAGGCAGTCAATATCAAGAAACAGGTTTTCAAAAAACAAGGTGACCGCCTGATTTATGATGTAGCATCCTCACCTATTGCCAAGGGAACCAATACATTCAACCTTTTGAAGCAAACTCCAATGATATCCAGTGTGGATGGAAAAACATTGAAGATTCTGGGAAAATCTGATGCTGTCATCTACATCAACAATAAGAAAACAAATATGGATGCTGAGGCATTGATTGAAATGCTAAAGTCCACTCCATCAGAAGATATTCAGAAAATTGAGGTCATTACCGTTCCGGGAAGTGAATTTCAGGTAGAATCTAAGGAAGGCGTTATTAATATTGTTATGAAAAAAAGCAAAAATAACGGCTATAATGGTACTCTGAAAATGCAGAATGAACAGGCTTATTATAACAATCCTTCTGCTGGAGCGTCTTTCAACTTCAGACAGGGAAAGTGGTCGGGAAATTCTAATTTCAGAACGGGAAGCTGGACTGAAAGACAAAGATATACATTGTCTAATGGTGATTCAACTTTCAAAAATGAGTCTTATGGATCTAATGATGACCCCAACAAAACAGTAGGAGGAGGTTTCAATCTTGATTATGAAATCAGTAAGAGACAAAGTATCGGATTTTCTTATAATATGAGATACAACAAAAGTTTCAATTCTATTCTGGATATTACCAACTTCCAAAATGGGATTTTAACAAACAGAACTGTAAATAATGAAGATGCACAGACCAGAAATCATTCTTTCAATTTAAATTATGAAATAAAGACAGATTCACTGGGCAGTAAGCTTACTTCTAATGTTTCCTACTTATGGTTCAACAGGGATAAAGTAAGTTTCAACGAAACTTTTCCTTTAAACAATGTAAAAGGTAATGATTATTCTGCCCTGCATCAGTCTGTACCCCAGATTATCAACAACTATGCGGCTAATATAGATTATCTGAAAAAGACTTCCAAAGGTGAAACATGGCTGATGGGGATTAGCTACAACCGAACCAACACTGATAATGATACGAAACAGGATAAATTTGAGGATAAAAATTTTGTAATAGATACTGCTCAGACGAACCATTTCATTTATAAAGAAAATATTCTGGGAATCTACCTAAACTACGAAAGAAAGCTGACAGAAAAGTTATTCGGAAAAATCGGAGCCCGTTATGAAATGACCAGAAGCACGGGAGATATCGTAGACAAAACCGGTTTTGAAAGAAATTATAATAACCTGCTGCCGTATCTTAATTTAAATTATGCAATCAGTTCAGACCATAACCTTAGCTATACTTTCTCCAGCAGAATCCGAAGACCAAGATTTTGGGAACTGAACCCTTCCAGAACTTACTTCACGCCAACCAATTATACACAGAACAATCCTTTTATACTGGCATCCAAATTTTATAATCAGGAACTGAATTATATGTATAAAAATGCATTCTATGCCAATCTGAGTTTTAATATGGTAGAAGATGCCGCCGCTTCTGATATGCTTCCTTTACAGGGAACTGTAACTGCTCCTGTAAAAGATGATAAAGGAAATTATATATATGATCCAGAAGGGAATAAAATCATGCAAACAACAAGATTCCTGAGATATATAAGAACCAATTATGGAAGTAACAGAGAACTTAGCCTAACTCTGGGAATGAACAAATCCTGGTTCAAAGACATCTGGACAACGAACTATTCTGTGAACCTGGGGTATGTAACCTTCAAAGGGGCAGTGTTGGAAGATCCTACTTCCAGACCTGGACCGGATGAAACGGAAGTAGTAGATTCTTATATCATTGACATTAAAAACTATAATATGTCTGCTACATTTAATAACACAATCAGGCTTTCCTCTAAAAAGGACTGGTTCTTAGGTGTTAATTACTTTTTTGCAAGCCAGACAGCCATGGAAGGTGGTATGATAGGAGCCAGACAGAGTTTTGACATCACTCTCAAAAAAATTATAGGCGACTGGACGGTTGTAGCAGAAGTTTACGACTTGTTTAATCAAAGCTTTTACAGTGTTAAAGGAGTACAGCCTAACGGAAAATTTAATAATATAACCAACTTCAACTATCCAAGATTACTAAATATCGGAGTTACCTATAATTTCGGAAATCAGAAACTGAAAAAAGCAAGGGAAATGAAATCAGCTAATGACGCTGTAAAATCAAGAACCTAATTTTTAAAGCCTCATATCACTTCACCACTCTTAAAAAAACAAACATGAAACGTATACTTTTGTCCATTGTAATCATATTCGGAACCTGCGCAGCAGCTCAGGAAAAGAAATCTGACACTGTAAAAACCAAAAGCATAGAAGGCATTACGCTTACGAAGCAGGTTTTCAAAAAGCAAAGCGACCGTTTTGTATATGATGTAGCAGCGTCTCCTGTAGCTAAAGGTAATACTACTTTTGATCTTCTAAAGCAGACTCCATTATTATCATCAACAGACGATAAAACATTAAAAATTGCAGGAAAAAATAATGCAATTATCTATATCAACGGAAGAAAAACGAATATGGATGCTGATTCTCTGGTTCAGTTTCTTAAAAATACTCCGGCAGAAAATATTCAGAAAATTGAAGTTATTACGGTTCCCGGAAGCGAGTTTCAGGTAGAATCTTCGGATGGGATCATCAATATCATTTTAAAGAAAAAGATGAGTGATGGCCTTAACGGAAATATGAGAATGTCTAATACTCAGAATAAATACAATGCAAGCCAGGCCAGCTTCTCTGCTAACTACAGAAAGGATAAACTGGGAATAAGCGCGAATGTAAGCGGCGGGGAAAATATTGAGCCACAAACTTATATTTTAAGAAACGGTACTGCAACTACCTCTAATGAATCTAAAGGTAACGTTGATGATCCGAATAAAAATATTGGCGGTTATCTGAATATCGATTATCAGATAAATGATAAAAGCAATCTTGCATTGTCCTATAATACATGGACCAATAAAAGCGATAACTCAACCGTAGATTTGTTTAATACGATCAGGACTGAAAAGGAAACAAAATATACCTGGTCCAAAAATAGAGAGAATACACGATCATACAATAATTCCCTGAATTTAAATTATGAATTAAAAACAGACTCTTTAGGCAGCAAACTGAATCTGAACGCAGCCTATCTTAACTACAGAAGGTTCCAGAATATTGACAATCAGACTTTTCTTTCAGATGTAAACATGGACGTAAAAAAAGGGACTATGCAGGTTTTACAAAGTCTCCCCCAGATCATTAATAATTTCTCCGGTATGGTGGATTATATTCAAAAGTTCAAAAATGATCTGACAGTTTCAGTAGGTGGAAATTATAATAAAACGAAAACAGATAACGATTCGAAAAATATTACTTATTCTTATGATCCTCTGTTGGCTCCTGATCCAAGGCCCAATCATTTTATCTATGATGAAAATATCTACGGTGCTTATGTAACCATAGAAAAGAAATTATCTGATAAAATTTCAGGAAAAGTTGGGGCCCGATATGAGATCACCAATAGTCTTGGAACTTCTGATAATGCACCTACGGAGGCACTTAAAAAGATTGAAAGAAATTATAATAATCTACTGCCCTATCTAAGTTTTAATTATGCTGTCAATGATAAGAACAATATCTCTTATTCCTTTTCAAGCAGAATGAGAAGGCCAAGCTTCTGGGAGCTGAATCCGGTAAGAAATATTCTGACTGAAGCCAATTATACACAAAACAACCCTTTCGTAAAGGCTTCTTCAACTTATAATCAGGAGCTTACTTATATGTACAAAAATTCATACTTCCTGATTTTAAATCATTCTTATATTCAGGATGCTATCACACAGGTTCCGTTACAGGGATATCCGGTATCGCCTGATGGTAAAGTAGGAGAAAATCCGGTATTAAGATATATCAGAACCAATTTTGGTAATAAGCAGGAAATGTCTGCAATGGTAGGTCTTCAGAAATCATTTTTCAAACAATACTGGACGACCAATTTCAATATCGGAGTCCAGCACAATATCAATAATGGAAGCCTTGACACGGATCCTACTACAGGCGATAAGTTCAGAAATGAGAAGGGGGAAGATATTGTTTATACCAATAAAACAAAATCTACCAGTCTTTTGATCCAGACCAATAATACCATTCGTCTTGATAAGAAGAAAAGCTGGTTCTTTGGGATCAATTATTACTTTGTAGACAAACAGCAGATTGAGCTTGGAACATTGAAAAGCTTAATGAGCTTAGACCTCAGCATCAAAAAGATGTGGAACGACTGGACTTTTGCGATCAATGCCAATGATATTTTAAATACCAATATCATCAAAATAGAAGATCAGCAGGATAACGGAAATTATAATTATATCCACCAAAACCGTTACAACAGAAATGTAATGATAAGCATGACCTACAACTTCGGAAACCAAAAGGTAAAAAAAGTGAGAGATATTGAAGGAGCATCTGACTCCATCAAAAACAGAACAAGATAAAAGTTATCATTCTTCATATTTAATTATTTTTATTACAAACCCGTTGATTGTTCAGCGGGTTTTTTATCTTTAATATCTATGAAAAAAAAAATATTTCTCACTTTTGTGTTTGCGAGCCTCTTTTTTCTATCCACAGCCTGTAAAGAGAAAAAGGTAAGCCTTGGCAATACTATCAGCTTTGATAAGGAAGAGAACATCCGTTATGGCAATGCTCCTGAGCAGAGTATGGACCTTTATATACCTCATCAAAAATCTGATAATAACAGAAATGTATTTATCATTATTCATGGCGGCGGCTGGCGTGGCGGAAACAAATCTCAACTCACCTTATTCACGCTTAGTATGATGCAGAGGTTTCCTGATGATATTTTTGTCAATATGAATTACAGACTGGCTTCCACTACTCAATACGCCATTCCAAATCAGATGATTGATATCCAAAGTGCCATAGCTTTTATCGAAAGGAAGCTGAATTACAACCCCCGGTTGATTCTTCTGGGAAATAGTGCGGGCGGACATCTTTCTATGATGTATGCTTATCATTTTGATGCAGATAAAAAGGTAAAAGCAGTGATCAATATTGTAGGCCCTTCTGATCTTTCAGATCCCGGCTTTGCAACATATGAAGATTATCCTTTTGTGGAAAAGCATCTGATTGATCCTAATATACTTCCTTCAGAGACCTCAGCTATTGATTTTGGAAGTCCGGTACACTGGATAACCAAAACCTCACCCCCTACTCTCTCTTATTATGGAAAAACGGACCGCGTTATCCCTCTTACACAGGAAAAAATATTAGATTCAGCGTTAGTTAATAATAATGTGATGCATGAATCATATGAGTTTAACGGAGGTCATCTGGATTGGGACAAAATTCCAAATAGAAAATTTCTGATAGACCAAATTGAAAAATTCATCCAACGTATTGATAAAAAATAACACGCCTTAATTCGTTAAAGCGTGCTACCTTTTGTATCTATAACTTATCTATTCAGATTTTGCAATTTCAGTCTTTTCAGACATTCCGCTGGCATTGAAAGCCTCAATCTGGAAATAATAAGCATCTGTTCTGTCTGCCCCTGTAAAGAAATATTCGTTTTTACCATATACCATAATACTTCCATATAATTTATCCGGAGATTTTCCCCAATAGATCACATATCCATCTGCTTCGGGATTCTGCTGCCATTTCATCCATATACTCCTTCTTTCACCGTACTTCTTAGGATCAGCTCTTAAAGGTACAAATCCTTCCACTTTTTTAGGTTTCTCACCTCCTCCTTTTCCGAAGACTCTGAAACCACTCAAAGCAAATTTTCCTGTAGGCATTTTCAGATTTTCCATTTTAAGGAACCTTGCAGTGACAGGCTTTTCAAGTTCAACATAATCATGGGGAACATCTTTTGTATTTTTGCTTTTATCAACAATTACATTCCATTTCTTCCCATCATTTGAACCATAAATTTTATACTGATGCATTTTCCCTAATGTTTTCCCCATGAATTCAGCATCCTGATCTGCATAGTTTATCTGGATAGCATTGATAGTGGACGCCTCACCAAGATCTGTCTGAAACCATTCTCCTGAATTTCCTGTTTTTGCACTCCAGTACGTTTTGATATCTTCATCCACCGCATAGTTTGGCTGATATCCTCCCAAAGTAGAAGAAACCTGAACGGGTTTGTTATAATTCAGCAGCATCCATCCTGCAAAAAGTCCTTTGGCAAAGTCTTTTCCCTGTGCATACTGCGGAAGGTAAGTAGGATAGTCTCCATACGCTGTATTACAGTACATTACATCATCTTTATCAAACCCTGCCGGCCAGATTCCCAGTCGTCTTTCGAAATTATTTTTAGTAGAAATAAAAATGGTTGAAACGTGCCACCAGTTTTTGTAATTATCTTCAAAAGTGGCCCCATGCCCGGCTCCTCTTGCAAAACCTCCCGGTTTATAAGAAAACGGATTGTGCTGCTGATATTCAAATCCTTCTAAAGGGCTTTTACTCACATATACCCCATCAGAATAGCCACTAAACTCAGTAGCCGGTGCTCCGTACTGCATATAATATTTATTGTTGTGCTTGGTCACCCATGCTCCTTCTACAAAGGGCTGCAGAAAAACGTTGTCATTATATTCCCCGAATCTCTCCCAGCCATGATCTTCTGGTTTTAACCTAAGAATTGGCTTTACGAAGCCTTCAGACTGCAATGTTTTGGTTTTCACTTCAGTTCCCAGCAATGGCCACTCATTACTTGAGCCCCAATACAGGTAAAGTTTATCTTTATCTTCATCGTAATGAAATGCCGGGTCCCATGCTCCTACTTTCAAAGTATCTACAGCTATTTTCCAGTCATCCTTAGTAGGGTTAGTACTTTTCCAGATCGGAAAATCCTGCTCCCAGGTAGAACCGTAAACGTATAATGTATCTTTCATTGCCCACACTGCCGGAGCATTAAGGTCATGGATATATTTTTTATCTCTGAGGAATTTTCTTTTTACAAACTTCCAGTCCAGCATATCATCACTGTACCAATATCCTTCCTGATTGGTTGAGAAAAGGAAAAGTTTATTTTTAAAATTGACAATCACCGGATCTGCTGTAGCACGATGTTTTCCCTGTGTGGAAAAAACTTCAAAAGGTGTATATCCATAATCGATGTTGATTGGATTACAGAAGGTTTTCTGCTGTGCTCCTACAATCATTCCAAAAAAAATTGCTAATGATAAAAAGTATTGTCTCATTTTCAGATTTTAAAAATTAAGACAAAGTTAGCTAACTTTTTTTGGTTTTCTAAATCCATACTCTATCAGTGGGGGACAGATATAAAAAACTGTAAAAACTTCAGGAGATCCTATAAAAAAACTTCTGAATTTATAAATAAAGTCAGAAGTTTAAATTTTTAATTGAGAATGATTATTTTTTCGGAAGAAAAACCTCAGCAAGCATGCATCTTGCACTTCCTCCTCCGTTTACTTCAATAGTATTCAGGTCAGAATAAATAATTTCGCAATATTTTTCAATAGCAGCTACCTGCCCAGATGTCAAAGACTTATAAGCAGTCTGGCTCATTACCAGAAATTTTTCACCGTCTTTATTTTGAACCTGAAGCATATTTCCAGCAAACTGCTGCATCTGCTCTTCAGAAATTTCGATAATTTCCTTTCCTGAACTCTTGATCGTTTCGATTATCTTTTCTCTTTCCAATTCATCATCAATACAATCAAGACAGATGACAACAAACTTATCTGCCACACACATCATTACATTGGTATGGTAAATAGGAAGTCTTTCTGTTCCCACAGTTTGATAAGAATGGAAAACAACTGGCGTAAAACCATATTTTTCACAGAATTCTCTGAACAGATTTTCATCCAGCCTTAAAGAAACTGAACCATAAGCAATTTTCTGATCGTGGTCAAAAATCATGCTTCCTGTTCCTTCCAGAAAATGTCCCTGCGTTTCAGAAAAAGACCAGTCATCAATTTCAGTAACTTCAAATCCCTGATCTTTGATACTTTCAATGATATCATCTCGTCTTTCCACTCTTCTGTTTGACGCAAACATAGGGTACAAAACCACTTTTCCGTCTTTATGGAAGCTTACCCAGTTATTTGGGAAAATGGAATCAGGTGTATGAGGGTCCAGGGTATCTTTTATAGTGATTACATTAATTCCTCTGCCTCTCAGGTTCCCGACAAAAGTATTGAACTCTGCCAAAGCTTTTGACTGAATATCTGAACCGGCCTGTTCTACCTGAAAGTAATTATTTTTCGCTGTCTCTGCGTTGTAACCGAATGCAATCGGCTCTATCATTAATACTGTATCTGTTGTTTGCATTGTTTTTAAGTTTGAGGGTGTTAATATATGAAGGTTTGAGAGTATACTTCTTATAACCTTTATAATCTTTCGGTCTTTTAAGTAATCTGGTTCTTATTGGGGGGAATATTTTTTTTAAAATACTTTTAAATGCTGATCAAATCTGACCTTTGAACTTGTTTATTCTTTAAGATCAAAAATCATCTCCAATATCACCTATAAAAACTCTTTTACTCTGAAACTTTTATTATTCTCTTACCAACGGCATGGTAGAGCATCTCAACAGACCGCCCATTTTAGAAATTTCTCTGTAAGGAATTTCTTCTACAGTCATTCCCCATTCGTTTCTCAAATGTTCATTCATTCTTGTGAAGGTCTTATCGGACACTACAATGTCCGGAGCTATAGAGAATATATTCGGGAACATTTCAAACATTTCTTCATCATTGATATGGAAGCAGTTTTCTTCTCCGAAAATATCAATGATTAATCGATAGTCACTTTCATCCACGAATCCGTTTTTATAAATAATACATTTATCTTCTCCTACCGGATTAAAAGTGCAGTCAAGATGCAGAATCCCCTCGAAAGGTACTTTATCATTTTTCTTCAGTTCAAGATCAATGATTCTTTTCTTTGGAAAGTATTCTTTTAAGATTTCAATGGCATACTCATTGGTTCTTGCCGTCTTATAGTTTCTGTAATCTTCGCTGAAGCAAGTTCCTATGAAAATAAAATCATTCCATACGATGACGTCTCCACCTTCAATATGGGCTGTTTCCGGAAGATTGATGATTTTTCTCCATGCTACCTTTTCAAAAACGCTTTTATATGCTTCCTGTTCGTCTGCTCTGTCTGCAATCACGTTGGAGATAATCATTTTATCGTCAATCACAAAGGCTACATCTCGTGAAAAAACCTGATTATAATCTTTGATAATGCTTGGGCGCAGCACTTCAACGTCATACTTTTTCAAAACTGCTTCAAAAGCATTCATTTCATTGATAATATCCTCTTCTTTGGGATACATATTGTGTTCGATTGAGTAATATGATTTTGCGTCATAACTTTCCTCTAATGTGGGGACCGCCCCCAATGAATTAGGCTGACCTAGAACTACTGACTTCAGCCTGCCCGTTTCGTTTTTAATGTTTAGTCTCATAAAGATTTATGCAATACTACAAATATAAGTAAAGGTCTCTATCTGGAAAACTTTTGTTCTGTTTTCTCCTTCAAATTTGACTATAACGGGAGAATACTTTTATGATTTTTATTTGTTTTTCTCTATTTCAATTCTATTTTCTCTGAAAAAAGTCTATAAACTACTATGTTCCATCTACATATAATCATAAATCACATCATGTTTATTAAAATATTTTCATACATTAGTGATATAATTTTCGCGAAATTATACATCATAAAACTTTACTATTAACATCAAACAACAAAATCATGAACAAGAACAATTCTGTGCTGAAAAATGCACAAAAACTAGGAAGAGAACAACAGAAAACTGTAATGGGAGGAGCTATAGCCGGCAGAAGATGCTGCGAATGGGATGATAATGGCAAGTGCTTTATCTGGACTTGTGACAAATGTTACTGCCCATAATAAGATCAAGAACCTGCTTTTTCAAGCAGGTTTACTTTTATCTGGCTCTGTTTTCTTCTTCCGTTTTCTGCGTTTCTTTTACCTGATATTTTGCGCTTCCAAAGTTATAACTGACCGAAATGACCAGCCTGCTGCTATCCCACCAGTGTGTAAGGCGATTATCCATAATCTTTTTATGCCGGAATTCCAATTTCTGGTCATAAGAATCAAGGAGATTATTATACCCGATTTTTGTGTTTAACTGATTGTCAAACCATGATTTCTGAATTGACAGATCTATGCTGTATCTTGGCTTGATGATGTAAAGGCTGTTTCCCGTTTTGGATTCATAATTGGCAAACAGGTTAACTGTGTATCCTTTTGGAAGAGAAAATACCTGGTTTATTCTCACTTCATAATTGTAAATATTCAGTGCAAAAACCTCATTCAAATAAGGTCTGAATTCATAATTGTAATATCCTGTAATCTGGCTGGTCAAATTCCACCATTTCATAATTCTAACCGGAAAGCTGGTTTCAAGGGCCGCAAAATTTCTATAAGGAAGATTAGTTCCCAAATATTCCAATACATTTGTTTCCGGATTGTACATAGGATATCGCGTCATTACGTCCTTTTCTTTTCCAACTGTAAAATTTGTGATCCAGTTTTTATAGCGATAAGTCGCTTTGATCTGAGTGGTAAAAGAAGGCAGCAAATAAGGATTGCCTATCCAGTAATTTAAAGGGCTATAATAAACCCGGAATGGGTTAAGCTGTGAAAATCCTGGTCTTGTAATTCGTCTGCTATAGGAAAGGGAAAGTTCACTGGATTTATTAAAAGTATAGTTCAGGCTTAAAGAGGGCAGCCATTTCAGGTAGTTTACTGAAACAATAGAATCAATAGTAACAGCATTGGAAATACTGTTTGTATTTTCGAATCTCAATCCTGCATTGATATGAATTTTTCCAAATTTTTGCCTGTAAGCAAGATAACCTGCCGTTATTTTTTCTTGATATGAAAATACATTGCTTCTTGTACGGTCAAAAGTAAATTGATCTCCTACGGATAATGTATCATATCTGATATTATTGTTTGTATCTGAATCGCTGTATTTAATACCTGCTTCTATGTCTGCATTTCCAATTTTCTGGGAAACATCGATCTGTGTACTATAAATATTAATTTTATTAAAAAGATCAGACTTCCAATAGGATAAGAGATCATTGGTAGGTTGATCTCTATTGATAAAATCATCTTTCTGCTTATTGACAACGGAAAGATAATTCCCTAGAAAACTGAGTTTAAATCCTTTATTTTGCAATGAATAATCAGCTGTGATCCCATAATTATCCTGTGAATAAGCTATAGGATTTTCACTGGTGGTATTAAAGATCAACTGATCCTCATTTTTATCAGTTGTATAAAGTGATCCTGCACGGGTACGCTCGCTTTCCCGGAAATTGGATCTCAGATTTAAGCCTATTCTATTTTTTTCATTTAATCTGAAATCTGCACCGGCCTGAATACTGTAGGTTTTACTATAATCTTTTTGATTGGTATTGGTACGCATAATATTGGTATTTGCCAGCCGCTGCAGTGCGTTATATCGATAGCTTGAAACTCCCTCGTTATATCCTGTCTGCAGATTATAAGTTGTATTTCCTGTATTGTAAGAAATATTAACCGTATTTTCCCTGTAATTGTACTTATTGATATATACATTACCATTATAATTTCCCTTCCAGCCGAGGTTGGCATTTTTTTTTAGTTTAATATCAATAATTCCTTTAAATTCTGCATCATATTTTGACGAAGGGTTGGCATTCACTTCTACAGATTCTATCATCTCGGGTGATAAAGACCGTAAGTATGCCTGTAACTCCTGGTTACCCATCACAACAGGCTTCCCATCAATAAAGATAGCGGGAGTGATTCTTCCCCCGATAAAAATTCCACTTTCCTGATCTACTGTAACACCAGGCGTTTTTCTCAAAACATCAAGAAGATGGGTGGATGTTTTAAAGTCTTTATTTCCAGCAACAGTCATTACCAGATTCCCATCATTCATTTTTATACTTCGTGGAGCTGACTGAATAATGACTTCTGAAATATTGGTGGTATTAGATGCGGAGCCAGCCAGAGAATCTGAAACTTTTCCTTTTACAGTGTCCTGTGCTCTTCCAAAAATTGAGACAAGCAACAGTAAGAGTAAAAACCATAATTTGATCATCATAAATCGTAAATTTTATGAAGTCAAAAGTATTGGCTTGTTGTAGAAATGAGGTTTTGAAATTAAAATTCCGCAGTACGAAATTATAAATTTGAACTCTGCAACCCCGTATCAGTAAGGGTTTGCGAATGTTTATATAGAAGAGGGGTTGTATTTTTAATCTTCTTGAAGGTAGAGAAAAAAGTCGATTTGGAATTAAATCCTACTTCATATCCGATTTCTTCAATCTTTAAATAGGAGCCACTTTCTATTTTTTCACAGGCTTCATTGATCCTGTATTCATTAATGTAGAGAGAGAAGCTTTTTTCCAGATTATCATTTAATAACTGGGAAAGCTGATGGGTTGACATATTCATTCTGGAAGCCAGATCATTCAGCTTAAGGTTTGGGTTTTTATAAAGTTCTTCGGCGTCCATTAGTCTTTCTAATCTTGACACAATATTATCTGCCTGTTCTTCTGATATTTTTTTGTTAGAATATCTTTCAGTTTCTTTTACCGGAAGCTGTTCTTCTTTTTTACTGAATAAAATCAAAAAATTGGCATACAGTACAAATGAAAATACCAGGCTTCCTCCTGCACAGTAGATCTGTATCCAGCCAGTAGAAATCAACTGATAGGTCAAAAAGATGATCACATTACTGAAGAGAACCGGGAAAACAAACTTGTTGGGGTTTTTATTATTCTGTTTTGAAAAAATATAGTATTGATAGAGGGTATAAAACACAAATCCAGCCCACACGGTATAAATAAAGGTTCCAAAATAATGCTCCCAGGTAACGGGAAAAACCACATACAGTAATCCTACTGCTCCCAAAATAGATGTGAATATTCCAAACCACTTTCTACAGCTTTTCAAATCAAATTGTTGTTGCTGAAAGGAAGATTTCACATAATAGTACAAAGCGGGGCCTGTGAAAAATAACGCGGATAGTCCTAAATGAGGAATTATTCTCGGCCAATCCAGATAGAAGTATATACATACGGAAATGCCTACTCTTAAACTAAGCATCAACAGCAACAGTCCCAGGAAAAAATCCGGCAGATATTTCAGTTTTTTAAAGGATAGCAAATAAATCCCTAGCAGAAGTCCATTGAATGCTCCTACTGCGCTAAAGAAAAATAACATTTGTTCTCCGAAAGTCATGATCAAATAGTTTTATTTTAAATACAGGCTGAAGAAATTACATTAATCCCTGTCCAATAGAAACGGAATTTAGCCCGTTTAATCAATACATATCATTCATCCGGCTTTACCCGAAACCTATATTTTGTAAAAGTAAATTTAATCATTAATTAGATTCAATTTCAATAAGATCTATATATTCTACAAAAGATCTATTTTAATTACACGTTTGAACTATGCTTTTTAAATGAATGCTCTGAAATCCCATTGCTGATCTGGAAAATAAATAATCCCAAAGCAAGCTTTGGGATTATTATATGATAAAAAAAAATATTATCTGTTTGAAATATCGATGTAATTTCTTTCCTGAGCACCTTGGTAAACCTGTCTAGGTCTTCCGATTGGGTCTCCTTTTAATCTCATCTCTTTCCACTGAGAAATCCATCCCGGAAGTCTGCCTAATGCAAACATTACTGTAAACATTTCTGTAGGGATTCCTAATGCTCTGTAGATGATCCCTGAATAGAAGTCTACGTTTGGATATAGTTTTCTTTCGATGAAATATTCATCTTCAAGAGCGACTCTTTCTAACTGCATTGCAATATCAAGCGCTTTATCCTGGATTCCTAATGCTGTAAGGATATCGTCAGCAGCTTTCTTGATAATTTTTGCTCTTGGATCGAAGTTTTTGTACACTCTGTGACCAAAGCCCATTAAACGGAAACTGTCATTCTTATCTTTAGCTTTAGCAACATATTTAGATACGTCACCACCGTCTTTCTCGATCAATTCAAGCATTTCAATTACGGCCTGGTTAGCTCCACCGTGAAGTGGTCCCCAAAGAGCAGATACTCCAGCAGAGATTGAAGCAAAAAGACCAGTGTGTGCAGAACCTACCATTCTTACTGTAGAAGTAGAACAGTTTTGTTCGTGGTCAGCGTGAAGAATTAGCAATTTATCTAAAGCACCTACAACTACCGGATCGATTTCGAAATCAGCGTTTGGTAATCTGAATGCCATTTTGTAGAAGTTCTCTACATAGCTTAGGTTGTTATCTCCGTGGTTTAATGGTAAACCTTGAGTTTTTCTGTATGTCCAAGCACAAAGGTGAGAGAACTTAGCGATCATTAGCTCAGCAGCATGATCCATTTCTTCTTTAGAGTTTACGTTAACTGCTTTTGGGTTGAAAGCTGTCAATGCGGAAGTCATAGAAGATAAAACTCCCATAGGGTGAGCTGAACGAGGAAAAACATCAATGATCTTTTTCATCTCATCTGCGATGAAGTTATATTTTTTAATATTATTGTCGAATGAAGCAAACTGATCCTGAGTAGGCAATTCTCCATGTAATAAAAGATACATTACTTCTGTAAAGTTAGATTTCTCAGCAATCTGCTCGATTGGATAACCTCTGTAGAATAACTCTCCTTTATCTCCGTCTAAGTAAGTGATGTCGCTAATGGTAGCTCCAGTATTTTTGTAACCTAAATCCAGAGTGATCAAACCTGTCTGGTCTCTTAATTTTGAAATATCAATCCCTCTGTCTCCGATAGTACTATCCACGATTGGATATTCATATGAATTACCGTCGTAATTCAATATTACTTTGTTGTCTGACATTATTTATTTTTTTTTAAATATACTACTTTCCATAAAATACGGCAAACAAAAAATATCGCTTGCCGTTATTTATAAATTCAATTATCTTTTAATTTTAAATGCTTCTAAACCTGGGAAAATTGCTGTTTCGCCAAGGGCTTCTTCAATTCTCAACAACTGGTTGTATTTTGCCATTCTGTCTGATCTTGAAGCAGAACCTGTTTTGATCTGTCCGCAGTTCATTGCTACTGCTAAATCAGCAATTGTAGCATCTTCAGTTTCTCCTGATCTGTGAGACATTACTGAAGTGAACTTGTTGTTCTGAGCCATCTGCACTGCAGCCATTGTTTCAGAAAGAGAACCGATCTGGTTTACTTTTACAAGGATTGAGTTGGCAATACCTTCTTTTACTCCTCTTGATAATCTGTCTACGTTGGTTACAAATAAATCATCACCTACCAATTGTACTCTGTCACCTATTTTATCTGTTAACATTTTCCATCCTTCCCAGTCATCTTCCTGCATACCGTCTTCGATAGAGATGATTGGATATTTATTAGCCAATTCTGCAAGATAAGAAACCTGCTCTTCTCTTGATCTGTGAGCTCCTTTATCTCCTTCGAATTTTCTGTAGTCGTACGTTCCGTCTTTGTAGAATTCTGAAGCTGCACAGTCTAATGCCAACATGATATCGTCACCTGGCTTATATCCAGCTTTTTCGATGGCCTGAAGTAAAGTATCCAAAGCATCTTCAGTTCCGTTGAAAGTAGGAGCAAAACCTCCCTCGTCTCCTACTGCTGTAGAAAGACCTCTTCCTTTAAGAATAGATTTAAGGTTATGGAAAATCTCAGTTCCTTTTCTCAATGCATGAGAGAAAGAATCTGCTTTTACCGGCATGATCATAAATTCCTGGAATGCAATAGGTGCATCAGAGTGAGATCCACCATTGATAACGTTCATCATTGGAACTGGAAGTGTATTAGCGTTTACACCACCTACATATTTGTATAGAGGCATCCCCAATTCTGCAGCGGCAGCTTTTGCTACTGCTAAAGAAACTCCCAAAATAGCGTTCGCACCAAGATTTCCTTTGTTAGCCGTTCCGTCAAGATCAATCATAATCTGATCGATATAGTTTTGTTCGAAAATTGGCTGTCCAACTAAATTCTCTGCAATTATTTCTTTTACATTTTCAACAGCTTTCAGTACTCCTTTTCCCTGGTAGTCTGAACCTCCGTCACGTAATTCTACTGCTTCATGTTCTCCTGTAGATGCTCCTGAAGGTACAGCAGCACGTCCCATTGCTCCACTTTCTGTAAATACATCTACTTCAATGGTGGGATTACCTCTGGAATCTAAAATCTGTCTTGCTTCTATGTAAGAAATTGCACTCATTTTTTATTATTTTTAGTTTATACAAATTTAATCAAAATTAAACTTTCAGGGCCATTTCGAGGGATTTTTTTGAAATAAATGCAAGTTAAATTTTAGTTAATTTATATTATGATAACCTTTATAATTGTATTCGTTAAATCCTATTAATAAATTAAAGTATAAAAATAAAAAACACTTCAAGTTTTATAAAATAAGAGAGCATTTCAGTCATTAAAAAATTAGGTGATATTTTATCGGGTTTTATGCATTCATAATTTATTTTCTATCAGGATTCAAAATGATCTATGTCCTCAAACAATAGCCTTATAAATGATGTTGTTTTTACTAATACGTTGTTATTTTATAATGTCATTTTGAAGAATAAACGGGTTCCTGTGTTTTCAGATAAGATGTCACAATTCCCATTCAGTTTATGCATTCTCCGTTTCATATTCCTAAGGCCGTTTCCTTCCTGATATTCTTTCGGGATTCCCTTGCCATTATCTGATATTTCTATCGTAAAAACATTTACATTTTGGATCAATGAAAGTTTTAGGTAATCTGCCTCACTGTGTTTATAAGCGTTATTAAGGGCTTCTTTTAAACAGAGAAACAGGTTTCTTCTCTGTTCTGTTGAAACAGGAGTGTCTGAAATGATATCAACACTTTCGCACGATAATTTTATTTTTGTTTTTTTCAGAAAATTATCTGCATATTGAATGGCATACTCTGTAAAGCTTCCCAAGGTATCATTTCCGGAATTGAGACTCCAAAGCATTTCGCGCATAGAAATATTCATTTCTTCTGAGGTTTTCAACAACTCGTCAATATCATTCTGCAAATCGATATCCTCTGCTCTCTGTTTTAGAAATTCTGCCTGAAGTTTCAATGCAGAAATACCCGCGCCGAGATCGTCATGCATATCATGGGAAATGCGCTCACGTTCCTGCTCTATTGATTTTTGTTTTTCAAGTTCTTTCTGAAGGAGCTGGTTTTGGTGTTCGGCTTCTTTAAGTTGCTGCTCTTTTAAGTAAAGGAGTTGTTTTCGGTTGTATGTTATAACAACAAAGATGATGAATAGCACAAAGAGCATCATTATTGCAATTGCAACAATATAGGCAAGCTTCATATCATCTTGAATTTGTGTCATGCATCTAATTGTTTTTCATATTTAATAAGTGCCACATAAAATAAAAAATAAGTAATCCCATTTATGAGATTCAAAACAAATTTAAGCTGTCCTAAAAATACTTTATCTTCAATTTCAAGGAAGTACATCGGAATAATTCTAAAAAGCGAAAAACTACTCCATAATAAAAGAGCGGTAGAAACCCAAAAATTAGGATCAACAGTGATTTTTGATATCACTTTAGTGTTTAATTTCTGGTAATACCAAAAAAGAGAAACAATAATATAATAAGTAACCAAACATATTCCCAGCCTGCTATCAAAATCAGTACTATAAAAGTTAGTAAATATTAAAATATAAATGATGCTGCATAAAAAAAAGACAGTAAAAACATGCTTAAGCCAGGATTTAAATATTTTTTTGAAAAAAAAATAAAAAAATATAATTGAGAATATAATGTAAATATTATACTGAAGGCCATTCTTTGAATTTTCATCAATAAGATCTCGAAGCCATGATATGGTTTCGTTCAAGAATGTAATTAATAAATAGATCATTAAATAGCCTTGAGCAGAAAGAGAATACTTTCTGCCCAAAACTATAGCTTTTATTGTTACAAATAATAGTATTATTTTATAAATAATTCCCATTTTTAAGGCTTTAGATCTCCTAAGTCATAATAACCTTCATAAAATAAAGCTCTTGTTGCCATAGCAAAATGATGAACCCGATCAGAGTCCTTTACCTTTACAGTAAGTGTTAATCTTAATTTATTTTCTACTGTTACACATATTACTTCAAATTTCAAATCCTGTTCAAAACCATTAAATAAAAATATTTTCCTCATTTGATAAGTAACGTACTCTGTAAGAACCGGATTTGAATCGATGCCAGCTATTATCTTGGTTCCTACTCCATTTTTATAATTTTGTTTAATATTAAAGAAAGACGGAGAACTTCTATTAAAACTTTCTGCCATCTGCCCTCTTAATATATAGGCTGTTTCATTGTTTAAATCTATTTCAAAGTTGGTAGGGCTAAATGTTTCAATATCTGAAAATCTGAATAAAATTCCCAAGTCACCATTATCATCAATAAAGAATATATGTAAGTATTTTTTATCCCAGTTTTCTCCTATAATTTTATTAATTTCTTTTTTAGTAATAATAAATTCATCTCTGAACTTATTAGAGTAATTAGTATTAAATAGCTCTTTTCCCCTTATGTACTCTTCATCTGGTATAGGATCACTGATATAATTCGCCATGAGATATCTGATTTCAAGCAATTGTTGATCATCACAATCCATGTTTGTTATTATAGTTATCAACTCTTCTTTAAGCTCTTTACATGATAACTCCTCAAATTTTTGCTTCATAGTTTCTTAGTTTTTAGTTTGATTAAATTTGTTAATAGCCTCCACTTTATTGTTTACGTGAAGTTTTCTGTAGATATTTCCAACGTGTTTTTTGACAGTATCAATGCTAATACATTTTTGATCGGCAATTTCTTTATATAAAAGTCCTTGCGAAAGAAGTTCCAGGATTTCCTTTTCACGTTCTGTAAGTTCATCGAAGCCTTTTATTTCCGGAAGTTTTTTTTCAAAGTGCTGCAGGACTCTCCGGGCAATTGAAAAACTCATTGGGGCTCCTCCGTTATATACATCGCGGATTGAAGAAAGAATTTTATCCATGCTTTCTCCTTTAACGAGATATCCCATGGCACCTGCTTTCAACGAATTAAAGATCTTTTCATCCTCTTCAAAGCTCGTACACATGATAAAATGGGTGTCCGGCAGTTGTGTCCGCAGCTTTTCAACAACCTCTATTCCAGGCATATCCTGAAGCTGAATATCCATCATCACCACATCCGGAGAAATATCAGGGAGGTTTTTCAGAGCATTATTTCCGTCAAAAAACTGAGCAACTACCTTCATATCGCTTTGATAATTGATGACCTTCTTCAACGCATTGTTGTAGTTTTTTTCATCTTCTACTATGGCGACGGAAATACTCATGTTCTTTTTTGTTTGAAGCAAATTTCAGCAGAAAACAGATAAGAGACAATTACACCTTTGTGTAATCTTATAATAGAAATTGGTAATTATGGTTAGTTTTTATTTTATTAAATTTAATCAATTTTTCATTCCAAAATTATTTTCACTTCAATAAATCATAAACTGCTTTACAAGCAAGTCCAGGATCCGAGAATATTCCTTGTGAGAAAGCAAAAATAAATGGAGAAAAAAAGTCTGAATAACCACATTAATATTGGCTGAATGCCCCCATGTTATAAGGCATGATTTTTGTAAAAAGTAAAAAATAGATAAAATAATATAATCATGAAAAAAACTCTTTTAGTACTTGGTGCAGTACTTACATTAGCAGCAGTCAGCTGTAAAAAAAATGAAAGCGGAAACAAGACTGTTATTAAAATGGACAGTACAGAAACCTCCGTTACCGATAACAATGGTAAGATAGATTCTGTAACTCAGAGTTCTTCAACAGTAGAGGTCAATGGCCAGAAGACTGAAAAAACAGATTTTGTTTATAAAGCTACGGACGGAACATTGGTAAAAGTAATCTTCAAAAATGACCCAAAAGAAAGTACAGTTGCTATCACCAGCAACAAGAAAACCTTTACACTTCCCAAGACTGAAACAAAGGGAGATGAAACCATCTATAAAAAAGACGATATGACCGCAAGAGTAAAAGGAGACAGCCTTCACCTTGAACAGGGTAATAATATCATTGAACTGAAAAGAACTAAGATCTAAAATACAAATGTCCCTCCGTATAGAGGGACATTTAATTTTTATAGTGGTTTAATTTTTTTTCAGCATATCACTATTGATCCAACCATAAAGAGGTTCTTCATCTTTTCCTGGTTTTAGCAAGACATACACATAGAACCAGCCAAGTTTACTTTTTATAAATTCAACTTCAGTATCTTTTTTAAGCTGTATAATCGAATCGAATTCAGTGGAAGGCCCTTTTCTTACATTCACATAGTTTGCGTTTACTTTATAAATATCCGCAGTATCATCTTCGCGTCCTACGAGCTTTGCTCTGAAATTTTCAATAGGAAATGCGGGCCCTGGGTCATTTTTCCTGAATGGTGCTATATCATCGTGTCCGAGAATATCTTTAATCTGGTAAGTTTCCATTAAAAGTTTACACACACGAAAGCAGCAATCTATTTGTTTTTCAGTAAAATTATGCCAGTACGAAACCTCACTATCATGTTTGTGTTTAGCTTCAACAACCACATCTTTTGAATATTCTTTTTCAAACCATGCATAGAATCTGTCATTTACTTTATTCAACTTTCCGGGATTTTCCAATTCAATACCAATAGAAAAGTTATTAAATCCTGATCGGTCTGCCCATCTGCTTCTCCCTGCATGCCATGCTTTTTTATTAAACTCTACCATTTGGGTGATTCTACCGTCTCTATCTATAATAATATGAGCAGAAGCTTTTGCTGTAGGATCCTGAAACCAATTTATAGAACTTTCAGCCCCTCTTCCTGCTGTAAAATGGATAATTATATATTCCGGAATCATCATTCCGTCTTTATTAGGAGTATCAACAAAGTTAATACTCTCTCCGGAAATTGTTTTTCCTAACTTATCTTTTAAAATGATCATGATCAAGATTTTTCAAAGATCAAATGTATTCTAAATTTATTAATTACATATTAAGGGAATAAAAAAAAACCACCCGGAATCCGGATGGTTTTCATTATATATCTGAATGAATAGAATATTATTCTTCAGTTAAAAAAAAGAATTTTACTAATATTAAAAATCCGCCTTTATAGTATACTCCAAATAAGTCAAACATTTTTAAAATTCACCATTTTGGGGCAGAAGTTAAAATTATATTGACAAACCAATATAGAGTTAAGAAATAATTTTGAAATCTAATTCTTATTGATACTTAACAGCCTTATCCAATTCTATGGGATTATAATTATTTATAATCTGAAGCTGGTAATCTTTTTTAATACTTTTTAACCCTTCTAAACTATTAATATGTTTATCAAATATAGTTAATCCCCAAGTTCCTTCTTTCATCGTATAATATTCACCGAATGGATTATTATAGTTATCAATTAATAATTTCTGATATTGTTTTAATGTAATCGATACAGGTTTCACTCCAAGATTGGACTCAACAATATTAGACGTATCATAGTCTGATAAAATTTTATTAATAGAAACTAATTTATAATTAAAATTATCATTGGAGTCTTTTACTTCAAATATTAATCCCGGCAATCCTTTAAATTTATACGGCCCTTCTGAAACGGGCATTTCAAGAGAAAACCATGCAATCCATTTTCGTCCACCCCAAATAGCCTCGGCTTTTTGTAATTTATAATTGTCTGAGAGTTTTGTCTGAGGTAGTATTTTCCATTTAATATCATCTATAGAAGGATAATTATAATATATACCTGCTACATTCACAAAATTTTCATTCTTAAAAGAGCTTGTTTTTCTTTTTATTATCTGCTGTATAGGAAAAGTATAAGAAATAATACTTCCACTTCTTACCAAGGAATCTAATTTAATTAATTTTCTATAATAAAACTTAGTATAATCTTTCTGTACATCAAGTACCATTTCAAGATTATCACTATCTTTTTTCAATGAGTCTGGTTTATAAGTAAAATCATAAATCACTCTATAGTTTTGAGAATAAGAATATTGAATAAAAAAAATGAAAAAAATGAAATATTTATGCATAAACAGATACTAACATAATGATTGCGCCATACTCAATGCTTTTCCACAATCTCCTTTTGGATCTGTATAACAAGACTGACTTCCTTGTCTATTAGAACACGATACGCATTGCTTACATCCCTCGGCTTCACCTGGATCTTCAGAAAAAAAAGGATTGATTGATCCAAATCCATTTAAAGTTTTCAACTCGTTTCTCGAAAGTTTTTTTAGATTTTTCATAAATAACAAATTTAATTTGTTTTTGCTTTTCTTGCTGAAAAGTGTTTATTAAAACTAAAATAAAAACTTATTATTTCCAAATTAAATTTGGAAAAATTACGTAATCAATACTTTAAACAACGTTTTAATTAAAATGAATTTAATATATCAATAACATATCGTAATAAATAGAAATATATTAATCAATAAAATTTAAAGACTAACATAAAAGTGCTAAACTTACATTATAATCCCTCCAAAAAATACAATTACAGCAACAACCATAATGAGGAATTGAAAAGTGATCCTATATACGTACCGGTTTTAAATTAAATACAAAACAAAAAAACCATCCGGAGTCCGGATGGTTTTCTATTGATATCTGAATGAATATTATTCTTCAGTTTTTTCTTCAGTAGTATCAGCTTTAGCTTCTTCTACTTTCTCTTCTACTACAGGAGCGTCAGCTACTACAGCTTCAGCTTTTTTAGCAGTTGTAGATCTTCTACTTCTTCTTGTAGTCTTCTTCTCTTCAGCATTAGGGTTGTAAAGCTCGTTGAAATCTACCAATTCGATAAGAGCCATATCAGCAGCATCACCTGGTCTGAAACCTGTCTTAATGATTCTTGTATAACCACCGTTTCTTTCAGCGATTTTAGGAGCTACAGTTCTGAATAATTCAGCAACCGCAAATTTATTTTGAAGGTAAGAGAATACTACTCTTCTGTTATGTGTAGTATCTTCTTTTGCTTTTGTTAATAGAGGCTCAACATATACTCTTAAAGCTTTAGCTTTAGCTACAGTAGTGTTGATTCTTTTATGCTCAATTAGAGAACAAGCCATATTAGAAAGTAAAGCACTTCTGTGAGAAGCTGTTCTTCCTAAGTGATTGAATTTTTTACCGTGTCTCATTATTAATTATTTATCAGCGTCTAACTTATATTTTGCAACGTCGAAACCGAAGTTAAGACCTTTTGAATGCACTAATTCTTCTAGTTCTGTCAAAGATTTTTTACCAAAATTTCTGAATTTCATCAAATCAGACTTACTGTAAGAAACTAATTCTCCAAGAGTTTCTACTTCAGCAGCTTTAAGACAGTTAAGGGCTCTTACAGAAAGATCCATATCTGCTAATTTAGACTTAAGTAGTTGTCTTGTATGAAGAGTTTCTTCATCATATTGGATAGATGCTTTTACAGCTTCCGTTTCAAGAGTTATTCTCTCATCAGAGAACAACATGAAGTGATAAATTAATATCTTAGAAGCTTCTGTCAAAGCATTTTGAGGACTGATGGAACCATCAGTTTCTATATCTAATACAAGTTTTTCGTAGTCTGTTTTTTGCTCTACACGATAATTTTCAATGCTGTATTGTACTTTCTTAATCGGCGTAAAAATAGAGTCGATAGCAATAGTCCCTACAGGAGCATTGTTTGACTTATTTTGTTCAGAAGGAACATACCCTCTACCTTTTTCAATATTGAAAGTAATTTCGAAAGTTACATCACTATTTAGGTTACAAATCACTAAATCCGGGTTTAAGACCTCGAATCCGTTGATCGATTTTCCTAAATCACCAGCAGTAATAATCGTTTGACCTGAAACTTTAGCAACAACCTGCTCATTAGCCTGGCCTTCTGCTGAAGCTTTTACTCTAACCTGCTTAAGGTTAAGAATAATTTCGGTAACGTCTTCGATTACTCCTGGAATAGTTGAAAATTCGTGCTCTACACCTTCTATTTTGATAGATGAAATAGCGTATCCTTCCAGAGAAGAAAGCAACACTCTTCTCAAAGCATTACCGATTGTAAGCCCGAAACCTGGTTCTAAAGGTCTGAATTCGAATTGACCTTTAAATTCATCAGAGTTAAGTAAAATTACTTTATCGGGTTTTATGAATTGTAAAATTGCCATATTATTGGGTTGAGCAAAAATTTGATTAAAAAATTATTTAGAGTAAAGTTCGACGATAAGGTTCTCCTTGATGTCCTCCGGAATTTGGATTCTCTCAGGAGCAGAAATGAAAGTACCTTCTTTCTTCTCATCGTTGAATTGTAACCACTCATAGTTTGACTTAGAAGCCAATGCATCGGTAACAACCTCAAGAGACTTAGACTTTTCTCTTACAGTGATCACATCACCAGCTTTTACCAAGTAAGAAGGGATATTAAGAATCTCTCCGTTCACAGTGATGTGTCTGTGAGAAACTAATTGTCTAGCACCAGATCTAGTTTTAGCAAAACCTAATCTGTATACTACGTTATCCAATCTTGATTCACAAAGTTGTAATAGAACTTCCCCTGTTACACCTTTACTTCTGTGTGCTTTTTCAAATAAGTTAGCGAACTGTCTTTCTAAAATACCGTAAGTATATTTAGCTTTTTGTTTTTCTGCTAACTGAACTGCATATTCTGATTTTTTAGCACCTCTTCTTTTGTTAGGACCATGTTGTCCTGGCGGTTGGTTTTTTCTCTTTTCGAAGTTCTTATCATCTCCGTAGATTGCAGCACCAAACTTTCTAGCAATCTTAGTTTTAGGTCCAATATATCTTGCCATAATGGGTAAATTCTAAAAATTAAACTCTTCTTCTTTTTGGTGGTCTACATCCATTGTGTGGCATAGGAGTCACGTCAATGATTTCGCTAACTTCAATACCTGAATTGTGAATTGTTCTGATTGCAGATTCTCTACCAGCACCAGGACCTTTCACGTACACCTTTACTCTTCTTAATCCAGCTTCATGAGCAACATTAGAGCAATTTTCAGCTGCCATTTGAGCAGCAAATGGAGTATTCTTTTTAGAACCTCTGAAACCCATTTTACCGGCAGATGCCCAAGAGATAACTTCTCCGCTTTTATTTGTTAAAGAAATGATGATGTTATTGAAAGAAGCTTGAATATGTGCTTCACCAATAGCCTCAACTTTTACTTTTCTTTTTTTAACTACTTTACTTTGTTTTGCCATAATTCCTAACGATTATTTACTTGCCTTTTTCTTGTTAGCAACAGTTTTTCTCTTTCCTTTTCGGGTTCTAGAGTTGTTTTTCGTTCTCTGGCCTCTTAAAGGTAATCCTAGTCTGTGACGTATTCCTCGTTGGCATCCTATGTCCATCAATCTCTTGATGTTCAATTGCACTTCAGATCTCAATTCTCCTTCTACTTTTACGTTTTCAGAGATATATGTTCTGATTGCAGCCAATTCATCGTCATTCCATTCGTTGACTTTCTTGTCTTCGCTGATACCGGCAGCTTTAAGGATTTCAGAAGAAGTACTTCTTCCTACTCCATAGATGTAAGTTAAACCGATAACACCTCTTTTGTTTTTTGGTAAATCAATACCTGCAATTCTCGCCATAATTTAATGTTAGCCTTGTCTTTGTTTAAATTTTGGGTTCTTCTTGTTGATTACGAATAGTACACCTTTTCTGCGTACGATTTTGCAATCAGCGCTTCTTTTTTTAATTGATGCTCTTACTTTCATTTTGATAGTATTTATTTTTTACAAATGCCAAATGGAATGCATATTCCATTTGGCTAATTGTTTTAATATCTAAATGTGATCCTCCCTTTCGTTAAATCATAGGGAGACATTTCTAGTTTTACCTTATCACCAGGTAAAAGTTTAATATAATGCATTCTCATTTTGCCTGAGATATGAGCAATAAGTATATGCCCATTTTCAAGCTCTACACGGAACATGGCGTTTGAAAGTGCTTCCACGATCACGCCATCTTGTTCAATATGTTTTTGTTTTGCCATAAATTAATATCCAGTCGTTCTTGATAATTTAGACTGCATTAAGCCATCATAATGATGGTTCAGCAGATATGTATTAATCTGTTGAACTGTATCTAAAATTACACCCACCATAATTAATAGTGACGTTCCCCCGAAAAATAGGGCAAACGCATCTGTCTGAACAAAGCTTCCATGCACAATTGCTGGAAGGACTGCAAAGATAGATAAAAAAATTGCACCTGGCAAGGTAATTTTTGATAAAATATCATCTAAATAATCAGCGGTCTCTTTTCCGGGTCTTACTTTTGGTACTAACCCACCATTCCTCTTTAAATCATCAGCCATCTGGTTAACCGGAATTGTAATCGCAGTATAGAAAAATGAGAAGATAATAATTAATAGCGCAAACAATACATTGTACTGCCAGCTAAAAACATTCTTGAAACCTGCAAGAAAAGTGTTAGACTCATCGAATTTTGTTAATAGTCCTGGTACGAACATCAGTGCCTGCGCAAAGATAATCGGCATTACACCAGCAGCATTTACTTTCAATGGAATCCATTGTCTCGCTCCCTGCATAAGATTTCTGTTTACACCTCCTCTTGCTTGAGCTCTGCTTACATACTGGATTGGTATTTTTCTAACAGCAACTGATAGAATCACTGCTAAAAGAACTACCACCATCCAGAATAATACTTCAATAAGGATCATAATAGATCCCATTCCTCCTTTTCCGTTCTGCACGGCCATCTCCTGTACGAATGCTTCAGGCAATCTTGAAAGAATACCTACCATAATAAGAATGGAAATACCATTTCCGATTCCCTTGTCGGTAATCTTTTCACCTAACCACATTGCGAATACTGATCCACCCACCAAGATAACAATACTTGGCAGCCAGAACATAATAGAATTTGGCTCTACAAAATATGCAGATTGGAATTGAGCATACGGTAAGAATAATTGAGTAATAGAAGTTAAATAAGAAGGTGCCTGTACCAGACAAACTCCGATTGTTAACCATCTTGTAATTTGGTTCAATGTATTTCTACCTGACTCTCCATCTTTCTGAAGCTTCTGAAGATAAGGAATAGCCATTCCCATCAACTGAACAATAATAGAAGCAGAAATATAAGGCATGATACCCAACGCCATTACGGAAGCGTGGCTGAAAGCCCCCCCCGTAAACGACGAAAGCAAGCCAAGGAGACCTGCTCCTTGCTTGTTACCGCCTTGATTTTTATAATGCTCTAAGAGATCTCCCACTTCTGCAAGGTTAATTGCGGGAAGTGAGATATAAGATGCGAATCTATACACAAGGATAATACCTAACGTAAAGAGAATTTTATCTCTCAACTCCTTTAGGCTCCATATATTTTTAAGTGTTTGTATAAATTCTTTCATTAGTAAGTATTATAAGGTAATTGCTTTTCCACCTGCCTTAGCAATAAGCTCTTCAGCAGACTTAGTGAACTTGTCAGCAGAGATTGAAATCGCAGATTTCAATTCTCCTCTACCCATAATTTTCACTAATTCGTTTTTAGAAACTACTCCGTTTGCTACTAATACTTCTTTCGTGATTTCTCCAGTGATGGATTTGTTCTCGATTAAAGTTTGGATAGTATCAAGGTTAACTCCTCTAAACTCTTTTCTGTTTACGTTTTTGAATCCGAATTTAGGTAATCTTCTTTGTAAAGGCATCTGTCCACCTTCGAAACCGATTTTCTGAGAATAACCAGCTCTAGCTTTCTGACCTTTGTGTCCTTTTGTTGAAGTACCTCCTTTTCCAGTACCTTGTCCTCTACCAATTCTTTTTGAATTGAATGTAGAACCTGCAGCTGGTTGTATATTGTTTAAATTCATTTTAAATTCTCTTTTATAAAATTATTTTTGAACTTCAAGTAAGTGACCTACTGCAGCGATCATTCCTAAGATAGAAGGAGTCGCTTCATGTTCTACAACTTGGTGAAGTTTTTTTAATCCTAATGCTTCAAGCGTTCTCTTTTGGGTTTTTGTTCTACCAATAGCGCTTCTTACTTGCTTTACTTTAATTGTTGCCATTGTTTATATATTAACCGTTAAACACTTTACTTAGAGAAACTCCTCTCATTCTTGCGATTTCTTCAGGTCTTCTGATGTCTAATAACGCTTTGAAAGTAGCTTTCACCACGTTGTGAGGGTTAGAAGATCCTTTAGATTTTGAAAGGATATCGTGAATACCAGCAGATTCTAATACCGCTCTTACCGCACCACCTGCGATAAGTCCTGTACCGTGAGAAGCAGGTCTTAAGAAGATATCTGCACCACCGTATCTAGCAGTAGTTTGGTGAGGAATAGTATGGTTCATTACAGGAACTTTCACAAGGTTTTTCTTAGCGTCTTCAACTGCTTTAGCAATTGCAGAAGCAACCTCTTTAGATTTTCCTAAACCAAAACCGATAACACCTTCTTCGTTACCTACTACAACAATAGCAGAAAATCCGAAAGCTCTACCTCCTTTAGTTACTTTTGTTACTCTGTTAACAGCTACGAGACGATCTTTTAATTCTAATCCTCCCGGTTTTACTCTTTCTATATTATCTAGTCCTAACATATTTTCCGAAATTTAATGATTAGAATTTAAGTCCACCTTCTCTCGCACCATCAGCTAGAGCTTTCACTCTACCGTGATATACGAAACCGTTTCTGTCAAATACAATACTTTCGATTCCTGCAGCGATAGCTTTAGCAGCAATAGCTTTACCAACTGCAGCAGAAATTTCAGTCTTAGTACCTTTAGCGTCTACACCTTTCTCTCTAGAAGAAGCTGCTACTAAAGTTTTACCATTTTTATCATCGATTAACTGAGCGTAAATTTCCTTATTACTTTTATATACAGATAATCTTGGCAATTCAGAAGAACCAGAGATTTTCCCTCTTACTCTTCTTTTGATTCTTATTCTTTTTTCTAATTTACTTAATGCCATAATACTTATAATTTATTAAGCAGATTTACCAGCTTTACGTCTAACAATTTCTCCTACGAATCTTACACCTTTTCCTTTGTATGGCTCAGGCTTTCTGAAAGAACGGATCTTTGCAGTAACCATTCCTAGAAGTTGCTTGTCGTGAGACGCTAAAGTAATAATTGGGTTTTTACCTTTTTCAGTCAATGTATCAATTTTTACTTCAATTGGAAGTTCTAATACGATACCGTGAGAGAATCCTAAAGCTAACTCAAGTTTTTGACCTGTGTGAGAAGCTCTATATCCTACCCCTACTAGTTCTAGTTTCTTTTCGAAACCTTCTGATACACCTACGATCATGTTGGCGATCAACGCTCTGTATAAACCGTGAAGCGCTTTGTGTTGCTTAGAATCAGATGGTCTGTTTACATTAAGCTCGCCATCTTTTTGTTCTAAAGTAATTCCTGCTGTAAGCTCCTGAGAAAGTTCTCCTTTAGCTCCTTTTACTGTTACAACACCGTTATTTTCAGTGACTGTAATTCCAGCTGGAATTGTTATAATTGCTTTACCAATTCTTGACATTTTCCTCTGATTAAAAATTAATAAACATAGCAGATTACTTCACCGCCTACTTTCTCTTCTCTAGCTTTCTTGTCAGTCATTACTCCTTTAGAAGTAGAGATGATAGAAATACCCAAACCGTTTAGTACTCTTGGAAGTTCAGTAGAACCTTTGTACTGTCTCAAACCTGGTCTAGAAGCTCTTTGAATAGACTTGATAGCAGGTTTGTTAGTTTGCTTATCGTACTTTAAAGCGATTTTGATCACTCCTTGAACAGCGCTATCTTCAAACTTAAAGTTTAAGATATACCCTTGATCAAATAAGATCTTAGTAATCTCCTTTTTGATTTTCGATGCAGGAATTTCCACCACTTTGTGGCCTGCGCTTTGTGCGTTCCTTACTCTTGTTAGGAAATCTGAAATTGGATCTGTTACCATTTTTCTTTTATAAATTATTGGTTAAAGACAATCAGTATTGAAAAGACTTGAAGAGAAAAATATCAGACTTCAGAAAACTTCGGTCTGATATTTATATTCTTTAGTATCTTGACAACTTAATTGTCTCGATTTTAATTAGTAATTATTACCAACTAGCTTTTCTTACACCTGGGATAAGACCGTTGTTTGCCATTTCTCTGAAAGTTACTCTGGAAAGTCCGAACGTTCTCATATATCCTCTTGGTCTACCTGTCAGTTTACATCTGTTGTGTAATCTTACAGGAGAAGCATTTTTAGGTAATTTCTGAAGTCCTTCATAATCACCAGCTTCTTTTAAAGCTTTTCTTTTGTCAGCGTATTTAGCAACTAGTGCTTCTCTTTTGCGCTCACGCGCTTTCATTGATTCTTTAGCCATTTCTTAGTTCTTTTTAAATGGTAAACCGAAGTGAGTTAATAATGCTTTAGCTTCTTTATCTGTCTTCGCAGTAGTAACAAAAGTAATGTCCATCCCTTGGATTTTTTTCACTTTGTCGATTACGATTTCAGGGAAGATAATTTGCTCAGTAATACCTAAGTTGTAGTTACCTCTACCATCGAAACCATCTGCTTTGATACCAGAGAAGTCTCTGATACGTGGTAAAGCAGAAGAAGTAAGTCTGTCTAAGAACTCATACATTCTGTGAGCTCTCAAAGTTACTTTCGCACCTACAGGCATTCCTTTTCTAAGTTTGAATGCAGCCTCATCTTTCTTAGAGATTGTACCAACTGCTTTCTGACCTGTGATGTTTGTAAGTTCTTCTACAGCATAATCGATAATTTTCTTATCAGCAGTAGCGTCACCTAAACCTTGTGATACAACGATTTTTTCTAATCTAGGTACCTGCATAACTGACTTGTACCCAAATTCTTCCATCATTGCAGGAACAATTTGCTCTTTATATACTTTTTTGGGTCTTGCTATAAATTCCATGTGTTAATTCAAATTATAAAGTTTCACCCGTTTTTTTGTTGATTCTTACTTTCGTATCTCCTTCGATTTTGTAACCGATTTTGATAGCTTTTCCGTCTTTACCAACTAAAGCTACGTTTGAGATATGAATAGAAGCTTCCTTTTCTGTAATTCCTCCTTGAGGATTTGCAGCTGAAGGCTTAACGTGTTTTTTAACGATATTAAGTCCTGCAACGATTACTCTAGGGTCTTTTCCTTCTTTCTTGATCACTTCAATAACTTCACCAGTTTTACCTTTGATATCTTTCTTACCAGTAGTAATGATTACGTTATCTCCTCTTTTTATTTTTAACTTTGACATTTCTTTAAAAATTTTAAAAATTAAAGTACTTCAGGAGCTAATGAAATGATTTTCATATATTCTTTGTCTCTCAACTCACGAGCAACCGGTCCGAAAACACGTGTTCCTCTCATTTCTCCTGCTGCATTTAGTAATACACAAGCATTATCGTCGAATTTGATGTATGAACCATCTTTTCTTCTTACTGCTTTTTTAGTTCTTACTACTACAGCTTTAGATACCTGACCTTTTTTTGCATTTCCTGATGGTGTAGAATCCTTGATAGTAACAACGATTTTATCACCAACTGAAGCATATCTTCTTCTGGTTCCTCCCAGAACTCTGATAACTAGTACTTCTTTAGCACCTGTGTTATCAGCAACTTTTAATCTTGATTCTGTTTGTAACATTATTACTTAGCTTTTTCAATGATTCTTACTAATCTCCATCTCTTGCTCTTGCTCATAGGTCTAGTTTCTTGGATAAGAACTGTATCACCTTCTGTGCATTCGTTGTTCTCGTCGTGTGCAGTATATTTCTTCGTCTTCAAAACGAATTTACCGTACATCGGGTGCTTTACTCTTGTAGTTTCACTAACAACAATAGTTTTTTCCATTTTATTGCTGGAAACCACTCCGATTCTTTCTTTTCTTAAATTTCTATCCATTGTAAAATGAAATTATTGTTTGTTAGTTAACTCAGTGTTTAGTCTTGCGATTGTTCTTCTCAAATCTTTGATTTGAATCGGGTTTTCAATTGGGCTGATTGCATGAGCTAATTTCAATTTAGAATATTGAGCTTTTGCTTCAGTTAATTGAGCTTGAATATCTCCCGCGCTTAAATTTTTAATATCAGCATTTTTCATTGTATTCAAAGATTATAGAGGTTTAACAAAATCGTTAGCAACGACGAATTTAGTAACTACTGGTAATTTTTGTGCTGCAAGTCTTAAAGCTTCCTTAGCGATTTCGTAAGGTACACCTCCAACTTCGAACATAATTTTACCTGGTTTTACTACAGCTACCCAATATTCAACAGCACCCTTACCTTTACCCATCCTTACTTCGGCTGGTTTCTTTGTAATTGGCTTATCTGGGAATATTTTGATCCATAGCTGACCTTCTCTCTTCATATATCTTGTTGCCGCGATACGAGCCGCTTCAATTTGTCTAGCTGTGATCCAAGCGCCTTCCGTCGCTTTAATCCCGAAAGTTCCGTAAGCAAGTTGATTACCTCTTTGAGCAATCCCCTTCATCTTCATCTTATGAACTCTACGGAATTTGGTTCTTTTTGGTTGTAACATAATTTCTAAATTTTAGATTTTAGATTTTAGATTTTAGATTTTTTTTATTTTAAAAAAGTAACGGTAATTTAAAATTCAAAATGTCTAATCTAAAATTTTTAATTATTATTGTTATTATTGTTATTATTTTTTCTAGGTCTTCTGTTGTCTCTGTCTCCTCCTCTGTTTCTATCTCCTGACTGACCTCCTTTTTTCTGTTGTCCTACTAGTGGGGAAAGTTCTCTTTTACCATAAACTTCACCTTTCATAATCCAAACTTTAACACCTAGTCTACCATAAGTAGTGTGAGCTTCAGCCCAGTGATAATCGATATCAGCTCTGAAAGTTGACAATGGAATTCTTCCGTCTTTGAAAGATTCGCTTCTTGCCATTTCAGCACCGTTCAATCTTCCTGAGATCTGAACTTTAATACCTTCAGCACCCATTCTCATAGTACTTGCCATTGCCATTTTAACAGCTCTTCTGTAAGAAATTCTGTTTTCAATTTGCTTAGAAATACTATCAGCAACTAGTACAGCGTCTAATTCAGGTCTTTTGATTTCAAAGATGTTGATTTGAATATCCTTACCAGTAAGTTTCTTCAATTCTTCTTTCAATTTATCAACTTCCTGACCTCCTTTACCGATGATAAGTCCCGGTCTAGCAGTAGTAATTGTAACTGTTACTAATTTTAGTGTTCTTTCAATATAAATTTTTGAAATACCACCTTTAGATAATCTAGCCTCAAGGTATCTTCTGATTTTGTAGTCTTCAGCGATTCTGTCTCCATAATCGTTTCCACCAAACCAGTTAGAATCCCATCCTCTGATGATACCTAATCTATTACCAATTGGATTTGTCTTCTGTCCCATACCTTGATTAATTTTCTTTATTACCTAAGATTAATGTAATGTGGTTTGATCTTTTTCTGATTCTATACCCTCTACCTTGTGGAGCTGGTCTTAGTCTCTTCAATTGTCTTGCACTATCTACAAAAATTTCTTTAACGATAAGATTAGCTTCTTCAATATCAGCGCCTTCGTTTTTAGCTTGCCAGTTGGCCATAGCTGAAAGTAGGACTTTCTCTAATTTGTTAGAAGCGTCTTTTTTAGAATATTTAAGGATGTATAAAGCTTTGTCTACTTCTACCCCTCTGATGATATCAGCTACTAATCTCATCTTTCTTGGAGAAGACGGGCAATCGTTATGTAATGCTTTTACTACATCTTGATTTGTTAATTTACGTGCTAATGCACTTTCTCTTTTTCTTGATCCCATGATTATCTACTTCCTTTGTTTTTATTACCACCATGACCTCTGAAAGATCTTGTTGGAGAAAATTCGCCTAACTTGTGACCAACCATGTTTTCTGTAACATATACAGGGATAAATGATTTCCCGTTGTGTACAGCAATAGTTTGTCCTACGAAGTCTGGAGAGATCATAGATGCTCTAGACCAAGTTTTAATAACTGTCTTCTTACCAGACTCTATGTTTGTCTGAACCTTCTTATCTAAAGTATGATGAATGAATGGTCCTTTTTTAAGTGATCTTGCCATAATTATTTACGTTTAGATATGATATGACGGTTAGACGCTTTATTTTTCTTTCTGGTTTTGTAACCTTTAGCAGGCATACCGTTTCTAGATCTTGGGTGACCTCCTGAAGAACGTCCTTCACCACCTCCCATTGGGTGATCTACTGGGTTCATTACAACCGCTCTAGTTCTTGGTCTTCTACCTAACCATCTGCTTCTACCAGCCTTACCTGATACAGTTAACTGATGATCTGAGTTGGAAACAGATCCAATCATTGCATAACATTCAGTAAGGATCATTCTTGATTCTCCTGAAGGCAATTTGATGATTGCATATTTACCATCTCTAGAAGTCAATTGAGCTGAAGAACCAGCACTTCTTGCTAAAATAGCACCTTGACCAGGCTTCATTTCAACACAAGAAATAACAGTACCTAATGGAATGTTTTTCAACTTCATTGCGTTCCCTACATTTGGTTCTACGCTTTCTCCAGAAATCACTTTCTGATCAACTTTGATACCGTTTGGAGCGATGATATATCTCTTCTCTCCGTCAGCATACTCTAATAAAGCGATAAATGCAGTTCTGTTTGGATCGTATTCTACAGATTTTACAGTGGCTTCAACGTTTTCTTTGTTTCTTTTGAAGTCAATAATTCTGTATTTCTTTTTGTGTCCACCTCCGGTGTAACGCATGGTCATTTTACCAGTTTGGTTACGTCCACCTGACTTACTAATACCAACTGTTAGAGATTTCTCTGGTTTGTTGGTAGTAATTTCTTCAAAATTGTTAACAATTCTGAATCTCTGTCCCGGGGTGATAGGTTTTAATTTTCTAACAGACATTACTATTATTTATAATTAATAATTAATTTACAGCAAAAATATCGATAACTTCACCTTCAACAAGCTTGATTACCGCCTTTTTCAATTTGTTTGTCTTTCCTACTTGAAGACCTTTTTTAGTGTACTTTGAAGAAACCTTCGGAGCATAAATCATTGTGTTAACGTCTGCTACTTTTACACCGTAAGCTGCTTCAACAGCTTTTTTAATCTGGATTTTATTCGCCTTAGGTTCAACTAAGAAAGAATAAGAACCTCTTAAATCTGTAAGGTAATTAGCCTTTTCTGAAATAACTGGTTTAATAATAATAGACATGACTTATTTCTTTAAATTTTCCTGGAATTTTTCAACTGCACCTTCGAAGAAAATAATTTCACCTGCATTTACTAAATCGTAAGAACTGATCTCGTTGAAGTTCATTACTTTAGTTTTAGGTAAGTTTCTTGAAGATAAATACACATTCTTGTTAGCTTCAGGAAGAACGAATAAAGATTTCTTACCGCTAAGTTCCAATGCGTTTAATACATTGATGAAATCTTTAGTCTTAGGAGCACCAAAGCTCAAATCTTCTAAAACTTTAATGCTGTTGTCTCTCATTTTCTGAGATAAAACAGATTTTTTAGCTAATCTCTTAAGAGCTTTGTTCAATTTGAATCTGTAGTCTCTTGGTTTTGGTCCGAATACTCTACCTCCACCTCTGAAAGTTGGAGATTTGATATCACCATATCTAGCAGATCCTGATCCTTTTTGCTTCTTAAGCTTTTTAGTAGAAGCAGTAATTTCGCTTCTTTCTTTTGCTTTATGAGTACCCTGTCTTTGTGCAGCAAGATACTGTTTAACTTCTAAGTAAACCGCGTGCTGATTTGGCTCAATTCCGAATACTGTTTCGTCTAGAGTTACTTTTCTTCCGGTCTCCTTTCCTGATGTATTTAATACTACTAGTTCCATTTTCTGATAATTACATAAGAATTTTTAGCTCCCGGAACAGCACCTTTTACTACTAAAAGATTTTGTTCTTGATCAACTTTTAACACTTGAAGGTTTTGAACAGTTACCTGCTCACCTCCCATTCTTCCAGCCATTCTCATCCCTTTGAATACTCTTGAAGGGTCTGAACCAGCACCGATAGAACCTGGAGCTCTAAGTCTGTTGTGCTGACCATGAGTTGCCTGCATTACACCTCCAAATCCGTGTCTTTTAACAACACCCTGGAAGCCTTTACCTTTTGAAGTTCCTGTTACGTCAACATATTCACCTTCGATGAATAGATCAACTTTTACTTCTTCTCCTACTTTAGCATCTGAGAATCCATCATGGAATTCTACTAATTTAGCTTTAGGAGCAGAACCAGCCTTTTTAAAATGGCCAGCTAACGCTTTACCAACGTTCTTCTCACTCTTGTCATCGAAACCTAATTGAACAGCTGTATAACCGTCTTTTTCTAAGGTTCTGACCTGTAAAATCGAGCATGGACCTGCTTGAATAACTGTACAAGGAATGTTTTTCCCTTCTTCGTTAAACAAAGATGTCATACCGATTTTTTTACCAATAATACCTGACATTGTTTATATTATAATAAAATTTATCCTCTATTTTTTCCCACTTTCCGGAAGTCTGAAGTAATTTCTACTTTTGATATAGGCATACTACGCTCCTAAAATGAGAGTGCAAATTTATGAATAATTTTATAACTGACAAATATTTTAAGTAAAATATTTTGATTTTTAATTGATTAGATAATTTTGAAAAAACTCAGAGCACATTTCTCCAGCATTTATTTTGTTTTTAAAAAAGAAATTAAGATGAGGGTATTATTTTGCAATTACATTAACTCCAATTTCTTCCAGCTTAGCCTGATCCTCAAAAGAAATACCATTATCTGTAATCAGGTAGTCTATCTGATCAAGACCTGCTATTTTACCAAATCCTTTTTTATTAAGCTTGGAAGAATCAGCAAGGATCACCGTCTGATCTGCACAATCAATCATCACCTGATTAAGATGTGCCTCTGCAGCGTTAGAAGTACTGATTCCAAATTCAAGATCAATACCATCTACTCCCAGAAAGAGTTTATTACATGAAAACTGCTTAATAATGCCTTCCGAAATGGACCCTACTATCGAAGTAGAGCTTTTTCTAACTTCTCCGCCTAACTGTATAATATTAATGTTAGGATTATTACAAAGTTCAATAGCAACCCTCAGAGAAGAGGTCAGTACGGTAAGCGGACCAAAATTCACCAGCATCCGTGCAAGATAATGCATTGTAGTACCGGACGCCAGTATAATACAGTCATTTTCCTGAATCAACGGAAGAGCAGCTTTTGCAATAGCCTGCTTAGCCTCTACATTTATATTTTCTTTCTCTACCACATTTTTTTCATAAGCATAACGTACTTGCTTGCTTGCTCCGCCATGATTTCTAAAAAGAAGCCCTAAGCTTTCAAGATAGTTCAAATCCTTTCGAATCGTAACTGAAGAAACATTGAGTTTTTCGCACAGATCCTGAACAAGCACATGCCCCTTCTCATCAAGCTCTTTCAATATTTCATCATGCCTTGGTATTAGCTTTTCCATTTTATTCGTTTCCTCAAAATTACCTCTTTTTTTTTAGATCTTAAAATTTCATTTATTTTCTTTTTGCTTTCATTTTTAATTTATATATTTGAAAACGAAACATAAACGAAACATTTATGAAACGAAACGAAGAACTCAGTAAATTAACCGATGTAAAGGAATGGGACTTTATTGTCATAGGAGGAGGAGCCAGTGGTTTAGGTTCGGCACTAGACGCAGTAAGCAGAGGATTCAAAACTTTATTGCTTGAATCTCATGACTTTGCGAAAGCAACATCCAGCAGAAGTACCAAATTGGTACATGGTGGAGTAAGATATTTAGCACAGGGAGATGTAGGATTGGTAAAGGAAGCTCTTAAAGAAAGAGGACTGCTGGCGAAAAATGCAGCGCATATCGTAAAAAATCAATCTTTTATTATTCCTAATTATACCTGGTGGGGCGGGATCTATTATAAAATAGGATTGTCCGTTTATGATTTCCTTGCCGGAAAACTCAGTTTGGGCAAAACGAGATACATCAGCAAATCAAAAACCGTTGAAAAACTTCCTACTATTGAACAAAACCATTTAATGAGTGGTGTTGTTTATCAGGACGGACAGTTTGATGACGCCAGACTTGCGATCAATCTAACCCAGACGATCATTGAAAAAGGAGGAAGTGCAGTCAATTATGTAAAAGTGATCAACCTTTTAAAAGATAGCTCCGACAAAGTGATTGGCGTTGTAGCAGAAGACCAGTTTTCGAAACAACAATATCAGATTCATGCTAAAGTGGTCATCAATGCAACAGGGGTATTTACCAATGATATTCTCAATATGAATAATCCCAAACATGGTAAATTAGTTGTTCCAAGTCAGGGAATCCATTTAGTACTGGATAAATCGTTCCTTAAAAGTGACGACGCCATTATGATTCCAAAAACGTCAGACGGAAGAGTTCTTTTTGTTGTTCCATGGCATGACAGAGCTTTAGTAGGAACTACGGATACCCTTTTAAAGGATGAAAGTTTCGAACCGCGCGCTTTAGAAGAAGAGATCAATTTCGTTTTAAATACAGCAAGACAATATTTATCTAAAAAACCGACTCGTGAGGATGTAAAATCAGTTTTTGCAGGACTTCGCCCGCTTGCTGCTCCAAAAGACGGAAGTAAAAGTACGAAGGAAGTTTCCAGAAGCCACAAAGTCATTACTTCTGAAACAGGATTAGTTTCCATTATTGGCGGTAAATGGACGACTTACCGTAAAATGGCTGAAGATACAGTGGACGAAGCAATGAAAGTTCACAGACTTGGAAATACATCTTCCAAAACAGAACACCTTTCTATCCATGGAAATGTAAAGCCCGAACAAGTAGACAGATCCAATCATTTATATGTTTACGGGTCTGACATTCCTGAAATAAAAACTTTACAAAACAGCAATCCGCGATATGCTCAAAAAATTCACCCTGATCATGATTTCACAGTTGCAGAAGTGGTATGGGCTTTAAGAAGTGAGATGGCAGAAACCATTGAAGACATTCTGGCAAGAAGAGTACGTCTGTTGTTTTTAGATGCAAGAGCAGCTATTGACAGCGCTCACAATGTAGCAAGAATCATTGCTGAAGAAAAAGGATATTCTGAAGAATGGGCACAGCAGCAGGAAAATGAATTCATAGAATTGGCAAAAGGATATTTATTAACACCTTATTCACCTAAAGTAATCAACCTCAATTAATCGCTTTATGAATGAACAATTAATTCTCGCTTTAGACCAAGGAACGACTTCCTCACGAGCGATCTTATTCAACCACAGCGGAGAAATAAAATATGTATCTCAGAAAGATTTCAGACAAATATTCCCTACCCCGGGCTGGGTAGAACATGATCCGAATGAAATCTGGTCATCACAGATCTCCGTAGCGGCAGAAATTATAGCCAAAGCAGGCATCTCCGGACTGGAAGTTGCTGCAATCGGTATTACCAATCAACGGGAGACTACTGTTGTCTGGGACAAAGAAACAGGGGAACCTATTTATAATGCTATTGTATGGCAGGACCGCAGAACTTCAAAATACTGCGATGAACTAAAAGATCAGGGACACGCCGAGGTCATTCATCAAAAAACGGGGCTTGTACTGGATGCTTATTTTTCTGCAACCAAGCTGAAATGGATTCTTGACAATGTAGAGGGAGCCAGAGAGAAAGCAGAAGCAGGAAAACTATGCTTCGGCACTGTTGATACCTGGCTGGTCTGGAAACTGACCCGTGGGAAAATGTTTATCACAGATGTATCCAATGCGAGCAGAACTATGCTTCTCAACATTCACACCCTGGAATGGGACAATGACTTACTAGAGTTATTTAATATCCCAAGGTCTATCCTTCCTGCCGTAAAACAGAGCAGCGAAATATATGGAGAAACTGCCACTACTCTATTTTCCACAAAAATTCCGATTGCAGGAATTGCAGGAGATCAGCAGGCAGCCTTATTCGGGCAGATGTGTACAACCCCCGGAATGGTAAAAAATACATATGGAACAGGATGTTTCTTATTAATGAATACAGGAACAGAAGCTGTTTCCTCAAAAAATAATCTTCTTACAACCGTTGCCTGGAAAATAAATGGAGAGGTCAACTATGCGCTGGAAGGCAGCGTTTTTGTAGGCGGAGCAGCCATTCAGTGGTTGCGGGACGGGCTTAAACTTATTCATTCTTCTGAAGAGGTAAATAAACTGGCTTCTACGGTAAAAGATAATGGTGGGGTTTATTTTGTACCTGCTCTTACAGGGCTTGGTGCCCCTTATTGGGACCAGTATGCCCGTGGAACAATCGTAGGAATTACCCGTGGTACAACAGATGGCCATATCGCAAGAGCAACATTAGAAGGAATCGCATTCCAGGTCTATGAAATTGTAAAAGCAATGGAGGCAGATTCAGGAAGAGAAAGCTTTGAACTGAGAGTAGATGGAGGTGCTTCGGCAAGTGATCTGCTGATGCAGATACAATCTGACTTATTTGGTTTTAAAATAACGAGACCAAAAACCCTGGAAACCACAGCACTTGGAGCAGCTTACCTGGCAGGCCTTGCAGTAGGATACTGGAAAAGCATAGATGAAATACAGGCTCAATGGATTGTAGACAAAGACTTTCATCCTCAATTGGAAAGAGAGCAAGTGGATAAAATGACCCACTTCTGGAAGAAAGCTGTAAAAAGCGCTCAAAGCTGGATAGAAGATTAATCGCCCTCACCTTAAAAAATACATATATGACTCCATTTATCGCAGAAGTAATCGGAACGATGCTTCTTATATTATTGGGCAACGGCGTTGTAGCTAATGTTGTCTTAAAAGATACTAAAGGAAATAATTCCGGATGGATTGTTATTACTACAGCCTGGGCACTGGCAGTATTTGTAGGGGTCACCGTGGCAGGACCAATAAGTGGAGCACATCTGAACCCTGCTGTGACAATAGGCCTCGCTGTAGCAGGAAAGTTCTCATGGGATCTGGTTCCTACTTATATTGCCGCACAAATGATTGGAGGAATGCTGGGAGCTTTTCTGGTCTGGCTGTTTCATAAAGACCATTTCGCCATCACGGAAGATGAAGGCGCAAAACTGGCCTGTTTCAGCACAACTCCAGCTATCAGGAGAACATCATCTAATCTTATAAGTGAGATCATAGGAACGTTTGTACTTGTATTCAGTATATTTTATTTTGCCAATCCAAGTATTTCTTTAGAGGCAGATCCTACAGCTAAAGTAGGACTTGGCTCTATAGGAGCCATACCTGTAACGTTTGTGGTATGGGCAATAGGATTATCTCTAGGGGGAACTACAGGATACGCTATCAACCCTGCCAGAGATTTAGCCCCAAGAATTATGCATGCTATTCTTCCTGTAAAAGGCAGCAGCGATTGGGGATACGCATGGATTCCCGTAGTAGGCCCTGTTACGGGAGCTATTATTGCCGCTGTTTTATATGGATTTTTAAAGTAAAAGCCATGATGAAAAAAATCTTACACGGAATCTTCCTTCTCACTCTGGGTACAGGAAGATTGTTTTCACAGGAAAACACTGATGCCAAAGAGGGAAGGCTGGACTTTACCGCCAACATTCAGAACAACCATATATGGAGAGGACTTATCATTACGGATAAACCTGTTGTGATGGGAAACTTGTCCTATGCTTTAGATGCGGAAAAGAAATGGAAGATTGGTATCTGGGGCGCTTCTGCCTTAGCAGATGATAAAGACAACACCCATTATAAGGAGATCAATTATTATGTTCAGTATTCTGACGGACGACTTTATATAGGATTATGGGATCTTTATAATTCAAGGAACATCAATACGGCAATAGCGGCAGATGACATCTTCAGCTATTCCCAAAGAAGAACTGCTCATATTATCGATCTAAGAACTAATTATACGTTTGGTCCTTCGTTCCCCATCAATATTGAAGCTGATATTATGCTTTACGGAGGAGCTAATGCCGGAGAAGTGGTTCTGGAACCAGATGGAAGCTATAAAAAGAACAAATATTCTACTTACATACAGGCCAGCTACCCTGTCATCAAGGGCCAGAAAGTGAACCTGGATGCTTTTGTAGGAGCAGGATTTACACTTAATGACAGTACGTTTCTGTATGGAAATGGTAAAAATAGCTTTGACATAGTGAATGTTGGAGTAAAAGCAGGAAAAGTGGTTAAAATCACCGAGCATTATAGTCTTCCCGTTTCCATGATGGCGATGTGGAATCCTTCTAACAAGTACGCAAGAATTCAATTAGCAGCTACCGTTTTTTAATATAACTTTAACTAAATTATACTAAACCACTTCTTTGGGGAGTGGTTTTCTTTATTCTACCGGCAGCCCGTAACAATTCTACCGACCTATGACCAATTATATTAATTCTAAACTTAGAAATCTTTAACATTTTCTAAAAGAATAGCCTCCGGCACAAAATAACCGGGTTTTTACGGTTTACAGGTTTCGCAGATATATTTAATTTTGAAGAAAAAGGATTATGAAAAAAATTTTCGCTCTAATGATCTTCTGTTTCAGTATTTTTACTTTAGCACAACAGGTAAAAGTTCCATTTGTAGGACATCGGAGTTTTGATATTCTGGAAGGATATAGTGGTACCGGAACTCCTCATTATTATCTGGATGTAAAAAAGAGCGGTGATGTCCACTTCGGATATGTGCAGGTAAATCAGGCTAACGGAAAGGAAACCACAGAAGAAATAAATGCCGGTAAATATTCTCCTGACAAAGTAATGAAAGTACATTTTAAAAAATTTAATGAAACTCTACTAGTCAAGTTTGATAAGAATAAAATTTATCTTACTGATGAAAAAGGAAATATTAAAAGTCTTGAAGGCTGCTGTTCTTCAAGTGAAAGCATTGATAAAGAAACCTGTACTTGTGAAAGCGGATTATATGAATAATTAAATACCGCAAGCCCCGGCTTCATCCTTCATTACGACCGAAAGCCAATCACCTGGGTTTTACGGTTTAAAATTTGTGTAGATATTTTTAACTTTGAAAGAAAATAATAAAAAAGGATTCAGAAAAAAATGGAGAAATTTCATTTTTAAAAATACAAGGAAACCTTTTATATAAAATTCAATCAAAAAAATCTACCCTTTCAGATCCGCTTGGAAAAATCAAAAAGTCCCAAATCTAAGATGGCTGAAATAAGTATGGTTGTAAAACTATCTCATATCAATGAAAATAATAAAATTCTTATTCCTGCTCTTCTTTATTACTTCATGCAGCAAGAAGGAAAACCATAATTATACATTCTATTACTGGAAAACCAATTTGAAATTGGACAAGGAAGAGACAAAAGTATTGGAGCAAGCTTCTACCCCATATTTATACACAAGATTCTTTGATGTTGATAAAGTAGGCGGAAAATTTCAGCCCGTTGCCGTCATCACAAAAGATAAAAGCTTCCAAACAGATAAAGAGATTGTCCCTACCGTCTTTATCACCAATCCAACGATGCTAAATATTTCTGCTGAGGAAATTCAATTTCTGGCGAAAAGCATTGATCATTTAATTCAAAAGAAAGCCAAGGAATATCATCTAAAAACTGGTAATGAGATTCAGATTGACTGTGACTGGACAGCTGGAACTAGGGATGATTATTTTAAATTTTTAAAAGAATTAAAAAAAGTTTCCGGAAAGGAAATCACCTGTACATTGCGTCTCCATCAGGTCAAGAATAAAAAACAAACAGGCATTCCTCCGGTAGAAAAAGTATATCTGATGTGCTACTCCACTTCTTCACCTTTGGAAAAATCTGATAAAAACTCTATCCTTGATGTCAATATTCTGAAAAGCTATCTTTCAAAACTGGAGGACTACCCGATCCGGAACATCGAAGTTGCACTGCCAATTTATTCCTGGGGGATCATTACCAACCATTTGGAAAAACACAAACTCATTAATGCATTATCTAAAAAGGATCTTGAAAACCCGAATTTTAAAAAAATATCAGAATATGAAGCTGAAATTCAGAAAGACGGATTCTACTTCGGAAGTTATCTGAATAAAGGGTTCCGAATAAAGGTGGAGGAAATATCCCAGAACCAGCTGGAGGATGTTATTCATTTCCTTGAGAAAAAAATACCGAACTTTACTATTATTTATTATCAATTAGATAGTAAATTTGTTTTAAATCGAAAATTTTAAATCTCGTGAAGATTGTGCGGAGTTTTCAGATTTTATCATAGTTTCTTCTTCTGACAAAAGCCGCCTGATATTTTAATAGTATAACGATTATATAAAAAACTAAAAAACACCACACCCTATGAAAAAGTATATTCTTTCGCTTGCGGTAGTATCACTTTTCTATACACAATCTGACGCCTGTGCGTGGTCAGATCCGGATTATGAATACTTTAATTTATTTACACAAAGCATCATAAAAGATAAGTCTTACCTTCCTTTTCTACATAACTACTCATCGAGATTTTACACGGATTACAATGCATCCCTGATCCCTGATGATAATATTGAAACGTGGAAAAAATTCTTCAACAATCAGCTCACTTATGCAGATACTCAGAATCTGGTTTATAAAATGAGCATGAATGATCTGAATGCACTAAAAGCCGGCAAACCTGCCAATCCGATTTTACAGAAACTGGGAACCGGTTTTTATCAGAAATATCATGAAGCTATTGATTACCTGATTGAGGCCAAATATCTGGAGCCTTATATGAGTATCAATTATGTAGAAAGTGAAAATTCATTTTATTATGACAGAGATGCCAATAGGAAGAATGCCACGGCTCTTGATTACAACAAAACAATTGCAGCTTTAGCATCTTTGTATAATGCGGCAAGAAATCCTGAAATTAAGCAGCGTTACGGATATCAGCTGGTTCGTCTGAATCATTATACAAGAAATTATGACGCTGCATTACAGGCATTCAAAACTTATATAGAGCCTGTCAAATTAAAAGGTGCTGTTTACTTTATGGCACTGGATCAGCTTGCAGGGGCACAAAGAGGTTTAGAGATGAACAGTGATGCCAACTGGAACTTCTTTCAGGTATTTATGAACAGTAAAGACCGTAAGGAGTCTGCTTTTGTTTCTATGAAACTTTCGGATACGGCTTCTTTCAGTAATATTATGAAAAGAGCGGGAACAAATGAGGAAAAAAACATGGCTTATTTTCTTTTGGGCTATGAGGATTACAACAATCCTATTCCTATTATGGAAAAGATGTACGACATCAATCCTGATTCTGAGATCCTGAAAGTAATGGCAGTAAGAAGTATCAATGAGCTTGAAAGAAACTACCTGCCTACTTATTATTATACCGAAGACGCTGCTCAGAAAACAGCCGCAAAAAAAGATAATACGGAAAATAGTTCTTCGAAAAATACTTCCGCAGACAAACCTACATCGGAAGTAAAAGAAGAAAAGCTTTCTTTCTGGCAGAAAATTGTAAGGTTCTTTAAAAATCTTTTCGGAGGCTCCAAGTCCGATAAAACCGATAATGAAGGCAAAGCTGACCTAAGTGATGATGAGCTTTTCAGCAACCCGGACCGAATTCCTTTTTATTCCAGAACAAACTATTGGTATGATGAGAAGACTCAGGATTATCTCGAGGATCTTGAGAAATTCACAGAGAAAACAAAAGAAAAATCCAAAGACGAATACTGGCAGATTGCTGATGCTTATCTTAAGTTTTTAAAGAAAGACTATAAAGGAAGTTCTGAAATCCTGAACGACATTAAAACCACCAATCCCGAATATCTGGAGGAAATCAAAAGAATGAAAGTTCTTAACGATATTGTTTCCCAGCCCAAAATTGATGCTGCCTATGAGGATCATTTAATGAAAGATTATGCGGAATATTTTGTAGAGAAAGAAGTAAAGAAGGATACTGTAAGTACAGATGATTATTACGGGGACACTCATTCAACCGCCGATTTCCTTAAAGATGTTATTGCCAACCGCTACTTCCTTCAGGGAGAAGACGGAAAGTCATTTTTAATGAATAATAAGCTTTCTGACTTACAATACAACCCGAACTCCAACCTGGTAAAGAGCGTTGAAGAGTTCTATAGAAAACCTAACAAAACCAAGTTTGAGCAGCAGATCATTGCTAAAAACATGGACAGCGTAGGAAATATAGATGCTTTTTTCAGTACTATTTATGGAGACCGGGCGATGAGGCTTGCTGACTTTGAAAAGGCAAAATCATATTACGAAAAGGCTCAGAACTTCAAGGGAATTCCGAGGGTAAACTATGACTGGACAGAGACGGAAGGTCGAAAAACCACAGAAAAACAATATGAATCTGCTGAATACAATGGTTTTAAAAACATCCCTAATCTTGTTTTCGGCCATAATGTTTGGGAAAGCTTTGGGAGCCCTGAAAATGAAAGTATGAAGGCCGAAAACTACTCCGATTTTCCTTTTATTAAAAACAGCATGGACAAACTTGAACTGGCGAATGTACTTATCCAGCTTAAGAAAATCGGAACCGGAAATGATGAAAAGGCTGCAAAGGCCAACCAGCTCATTGGGAATCTGCTATATAATACATCTATTTTAGGATATTACCGACAGCTTTTCGTAATGGACATAGACAACAGCAACGGAGGAAAATATAACTTCTCGAATACAGACAGGGCTAACCCTTACAAGTATTATTATAAAAACTTCCTTGACAAGACTTATATTGAGCCGGATAATTTTGATTTAGCCATTGGCTATTATCAGAAAGCCCTTAAGCTGTTAAACAATAAGGAAGAAAAAGCAAGAGTACTGTTCCAGATGGCAAGTGCTGAACAGGGTAAATATTACCAGTATGAAGCAAAAGCTCCTAAAGATTTTGACTATTCTGATCCAAAATGGTCTGAAAAAGAAGATGCCCGCCAGAAAGAGATGGATAATCTGAAGAACCAAAAATACAGAACCTACTTTGCACAGCTGAAAGCACAATATTCAGATACGGAAACTACAAAGGATCTGATGGGAAGCTGTTCATATTTTAGTTATTTTATGAAATAAAATTCACTAACAGGCCTTTTACCGCAACTACGGAAAACTCTTCTCAAAAAGGAAGAGTTTTTTGCAAAAAAGGTTGAATTTTGAACCTTAAAATTTAAAATACTAAATCCATGAAATCAACAAGTGCTGTAGAAAAGGGCAACAAGCCCCACCAGCAAGCGCCAAAGCAGACTGCTCATTCTTCGAATCTCAGTGCAGAAGCCCTGTATAAAAAACTCAAAGAAAGCTTAGACAGAACCGGCAATATCAATCATCCTGAGACTAAAAAGATTGAAAAAAGCTATATGATGACTTTAAGTATTGATCAGTTGCATCTTTATAATGACATGAAATTGAAAGCACTTCTTCCAGACGGATCACCTAAAAAAAGAACATGTGGTACCTGTGGTAGAAAAGAATCTAGTGATCAGAAGGCTTATAGGCTAAAATATCAGGAGATTGCTGAAACAGTTAATGCAGCTTCCGGAGGAGGGCTTTCCCGTGAAAAGTCAGATAAGGAAGTTGATCCCTATTCGTTGTTTTATCAATGGGTATTTGGAACAGGAAAAGCCGTGAGAAATTTTGATGAAAATTCTAAAATGGGAAACCAATTCTTAAATATTGAGGAAATATATTATGGGATAGAAAAGCTTGTAGACAGTTATATAGATAAAGGTACCAGAACCAGGGATGTCAGCCGAAATAATCCTGAGAAATTTAATACAGGGAATCAGTGGTTAGATGATAAAACCTATATGGCTGATGCTTTAAGCAACATTATTACTAATCCAACAAGTACATTTCATGGAAGTTTCAATGCAACGGCAAGGATTATAAAAGTGGATCATGGGAATCTTGTAGATACTTATACTGTGAGAGTAACTTGTACAGATCATATGGGCGCAACGTCGGGTACTAGAAATCCTCCGGTTAAAGGTAAATATTCCGGCAAGGCTACTATTCCCAACAACTATTATGGTCCCAATGGATATATGAGAACAATACAGGTCAATTATAATCTGACAACCAAAATACATAAGGCTGCTATCTCAAGACAAGTGTCTAATTTATTCAAATAAAAACATAATAACTTAATAAATAATATGAAAAATAATACGTTTGTAAAGTTTGTATTAATACTACTATTTTCTATCGGTTTATTCAGCTGTAACTATTACAGTGAAAAAGACGCAAAAAAATACTTACCCGGTAAATACTTATATACATTTCCATCAGGAGAGGCTTCAATACTAAAAGTTAATTCAGACTTTACATTTAACAATAGAGTTTATTCTAAAGATAAAAAACAGGTGTTATATGAAACGAATGGAACCATTGAAGTAGATGGGAGACACATTACATTTAATAATTTTTTGTTGTTTACTGATCACAATGAATCGGAGATGATATTTTCAAAACCTCTTGTGGGTGATTCACCAAACGGGTATTGGGAAAAACCAAAAAATGATAAAGATGTTTTAGAAATTGTATATAACGCATATAATTTCATATTCAAAAAAATAGAATAATGATCTTCATCTAAAGTTTGCGACGCCTTTTTGCTGTTCAAAGTCTCTACGACTGAACAGATAAAGAACAATACAGGTCATTATAATCTGACAACTAAGATACATAAGGCTGCTATCTCAAGACAAGTGTCTAATTTATTCAATTAAAAACATAATAATTTAATATGATAAAGAATAAGCTTGTAAAGTTTGTATTAATAATACTATTTTCTCTGTGTTTATTCAGCTGTAACTTTTATAGTGAAAAAGATGCAAAAAAATACTTACCCGGTACCTATTTATATCAATTTCCATCAGGAGAAACATCGATACTCGTAGTTAATCAAGACTTTAAATTTAACAATAAAGTTTATTCTAAAGATAAAAAATATCTACTATACAAAACGAATGGTACAATGGAGGTAGAGGGCAGACACATTACATTTTATTATTTCTTGTTGTTTTTTGATCACAATGAATCAGAAATGGTATTCTCAAAACCTGATGTTGGTCTTTTAACGAATAGTTATTGGGAAAAACCCAAAGATGATAAAGATGTTTCAACAATTGAAATTAACTCATACAATTACATATTCAAAAAAATAGAATAATGATCTTAATATAAAGTTTACGACGTCTTTTTGCTATTCAAAGTCTCTACCATTGAACATATAAAGAACAATACAAGTCCTTTATCATCTGACGACCAGGATACATAAGGCTGCTATCTCAAGACAAGTGTCTAATTTATTCAATTAAAAGCATAATAATTTAAGATGATAAATAATAAACTTGTAAAGTTTGTATTAATAATACTCTTTTCTATCGGTTTATTCAGCTGTAACTATTATAGTGAAAAAGATGCAAAAAAATACTTACCCGGTAAATACTTATATACATTTCCATCAGGAGAGGCTTCGATACTTATAGTTAATTCAGACTTTACATTTAGCAATAAAATTTATTCTAAAGATAAAAAACAGGTATTATATGAATCGAATGGAACCATTGAAGCAGACGAGAAAACCATTACATGTTATAATTTTTTATTGTTTAGTGATCACAATGAGTCGGATATGGTATTCTCAAAACCTGACATTGGTGCTTCGACTGCTTATTGGGAAAAACCTGAAGATAGTAAAGATGTTTTAGAAATTGAATTTAACGTATATAATTACATATTCAAAAAAATAGAATAATGATCTTCATCTAAAGTTTGCGACGCCTTTTTGCTGTTCAAGGTCTCTACCATTGAACAGATAAAATAATTACTCAATTCGGAAGTTTCTGATATTTCAAAAATATCAATACATTTACAAATACAGTAAAAGACTGTCCTAAACTTTGGAAAAAACTTCTTATTGCAATTACAGGAAACACCCCTTCAAAAACAAGGAATTCACCAAAAAAAAGGCGAATTTTGAATCTTAAAACTATTAACATGAAATCACTAAACCCTGTAGAAAAAAGCAATAAGCCTCACCTGCAAGTGCAACGACCAACGACTCATCATTCGAACTTAGGTTCAGAATTACTATATAAAAAACTTCAAGAAAGCCTGTCAAGAACCGGCAATATTAATCATCCTGAGACAATAGAGATTGAAAAAGACTATATAAGAACATTAAGTATTGATCAGATGCGCCATTATAACGATATGCAACCTGGCACTAGTGTTTCAGAAGGTCTTAATAATTCCAAAAATAAGGAAAATGTTTACCCAAATGCTGCATCAGGATGGTTTTTGAATCTTTTAACTGGTGAAGTTGGATGGTTTGCAAGTTCCCGTGATGCATTTATATTTTGGAATATCCCAATGTTGACCAGAGAAGAAGCAGTAATAAGGAATTTGGGACGCAATATAATGATTACTCCACCTAATTTGACTACTTCTCAAAAAATTGCCGTTGAATCTGACAGAAACTATTTTTTAAAAGGCCATGCAACTGATTTTGTTTATAGCCAATTTACTCAAGAAGAATTAATTATTAACCTAAAAGGAGTTGAATATAATGTAAACATAGATTTGGCACCCTATTTCATTGAGTTGACAAAGCAAAATTTAATAAATAAATATTATTCATATAAATTTATTAAGGCAGGAGAAATGGAACTTGATCAAAAAGCGGCTAAATTAATAAAGAAAAATGGTTATCTTATTTCTAGTTTTTTAGCAAAACAAGTTTTAAATAAAGTCGTTAATTTTGGAAGATTTGGAGGATTAGGCGGCCTGCTAAGCCCAATATTAGTTAATGATAAAAATAAAACATTACAAGGGCAAATTGATAGAAGAACAGAAGAATTATTTGAACAATATAATAAAAAGATGTTACCTTTATTGAAAAGTAAAGAAATATTTACTAGGGACAAAGATTATACAATTAGTGAAAAAAAATAAAAATGGAATTTTTTGATGTATTTGCCGGATATACTGTTGATATTCTATCAGCTATTATCCTTTACGCTTTTTTCAATGATAAGAAATTATCATTTAAGGATTTTTGTAGAGAGAAAAAAAAAGAAATAAGGAACCTTTCATGGGGTATTATAATTATTTCTGTCATTCTCCTAATTTGGGCCTTCAGCTATAATGATAGAACCTCTTTTTAGGAAAATCAAACATAATACTTCTTTGATTTTAGTTTTACTATTACTTTTATTTTCTTGCCAAAATATGAGGAGTGAAGATATATATGGAAAATATTCGCCTATATCGTACAGAAATTCATTTGATACCCTGACAATTAATAAAGACGGTACTTATAATAGAAGGATTTATGATAAAAACAAGAAGAGATTATTGAATTACAATTCTAAATACAAATTAGAAGGTAACACAATAGAATTTGATGATTTTTATTTAAATTTAGACAAAGACTTAGTTACTTTTCCAGAAGACATTAATGATGTCGATATGACTTATACTACTTTTTTTGAGAAAAAAGATAAAAATATTACCCTTTGCTTTGGTTATCATTCTGGAGAGAATTGTTATAAAAAGGTTTCAACTAAGAAAGACTGATCTAAAAAGTTCGAAAGCTCTTAGTTCATTTGAGCGTATTTTTTATTGCACAAACAAAATAAAAAGCTGCCCTAAAGCGTGGGTAGCTTTTTGAAAAACTCTTTGCTGCATCTACAGGAATCATCCCTTCAAAAACAAGGAATTCTCACGAAAAAAGGCGAATTTTGAACCTGAAAAACTAATAAAACATGAAATCAATAAGCCCTGTGGAAAAAAGCAATACCCCCCACAAGCAAATGCAACGGCCAACAGCCCCTCATTCCAACGTAGGTACAGAACTTTTGTATAAAAAACTTCAGGAAAGCCTGGCAAGAACCGGCAATATCAATCATCCTGAGACCAGAGAGATTGAAAAAAGTTTTATGATGACTTTGAACATTGATCAGACGCGTACTTATCTCGATCAGAAATCAGGAAGGTATACCTCACAGGCTATTACAGATGATAGCTGGCCATATCCTATTTACATAAGAGCATTTGCTCCATTTAAAACTTTTGGAATGGGCTTTGACGGAGATGGAGAAAACAGAGGATATACGACTTCATTAAGCGCTACTTCTAGATTAAGTCAAAGTTATATTATGGATCCATCCACTCATAAATATACAAATCTAGTGACAAAATCAGATCCATCACATCATCCTATATTTGGAACAAAAACAGCTTCAGACGATAAAGGAAGCGTTTCTGATTTTATCTATAAGGTTAATAAAGATGGTAGTAACACAATATCATGGACTTCAACAATGGCAGGACATAATCCACTGATACCGCTCTCCCCCAATATAAATGTTAAAACTAAATTTTCATTAACGGAGAATACTAAAACTGGGACTTTGGATATTATGGCACAACAATTCGGAGATCGATTTCCAGCGGCTGAAACATTTATCCAAGACACTAAAGGAAATGCCTTGTTTATTGGCGTAAGTCCATATGATGGTAACCCTTATACAAGTTTACCTGGAGAAGATAATGACAGATCTATGATGACTGCTAATTTTAGTGTCAATATTGATAAAAATGGAGTATTCACTGGTATAAAAATGGGTAAAACTATATTTAGTATACAAGAATGGAATACAATGATGCAAAGCACTCCACTAGATGCTGATGATAAGGATAAATCAGAAAAAGGAGGGTCATTTGGCGGAAGAGGAGCAGGTAGACGTTGGTAATAACAATTTAATTTTTTTATGAAAAATATAAAATCCCTATTATTATTAATTGTATGTATGTTAATAATAAATTCATGTACAGAGCAAAAACCTGAACCTGAAATATACTTAATACCTCATGCCTATAGAGGAAAAGTTAATATAATTTTTAATCAATTAAAAGGACAGGAAATTATTTATGAAGGCAATAAAAAAGTATATAAAGTCCCTGAAAACGGGATACTTTTAGTAAAAGCTAAACCTAAATATGGCTTTATAAAACATGAATATTATTTTGTTGATTCTTTAGGTAAGAGAACCCCTATTAATATACTTTTTGACAATCATAAAAACATAAAAGAAATAGGGATATACAGAGATGGTACTGTTGGAACATATGGGAATAGTAATAATCACCAAAACTTAGAATTTCAGGAATTCTATGTAACTGATAAAAAGTCTTTAGATAAATATTTCTCCATTCAATATAATAATGATTTTTTAAAAGCCATTAAACAACTCACAGGAACTGAGTTTTAAATTTTTTACACTTATCCGAACTTATCACTTATGCTTACAGATAGAGAAAACTACCTTGTAAAATTACAAGAAGACTTTTTCCTTTGTCAAGCAATATTTTCTATGGAGAATATCTTGAAATCCTTTTTTTCGACGAGAAAGTCGCAATATATTTTAGAAAGGTAATTTTACAGGAGTTAGAGAATGAAAAGACAACTTATGGTATAGAAGATTGGAATAAACGATTCATCTCTCAACCAACTCAAAAACAAAAATAATTATGAAAAAAGTATTAAAAGTTGTATTCACAAACTGGGTCAATATCTTAACTGTGTATATCTTTATGTTTGGATGGCTATTTATTTCTGAGCTAGTTCCGGGTAATGCAACTTTAAAGGATGCGCTCTATAATACTTTTGGAAGTTTAATTGTTTACTACCTTTCCTTTTGGTTAGGGTTTTCGATGCTAATTGCTTTATTAGATGTTCTATTCTTTAGTTTTGACAAAAAGTCACAATACACAAATTATAAATTAATTTTTGAGTGGTTGCTTATTAGTTTGCCATTTGTTTATTGGCTGATAAATTATAATCAATGGATATTTTTGGTTGCAATATTTGCTTTTTCAATAGGTCAGTATTTAAGACGATCTTATATAGTTAAAATATTGTAGTAGCACCCCCCCCCGCTATTGCGAGGGGTTATTATTTTTATGAAGCCACTCCTCATGTTTCTTTTTAAAAAACTCGTGCTTATAATCCTGATTTCGTTTTGCTGCATCAATTGAGTGGGATGTATGAATGTCTCCATCATCTTCTGCAAAATCCGAAAGCTTCTCATAATAACAATGAAGTTGATCGAGTTCTTTTTCCGTCAAATCTTCAATATCTACAATTCGGTTACTGGCTTTTTCGTTGGCTGCAATCAATTCATTCAATTTTATTTGAATCGCTTTTGAATCTTTATTCTGAGCTTTTTGAATAAGGAATACCATCAAAAAGGTAATGATTGTCGTTCCGGTATTGATAACTAATTGCCAGGTTTCAGAATAGTCAAAAAAAGGACCTGAAACGGCCCATACCACAACGATAAGAAAAGCTCCTACAAAAGCATATGCACTCCCAGTAAATTTCACTGCCCAGTTTGAAAATTTTTCAAAAAAAGTATTACCCTTATGATCCATAGATTTTATTTTTAAATAAATGTATAAAAATAAATCATAAATCGGGAACAGAATATGAATATGAGCGATCTAAATACTTTAGAGCAGGGTCTCTTTCGTCTTACTTTATTTTCTGAACCGGTGCAACCAGATCAAAAAACCGGTAACTGGTAAAGAACAACCGATAAGAGATACAAAAAAGTAGAGAATAATACTTGGAAGCCCCATAATTTCTCCGGTGTGCAACGGTTTGGCCAAAGCAGAAAACTGTTTATTGAGCGCTTTATCAGTAAATAATTCTTTGGTTTTAAAAACTCCGGTTTTATCAAAAGTAACTTCATCCGGAATCATCATTCCCAAAAGATTCTGGGTGTTAGTTTTAATAACAACGTATCTTGGATTGTCTTTATTAGGCAATTGAATACTGGTAACTGCAGAATACGGTAAATGATAATCTGCAAGTTGCAAAATCTCATCAATGGAGGCTGAGGCTGAGTTCTTAAGATTTTTCTTTTCGTCCTGCTTCTGAAGCATATCTTCCATCAACCCTCCGAAAGCATCATCGCCAATTTCATTTTCTTTTGAAATATGATCTATTGAAGATCCCCCCAAACTGACAATAAGAATGTTCTTTACCCACGGATAGGTCACATACAAACCGGTAGCAGCAATAAAGAAGAGTATCAGAAAGGTATAAAAACCAAGGGTATTATGAAGATCATGATTTATCCGTTGAAATTTTGCCTTCCACATTACGGTTAATCCCTGTTTCAAAAACTTCAGTTTTTTAGGAAGCCAGAGAATAAAGCCTGAAACCATCAGTATACAGAACATCAGTACGGATGCTCCTACAACCTGGCGACCTGCATTTCCCATCATAAGATTTCTGTGAAGATCAAGTACCATTTCAAAAAACCTGCCTGATCCAACCTCAGGCTGTCCGAGAATTTCTCCCGTGTATTGGTTATAATAAGTACTTTTATCCAACTGATTTTCCCGGTAGCCCAATACATAGCTTCTTGCTTTATCTACAGGGATGAGTAAAGAAGTAAGCTCTCTGTTCTGCTTTAATAATTCAGCCTGAATCAGATCAGGGCTTTTTACTTTAGCTGATGATGAAGCAATGTACGCCTTATCTCTGTTGGTAAAATCGGTAATTTGATTTTTAAACGCATAAAGACATCCGGTAAGGCACATTACAAACACGACTATACTTGATAAAAGTCCCAGCCAAAGATGAATGATCCACATCATATATTTCAGGATGGTTTCATTTTTTCTTCTTTTTCTGTAAAGGCTTTTAAACAATTTTTTCATGTGGGGTATATAGCAAAAACATTAAGACCTTTTTACGATCTTAATGTTCTTTAAATTAAAATTAATATGAATGTTTAAAGTTATTTTCGCCCTTTGAACTGAACATTTTTCACGATTTCTTCGAACTTTTTATAATGCTCTGGAGTCAATGCTTTTTGGATAGCTGCTTTTCTCTGGGCATCAAATTTCTCCCAGTATTCTTTAGCTAAATCATTATTTCCGTGGTATACATCGTGAGCATCATTAAATGCTTTTTCAAAAGCGTCATTGGCAGCGTTTACTACTTTGAATTCATCTTCTGAAAGCTGAGCTTCTGCTTTTATTCTCTCCAGTAATGCATTGTCATATCTCGGTCTTTTTCTGGAATTTTCATCAACAAATTTGTTGAACTGTTCCATTTGTGGTGCATCAAGTACTTTCGCCATTTCGATAGACTGCTGTGCTCTCAGTTCTTCATTTTTGATCCCCAGTGCCACACGGTCCATATTACCACCCTGCGCTTTTGCTGCCTGAAAGTTCTGGTCCTGAAGATCCTGGTATTTTTTGGTAATCTCATCAAAGCTTTTTGTCTGATCAGGAGTAAGCTGTACCTCTGTTTTGAACTGGCTGTAATCTACTCCTTTCTTTTTGTCTCCGGAACATGAAGCAAAAATGGCTCCTATCGCAAATACTAAGAATAATCCTTTTATACTTTTCATAATGAATGATTTTGTTGGTTAGAATTTATAATTTAACTGAACGGCAAAGTTTCTTGGCTGGATCTGATCGATATAACCTCCTCTGAAGTAAGAATTATACCCAACAGCATTGAAGATGTTATTGAAGAATCCTCTTAATCCCACTCCATTTTTGAATGTATATCCTACCTGAGCTTCCACAGTAGTGTAATCCGGCATATTGAAAGGTTTCTCACCAGGCTGCGTACCGTTTACGTGTCCATTATCAATTATAACATCAAGCTTGTAATCATCAACTGGTCTGTTTCCTACATAATAAATACCTGCTCCGATATCAAACCCTGTTAAAGCTCCTGTATTAAATTTATAATTCAACCATGCATTTGCAGAATGTTTTGGAGTATTGATGGGTGCTGATCCACTTACAAATGAAGGACTGTCTTTATACTGTGCATCTACATAAGCCCATCCGGTCATTACCTGAAGGTTTGGAAGGATTTTACCAATTAACTCGACTTCCATTCCTTTTCTTTTAAGCTCACCTGCCAAAGCATATACTCCCAATCCCTGACCATTATTTCCTATAACCTCATAGGACAGATTATCGGTATTAATATTAAAGAAAGTAACATTAAATCTCAATCTCTCATTAAGCCAGTCAGATTTGATCCCTGCCTCCCATTGTTTAGTGGTAGATGCACCTACTGTTCCGCCTCCTGACAACGGATTATTAGAACTTCTTAAAGCAGTAGTACTGGTATAAGAACCAAAGATATTCATGTTTTCGATAGGAGAAATCATAATTCCTAATGAAGGATTCCATGCAAAATCTTTTTCTTTATCTGACCCAATCAGTCTACTGTAACGTAATCCTAAATGTGCTTTTATATATTTGTTAAACGTGATGACATCCTGCGCCATTAATCCCATAGTAGGGGCAACGGTATTGACAGATTTTGCTGTTGATAAGTCAATATTCATTCCTTCAGGAAGAGCATTACTAACTTCATTCAGAACATTGATCACATCACTTCCTTTACTTGCAGCATATGAAGTAGTGGTAACATCAGATTCCTTCCAGTCAAATCCTACCTGAAATGTATGTTTCATAAAACCGGTTTTCACATCGGCCCCCATAAAGTCAAACTGAAATACTTTATTTAAATCTTCTCTATCAGATCTGGTTAAGGTTCTTTTACGGAATTCGTTTGGGTTATTTTTATTCAGAGGGGCCAAAGCTGCCCCAACAATTTCTGATTGGTAAGACGAACTCATAAAGGCCGTTCTTAACTTTAATTTTTCGGTAAGTTTTCTTGTAACTGTTGTTGAGAAGTTGAATGTTTCAATTTTCGCATTGTCTGTTGAAAAACCAAGAAATTTTCTTCCTGGCATTTTATAAATAGCTTCAGTATCTCCTTTTGCAAGGTTTACAGTTCCTCTATCCGGAGTGGTATTGTTATGCATATAATCCATCTCCACAACAATTTCAGTTTTATCATCCGGACGAATTGCGATGGATGGATTTACATAAATACGGTCTGTATTGACAAATCTTCTGAAACTATTATTATTTTGATAAGCCGCATTTAATCTAACAGCAATTTTACCCTGTGTATCAAGCACTCTTTGGAAATCAACCGTTGGTCTGTAAAAATCCCAACTCCCATATCTGAAGCCTACATTAGTCTGGTCAATAAATTTAGGGACCTTAGTGACCACATTAATAACTCCCCAGCGGAACCTAGTCCATCTCCAATTCCCTGAGTGACCGCAGCGGAACCTTTAATTACCTGAATACTTTCTACTCCCTGCATATCAGTAAGCATGGCTCCTGTACGGAAATCCGAGTCCATCTGTACTCCATTCTTCAAAACAGGAACTCCTCTGTATCCTCTGATAGACATACTTTCTCTGATCCCTCCATAACTTCCAAACTGAGTAACTCCGGGAACATTTTTAGCAACATCAGTGATCGTTAATCCACCCAAATCCTCGATTACTTTGTAAGAAATTACTGAAATACTCTGGATCTGATCTCTGGGTTTCAAAGGTAGTCTTGTAATTGCTTCAAGGCCTTCCGGTTGTTTCTTTCTTTCACCGAATAATTCTACTTCTTCAATTTTTTTATGCTTAATTGAATCGTTTGTTTTCTGTGCGTTTGCAAGAACCCCACCTAATAACAGCAGAGAAAAGGATACTACTTTGTTCATCTGATAATTTTTTGCAAAATTATTGTTTTTATTAATTCTAAATAAACGAAATAAGGTGACATATGTCACCCAAGATAGAACTATCAATATCAGATTATAAACACATCCGGCACTATGTTGGCAATATCTATAGATTATAACTTTATCATTATGATTAACTTACCATATATAAATTATAGATTAAAGACCATAAATTAAGAAGAGCAGCCTAAATTTAGCTGCTCTTCTTAAGATAAGTTTTAGTATCTGACCGCTTTGTCAAGATCTATCGGATTGTTATTCTTTTTAAAATACTCCTGAATTCTTTGAGTAAGGTCTTTAAACTGTTCGATATTTGTTATTTTTGTTCCCATGACAATCATCTGTCCTCCTGAGTTTTCTTTAAAACTTTTTCTCATTTCTATCAATGGATCATTATACATTTCCAATCTTTTCTTCGTTCTTACTTTTTCAGAAATTTCTAAAGGTTTTCTTCCAAAAAAGGTCTCAATAAATCCTACGGTGTCATAGGTCTCCTTAAGATTCTTACTTTTAATCAAAGTAAAGATAAAGTTTGATTTAGAGTCTTCCAGCTGGAATATCATTCCGGGCAAACCGCAGAATTTATAGGGTCCTTCAGAAATGTTGATATCTTTGGTAAACCAGGCCGTCCAGTCTCTGCCGCCAAAATGAGTAGTTGCCTTTTGCAGAGAATATCCTCCAAAGTTTTTCGTTTCGTTACTAAGTTTCCAGATCATTTTATCTTCTGCAGGATAGCTGTACATATCTTCCCCTATCAATTCATAAATCTGGTTTTTGAATGAATTTCTTGCTCGTTTTACTGACTCAAATCTACCACCATACACATATTCATAGTTTCCATTGACACGGTTGATAGAGTCTGCTTTAAGGTAGTCATACTCATAGAATTTTACCTCTTTAGGATTCACATCCAAAACAAGGTTTATTTTATCCAGGTGATCATTGGTAGAGTCACTTTTATATTGCAGTTCATAGATAAACCGATAGGTCTGCCCCTGAATACCCAATCCAAATACAGTTAATAATAAAAAGATGAATTTTTTCATAGTAATTTTTCAACAAATATACATAAATAATAGAACCTTGCAATACACAATAGTGTTATTTTGGCATTAATATGTATAATACACATCATGAAGCTATATAAAAAAATCCGTCCCTTGGAAGGGACGGATTCTATAATCATTGCAAAGTATGCAAGTTATCACACTTTAATTTCAACGTCAACACCGCTTGGTAACTCTAACTTCATTAGAGCATCAACAGTTTTAGAAGAAGAAGAGTAGATATCCATTAGTCTCTTGTGAGCTGAAAGTTGGAACTGCTCTCTTGCTTTTTTGTTAACGTGAGGAGATCTCAACACAGTGAAGATTCTCTTATTCGTTGGCAATGGAATTGGACCGTTTACAACAGCACCAGTAGCCTTTACCGTTTTTACGATTTTCTCAGCAGACTTGTCTACCAAGTTATAATCGTAAGATTTTAGTTTTATTCTGATTCTTTGTGACATTTTTCTAATTTAAAAATTAACCTTTTGCTTTAGCTATGATTTCTTCAGCAACGTTTTGTGGAGTAGCTTGGTACTTCTCTAATTCCATAGAAGAAGTAGCTCTTCCTGATGAAAGTGTTCTTAGAGTTGTTACATATCCAAACATTTCAGAAAGTGGAACAGAACCTTTGATTACAACAGCACCGTTTTTCTCTTCCTGACCACTGATCGTACCTCTTCTCTTGTTAAGGTCACCAATGATGTTACCCATATATTCTTCCGGAGTTACAACTTCCAGTTTCATAATAGGCTCCATAATTACTGGCTTAGCAGCACGTCCCGCTTCTTTAAATCCTAATTTAGCAGCCATTTCAAAAGAAAGAGCATCAGAATCCACTGCGTGGAAAGATCCGTCTTTAAGAACAACTTTAATACCTTCAACTTCGAAACCAGCCAAAGGACCGTTCTTCATTGCAGCTTTAAAGCCTTTTTCAATTGCAGGAACAAATTCTCTAGGAACGTTACCACCTTTGATCTCATTGATGAATTCTAAACCAATTTTACCTTCGTCAGCAGGTCCTAGTTCAAATACAATGTCAGCAAATTTACCCTTACCACCAGATTGTTTTTTGTAAACTTCTCTGTGCTGAGCAACTTTTGTAAGATTTTCTTTGTATTCTACCTGAGGTTGTCCTTGGTTTACTTCAACTTTGAACTCTCTTCTCATACGGTCAACAATGATATCTAAGTGAAGCTCACCCATACCAGAGATAATCGTTTGTCCAGAAGCTTCATCAGTTCTAACTGTAAACGTAGGATCTTCTTCAGCCAATTTAGCTAAAGCGTTACCCATTTTATCCTGGTCAGCTTTAGTTTTAGGCTCAACAGCGATACCAATTACCGGATCAGGGAAAACCATCGATTCAAGAACGATTGGGTTTTTCTCGTCACACATAGTATCACCAGTTTTGATAGATTTGAAACCTACCGCTGCACCAATATCTCCTGCTTCAATATATTCTACAGGGTTTTGCTTGTTAGCGTGCATTTGGTAAATTCTTGAGATTCTTTCTTTATCACCTGAACGAGTGTTCAAGATATAAGAACCTGCATCTAATCTTCCAGAGTATGCTCTGAAGAATGCTAATCTTCCCACGAATGGGTCAGTAGCAATCTTAAATGCTAAAGCCGAGAATGGCTCGTTTACGTCTGGTTTTCTTGTAATTTCAGCGTCTGTTCTTGGATCAGTACCTTTGATATCATCTTTATCCAATGGAGAAGGCAAGTATTTACATACTGCATCCAACATAAACTGTACTCCTTTATTTTTGAATGAAGAACCACAAGTCATTGGGATAATAGATAAATCAATAGTAGCTTTTCTAAGAGCTTCGTTGATTTCTTCTTCAGAGATAGAATCTGGATCTTCGAAGAATTTCTCCATCAAAGTATCATCGTAGTCAGCAACAGCTTCTACTAGTTTCTCTCTATATTCAAGAACTTCATCTTTCATATCTTCAGGAATTGGCACTACTTCGAAAGTAGCTCCTTGTCCTGCTTCATCCCAGATGATAGCTCTGTTTTTAATTAAGTCAACTACACCTTTGAAATCTTCTTCAGCACCGATTGGTAAAACGATTGGAACTGCATTAGATCCTAACATTTCTTTAACTTGTTTTACAACGTTAAGGAAGTCAGCACCTTGTCTGTCCATTTTGTTTACGAATCCCATTCTTGCAACTTTGTAGTTGTCAGCAAGTCTCCAGTTTGTTTCAGACTGAGGCTCTACTCCATCTACTGCAGAGAATAAGAATACCAATCCATCCAATACTCTTAAAGATCTGTTTACTTCTACAGTGAAGTCAACGTGTCCCGGTGTATCAATGATGTTGAAGTGGTAAGGCTTAGTATCAGCAAGAGGTTTTCCTTGATCAGTTGGGAAATTCCAAGAACAAGTAGTGGCTGCAGAAGTAATGGTAATACCTCTTTCTGCTTCCTGCTCCATCCAGTCCATTGTAGAAGCACCATCGTGAACTTCACCAATTTTGTGGTTAACACCTGTATAGAATAAAATCCTTTCTGTAGTAGTAGTCTTACCAGCATCAATGTGAGCGGCAATACCAATATTTCTTGTAAATTTAAGATCTCTTCCCATTTCAGATTAGAATTTAAAGTGTGAAAACGCTTTGTTAGCTTCCGCCATTTTGTGAGTATCACTCTTTTTCTTGTAAGCAGCACCTTCTTCTCTTGAAGCAGCTACAACTTCATTAGCTAATTTCAAAGCCATAGACTTATCATTTCTAGCTTTAGAATATTTGATTAACCATTTCATTGCCATAGAAATTTTTCTATCAGCTCTGATTGGCATAGGAATCTGGAAGTTAGCTCCACCTACTCTTCTAGAACGTACTTCTACGTGAGGCATTACGTTAGTAAGTGCATCTTTCCAGATTTCAAGGGCTGTTTTCTCAGTTTCTCCTTTTTTGTTTTCTACGATCTCTAATGCATCATAGAAAATTTTGAATGCGATAGACTTTTTACCGTCTAGCATTAAGTTGTTTACGAATCTAGTTACCAATTGATCATTAAACTTCGGATCTGGTAACAACGGTCTTTTTTTCGCTTTTGTCTTTCTCATTGCTTCTGTACCTTATTTAATGATTATTTTTTCTTTCCTTTTGCTGGTGCTGCAGCTGCCTGACCTGGCTTAGGTCTCTTAGCTCCATACTTAGATCTTCTCTGTGTTCTTCCGTTTACACCTGCAGTGTCTAAAGCACCTCTTACGATGTGGTAACGTACTCCCGGTAGGTCTTTCACCCTTCCGCCTCTTACCAATACTATCGAGTGCTCTTGAAGATTATGTCCTTCGCCCGGGATGTAGGCGTTAACTTCTTTACCGTTAGAAAGTCTTACCCTTGCAACTTTTCTAAGTGCAGAGTTAGGTTTCTTCGGTGTAGTAGTATATACTCTCGTACATACACCACGTCTTTGTGGACAAGAATCAAGGGCAGCCGATTTGCTCTTCTTGGCAAGCGTGGCTCTTCCTTTTCTTACTAATTGTTGAATAGTAGGCATTTAATTGCTTTTTATTTTAGGGTGCAAAAATAATAATATTTTTTTAATTGACAAGCAGTTATGAAATTTTATTTCTTTTGAAGACATTTTCATTTGTTTTCATTACCATCAAAAAAAGGTTGTGATTTTGGATTATTTCCACTATAGAGGCTTGTTTAAAAAAAAATATTTAAAAGCATTCTTATCATAATCATTATCAGCTAATGAAAAAACCAGCATTGATAAAACGACATGCAAAAAGTTTTTTCATAGTCCAATAATTTCTGATTCCGAATTCAAAACTATAAAAACAGGGAATCAACTTCTATTAACAAATCATTATGTATTTTTTAATAATTATCCAACAAAAAATAATATGCATTTCAAGATGGAAGAAAAGCACATTAGCAGTGTCTATCTAATGATGGTCACTTTTACCTTTTTATTCCAATCAAATTTTTTGACATTATCAATCAATACATCCCGGGTTTCCGGGTTTATAGAATAAATAACTACGCGCTTAAATCCCAGCACGCCATTATCTCCGCTTATCTCTAAAGCCGCAATTTTTTTCCAGCTTTTTGGAGCATGCCCCTCCAGCCATTCTTCGTATGCGACTGCAAGTTCATATTTATTATCGCGGGTATACTCAGAAAGAAATTTTTCAACCTCATCATCGAAAACTTTTTTCCTGATTTTAAAGTCTACCATTTCCATAGATCCCAACCCTACAATATCCAACAAATGAATATCGGAAAAGTAAGTAATTGCTCCAATATCATTAGCAACAACCTTGGATGTATTATAGTATTTATGTAAAAACCTCGCTGACTGGATTTGCTGTTCATAGATATTAGCACTTCCATTAGTAATAAGATTATGAGCATATCCAAACTTATAAACCAATATTATAGTATTAGCCATAATAAAAACTCCTATTCCCGCTTCTGCTTTAAAAGCTGACCAAGGTTTTTCAAAGAAAACCAACAACTTAGGAATGAGAGTCATGCAAAAAGCGACCAGTAGATAAGCTTCATACCTAAAAATACTTTTCATTTCACCGAACAGACAGTGCATGATCAATGTAAAACTAAAAGCAATGAAAAGAAAATTAGCAGATACTATGGATCTAAAATCTATTTTACTTTTATAATCCCTATAAATCAATATCATTCCTATCAGTAATGGAAAAAATCCAATCTTGTAGAAGGTTATATTAAGGATCAGTTTTTTTAAAACGATATCAGCAATCTGCGCTAAAACATTTCCTGAGAAATCGATCAAAGTTCCTTTTACAACTACTGAATTAGGAAAAAAATAACCGCTGCTATGAACATTAAAGTATCCAAAAACAAGAATCGGAGCAAAACCGATAACAAGTACCAGCATAGCATTTTTAAAGTTTCTGATCAGAAAAAAAACAAAGGCAAGTGATACGAAATAGAACATACTTTCAAATCTCACTAACCCCAGCAGCAGAATAGTACAATAAAAAATATAGGTGTAGAGACTTGTTTTAAAACCATTTCCAATCCATTTTTGAAAACAATAAATATTGACAGCAATCACAAATACCTGTAAGACATGTTCCATTCCTGATACAATCTGCACATGCAACACCGATAGAAAAAGAGTAAAGAGACATGCCACAATAACCTGTTTACTATGTAGTAAAAAAAAAGAAAAATATTTAACGAGAACAGCAATAAGCAAGCAGGAAACTACAATATTGAAAATTAACGGTATTAAAGTATGGTTTCCAAAAACAAAAAATAAAAGGCTTATAATACAGGTAAAAACCGGAGATGATGAAGACGATGAAAAAATATACTTTGTAACTCCCCATACTCCATGAAATGCAAAGTTCCTGGCAATAGCCATATGGATGTATGCATCATCTAATATATAGGTAAAATAATTACCGGTACTGGACAGCATAAACAGAATATATAGAAAACATATCCCGAAAAATACAGCAGCTGTAATCAAAAAACTTTTCATCATTTTGCAATATTAAGACTTCCAAACTATTTTAAAAAATTTTTCCATAGTTATCATCTATCAACATTGAAAGCAGTTCGGCACAATATTTCGTAACTTTCGGATATACAAATACGGTTTATGAAGTGGACGTTTTAAATTTCAGCAGACAATCCTGCAAAACGGTACGTATTAATGACCCTAAAAAAATAAATATATACATATGAAAAACGCTAGCATTATCGGTTTAAAAGAGGCCGACTGTAAAAAGATTTCAGACAAATTAAATGTACTTTTAGCCAATTATTCTGTGTTTTATCAGAATACCAGAGGTTCCCACTGGAACATTAAAGGTGATCAGTTTTTCACGCTTCATCCGAAGTTTGAAGAATTATACAACAGCCTGGTTCTAAAGATTGATGAAATTGCAGAAAGAATCCTTACTCTGGGAGCTACTCCTGCCCATAACTACTCTGATTATTTGAAAGTAGCAACCATTAAGGAAAGTAAAGAAGTTACTGACGGCACTAAAAGTGTTGAACAGATCCTGAATTCATTCAAAGTGGTTCTTGATCTTCAAAGAGAACTTTTAGATATTACAGATGAAGCAGGAGATGAGGGTACCAACTCACAAATGAGCGACTATATTACCGAGCAAGAGAAGGAAGTTTGGATGTACAATTCCTATCTGGGAAAATAACTCCACAAGAGCATTGAAATATTTCAAAAAAATCGTCTTACATTTAGACGATTTTTATTTTTTATTTTTATATTTGCGTTAAAATTACACATATCATGAACGATGTAAGACTGAACTCCATTCTGGATAATGATTTCTATAAAATAACCATGCAAAATGCCGTGGTAAAACTATTCCCCAGTTCAATTGTAAAATATGAATTTATCAATAGAGGGAAACACCAGTTTCCTGATGGTTTTGATAATGCTCTAAGGGAAGCTGTAAATAAAATGGCTGAACTTAAACTTACCAAAGATGAGAAAAAGTTTATGGCAAGAACCTGTCCTTATATTGACCTTCCTTATCTTGATTTTCTTGAAGGATATCACTATGATCCGTCAGAAGTAAAGATTCATCAGGAAGGAGGTGACCTTTCTGTAAGCGTGGAAGGACTTTGGTATAGAACTATTCTTTGGGAAGTTCCCTTATTGGCACTTATCAGTGAACTGCACTACGAAATGAATCATATGGAAAGAGATTCTAATGAAGTGGTAATGAGCAAGACAATTGAAAAAGCTGATGCATTAGGCAGACTTGGAGTGACCTTTGCAGAATTTGGAACCAGAAGAAGACATTCTTATAAGGTACAAAATCTGGTAATGGAAGCTTTAAATCAGAAAAAAGAATCTACATTTATCGGAAGCTCAAATGTTCATTTTGCTATGAAATATGGTGTAAAACCTATCGGAACACATGCCCACGAATGGTTTATGTTCCATGCCGCAGAATATGGATTCAAAATGGCCAATGAACTGGCTCTGGAACATTGGGTGGATGTATACAGAGGAGACTTGGGAGTTGCGCTTTCCGACACCTATACTACAGATGTCTTCTTTCAGCAATTTGACAAAAAATTTGCTAAACTTTTTGATGGCGTACGTCATGACAGTGGTGATCCCCTGGAATTTGCCGATAAAACTATCGCACATTATCAAAAGAACGGCATTAATCCTATGTTTAAATATATTATTTTCTCTGATGCACTTAATCTTGAAAAGGTAGAAGAAATTACAAACTACTGCCGTGGAAAAATAGGGATCTCTTTTGGAATAGGAACCAACCTTACCAACGATGTAGGCTTAAAGCCAATGAACATTGTCATGAAACTGATTGGGGTACAGGCTCCCAATAAGGAATGGATTCCTACCGTAAAACTTTCTGATGAGCATGGTAAATATACCGGTGATCCTAAAATGATTGAACTGGCTAAAGAATTTTTAAGAATAAAAGACTAGCAATACTAGATAAATGATCAGAAAACTTTTACTTTTTACAATATCCCTTTCCATGGTTTCCTGTGTGGCACACACAAAAGGAGACAATGGCAAACCCGGAACTTCATCAAAAGATACAGCATTGAAACTAACAAAATAAAAAATGATCATCCATAGATTTCATAGGAAGTCTTCCATTCATACAATACCCTACTTGTTCAAGTAATAAAAAAGAATATTTAATAAAAAGAATAAAAACAATTAAAATTACCTAAAACAAAGACACAATAGATAAATAATTGATTATCAAATGTAAATTTCACTATTAATTTGGTTAATATGGAGAATATTATTATATTCGGTAAAATAAAACTTTACCCTATGAAGAAAATACTATTCTTGAGTTCAATGGCACTCGCCACTATGAGCAGTGCCCAGATTTTAGTGACTGAAAGCTTTGAAAACGCAACCAGCCCTGGCTTTGTAATAAGCGGTGGTTATACCGGTACTGCCGCAACCTATATTGGAAGTACCTGTGATGGAAATACATTCATCGGTGCTGAAGTATATGGTTTAAGTACAGCAACCAGGACAGTCAATTTAATCTATACAAAGCCGGCGAGCATAACTGCTAACGGTAAAAAAATTGATATTTCTTTTGCGTACACAACACAGCCATATGATGCAAGCAGTTCTATTGGAGGTACTATTACTGTAGCTTATTCAACCGATGGAGGAGTCAACTATACCACAGTAGGCTCTCCTATCACGTTAACGAGTGCGGCACAAACATGTGCTCCGTTTACAGGTACAATCCCTGAAAGCGCCAATGTCAACGGAAACTTTATGCTGAGAATTCAAACATTGGGTACAACAGGTGGTACATATGATTTTTTTAGCTTTATAGACAATGTTAAAATCAAACAGGAAGTTACTGCAACGCCTGCCTGTACTACAATAAGCAGCCCTGTAAGCGGAGCAACCGGAGTTTCCGTACGCCAGCAGATTACCTGGGCACCTACAGCCGGAGCTGAAGCTTATAAAGTAAAAATTGGGACTACTTCAGGAGGTTCAAATATCTTCTCAGGAAGTACCTATGATACTTCCTACACCCCTACAGCCTCTGCCCCCCTACCTCCAAATACAACTCTTTATGTAACGGCCACGCCTACCAACGCTTTGGGAGATGCTACAGGATGTCAGGAAATATCATTCACTACAGGAGCTAATCCAATTACACCTTATTGTGGACCACTTCTTGCCAGGTTGGGTACTTATCCTATTTCCAATGTTGTTTTCAGTGATATGACCAACGCATCGAGTGCCACTGTAACAACAAACCCTATGGATGGCCAGGAAAATTACACCAACAAAATAGCGAATGTTACCAGAGGGACTTCTTATCCTATTGCGTTAACAGCAACTTCAGTGGGAACTACAAACAGATTTGGGTTTACAGTATTTATAGACTGGAATCAAAACGGAAGTTTTGCCGATCCGGGAGAGTCTTATTTTGTAACTTCTGATTTTGCAGGAGGAACAGGTACTCCTTTAACTGTTAATAAAAACATTACAGTACCGGCTACGGCTGCTTTAGGGAATACAAGAATGAGAATTAAGTATAATTTTAACAGTTCTACAACTTCTGTAAGAACAGAATTATCAGATCCATGCAGTGATATCAGCCAGGGACAGGCAGAAGACTACACGATTAATGTAGGAACTGTATTAGGAACTTCTGATATAAACATGAATAAGAAAGCAGATATCTCTGTTTATCCTAATCCGTTTAAAGACATTCTGAAAATTTCTGATACTAAAGGAGTAAAATCAATTGTTATCAGTGATGTTTCCGGAAGACAGCTGAAAACTCTTAAAGCCAGCAATGAGCTCAATCTTTCTGACCTGAATTCTGGTCTTTATCTGATTAGCCTTCAAATGGAAGATGGAACAGTAAAAACTTTAAAAGCAGTTAAAAAATAATCAATAAAACTTTTTAATAATAGTTATTAAGCGGTAGTAAAAACTACCGCTTTTTCTATATGAGTATCTAAGTTTAAAATAGATTAAGTCATTTCATGAAAACAATTCAGCTATTTTTTATTTTACTGCTAGCTGTAAGCTGTCATAATCAAAATATATTTGAGATTGAAACGATAGAAACAGATAAGAACATTATTGATGAACTAAATAGTTTAAAAGATATTCATCACACGGCTCTGCTCTATAAAGATAAAATTTATGATGTGTGGTACAGCTGTTCCGGAGAATGGGGCGGTACTGTTTATTTTAAAAATAAAAAATCAGGAAAGATTCACTATACCACAGCTACATGTCCTGTTTCTGTAAATAAAATTGACGGCACTTATTATGTTTCCGCGTCAATGTCACATGGTTTTGGAAATTCCTATGTTTTAGAGATTAAAAATCCTGAGATAATGGAAGAAACTACTAAAATCCATCCTTATAATCCTGGCATCATCACACGAGAGTATGAAGCTCACACCTCAAAAGGGGTCAGAAAATTAGCAGATTCCAGTGGAGTCTTAATAATGTCAAGTTTTGTATATAATAAAAAGTTGTATTCAATTCTGGCCGACAATGGAAAAACAAAAACGACCATTTCAGAATTGAACAAAAATAAGTTTCATACCGTTCAGAAAATTGATCCGGACCTGTTTTCTTATGATCCAATCATTAATAAGGAATCAGAAACCCATCAAAGAATTTATATTCAGCATCCAAAACCGGCTATGCTTGATATCAGAAACAACAAAATTAAAGTCGTTTTATTTAAAAGAGTAATAAATAAAAACAAACAGGCTGCTTTAAAAACAGCCTGTTATTTATTTCTGATTAATCTAAACAGATAAATGGTCTATTTGGCGGATAACAGCAATAAGGATTGCTGCAGAATATATAATTTGCCTTACAACCTCCGTCTATTGGAGCTTCACAAGCCGCTGCAGCTCCACCTAAAACGCTTTTCAATTCTTTTCTGTTCAAATTTTTTAAATTTTTCATAGTTATTTTGTTTAGTATTAATTTCCTACTCTTTTAGATTTTCGGATTCCTCCTTATTTATTTCTCTTTAACTGGAATTAAATATACAACTTATTCTCACAAAATTCTACATTTCAAATATTTACAAGTAAAATTTTAACATAATTTCTTTAATTAAAGAAATATTTTTAACTATCTTAGTACAATGAAACAAAACTTACATAATTCATTATAAGTAAGTTACCGCACTATCAATTAAAATTAATACTATGAAAAAAAACAACAATGAAAAACTTTCAAGAGCTGAATTGAAAAATGTATTCGGAGGAACATTGTATCCGGCACAATGCCCTGGCGGATGTCATGGTGAAGCCATGATCAGATGTCCTGACGGCACAACCACGATGACTAATTTTATATGCATGGGGGGAAGCTGCCAACCGGCAGCCATGTGCAAACCACTGGTTCTCGAACCTTTTCCTGATCCGATTATAATCACCCCATAATCTGAATAAACAATAAATAAAGTGAGCTTCCCGGCTCACTTTTTTATTATCTGTAAATGAAACAAATCTACCCCAGAGTCAACAAAAGCGGTTTATCTGCAATAAAAAGGCCGGGATCTTCCTCACGGATCCCGGCCAAATAATGAACAAATAAAAGAAACTATATGGTTTCCTTATGCTTTTTATGATAAGCATAATGGAAGATAATAGGCAATACTGTAAAAGACAGCAGCATACAGATGATCAGCCCGCCAACAATCATAATGGCTAAAGGTTTCTGAATTTCGGACCCCATTCCGTTGGACATTGCCGCGGGAAGAAGCCCCATAGACCCCATTAGAGCAATCATAACTACGGGACGAATTCTGCTTTTAACTCCCAGAGAAATAGATTCTTTAAGAGACATTCTGTTTTGCAGATTCTCCTTCATTACTCCTATCAGAACGATACCATCAATGGTGGCCACTCCAAAAAGGATAATAAATCCAATCCCTGCTGAAATTCCAAAAATGGTTCCTGTAAACCACAGAGATAAAAACCCTCCGATAAACGCAAATGCCAGAGTAACGGAAGAAATCAGCGTATCTTTTACATTTCCGAAGTTGAAATACAAGAGCATCAGGATAAGAACTAAAGAGATCGGCACTACCATAGCGAGCTGTTTTGCAGCTCTTTCTTTGCTTTCAAACTCTCCTGCCCATGTCATTTTATGGCTTTTCGGAAGTTTCACTTCTTTATCTACTTTTGCTTTTGCTTCTTTGATCGTACTTCCAAGATCACGACCTTCAATATTAAATCCAACTCCAATATATCTGCTGTTTCCTTCACGGTAAATAAATGATGGACCGGTATGGTAATCAATGGTTGCAATTTCTTTCAGCGGCACTTTTTTATTATCCTGAGTCGGGATCAAAATATTTCCCATTTTTTCCGGAGTGTCACGATATTGTTTTTCAAATCTCAGCATAACATCAAACATCCTTTCTTCTTCATAAAACTTGGTCGCTGCCTGTCCGCCAATAGTCATTTCAATAACTGCCTGTGCATCTGCTGTGGAAATTCCATATTTTGCCATTTTGGAATCATGAAGCTGTATTCTCAATTCCGGAAGCCCTATATTTTTAAAAACATTGACATCTGAAATACCCGGAACTGTTTTTATAGATTGGGCAACCTGATTAGCATAGTTTTCCAATTCAAACAAGTTATTCCCAAAGATTTTGATCACTAACGGAGCCTTTACCCCTGCTACATATTCTTCTACATTATCTTGTATCGGCTGGCTGAACCCGAAATTAATACCCGGATATTTTTCAAGAGAAACCCTCATTTCTTCAAGAAGTTCATCCTTGGATATTTTTTTCTTCCACTCATTTTCCGGTTTCAGCTGGATGTTAAATTCAATATTAAAGAAACCGGTGGGGTCTGTTCCATCGTTGGGACGGCCTGTCTGGGTCATGACAAATTTCACTTCATCATATTTCATTAAAATCTCCTTCATTTCTTTTGTAAGACGTACAGATTCATCCAGATTTACACTATTTGGAAGGGTTGCCCTTACATAGATAGCCCCTTCATTCAGCTTTGGCAGGAACTCTGATCCATAATTGGAAAATCTCCATCCGCAAACAGCCAATAAGGTAATGAAACCAATGATAAATCCTTTTTTGTAACGGTTACTGAATTCGTAAATCCTGTAAATATTTACTCTGAAGAATCTTGATATAAAGTTTTCTTTTTCTTCAATATTCTTTGTCAGTAAAAGCTTACACATTGCCGGAACATAGGTCAAACTTAATATCAATGATCCCAATAATGCATATCCCAATGTAAATGCTAAAGGAGAGAACATTTTTCCTTCCACTTTCTGGAAAGAGAAGATCGGCATCAAAGCAACAATCAGAATCAATAATGCAAAGAAGATGTAACTCGCCACACTTCCAGCACTCTTTTTAATGATCCCCAATTTTGACATTTTATTGAACCGTTCAAGTCCTATTTTCTTCGCCTTGAGTTCGAGGGCTACAAATACATGTTCAACGATGACTAATGTCCCTTCGAGCAGTAAGCCAAAATCCAAAGCTCCCATAGAGATCAAATTTGCCGGCAGTCCCTGAATTTTCAACATAATAATAGCAAATAGGAATGCCAGAGGAATCACGGATGCTACAATAAATGTCGTTCTCCAATTGTAAAGGAATATAAATACAATAATGGAAACCAGAATAACTCCTTCGATCAGATTTTTGGAAACGGTATGAACCGTTGTATTGACCAATTCTGTACGGTCAATAATCGGGACGATCTGAACATCGCCGGGAAGTTCCCCTCCGTTCAGTTCTTCAATTCTGTCTTTAAGCCTTGCAATAACTTCACTTGGATTTTCACCACGGAGCATAATGACAATTCCCTCTACAACATCATTTTCTTTATTATACCCTACCTGCCCTAACCTCGGTTTCGCAGAAATTTTAACCTCGGCAACGTGTTTCACCAGGATAGGAGTAGATCCTTTTACCTCGATCTTGATATTCTCAATATCTTCTTTTTTCTCTAAAAGACCAATCCCCCTCACGACATAAGCCTGATCACCTTTTGCTACTACATCTCCTCCTACATTGATATTACTCTTCGAAACTGCTTCATACACATCCAGAGGGGAAAGGTCGTAATTGTGTAATTCCGTAGGATTAATTTTTATTTCATATGTTTTTTCTTCACCTCCAAAACTTACCACATCTGCTACTCCAGGAACAGCCAGCAATTCTCTTTCAATCACCCAGTCCTGAATAGAAGTAACTTCTTTGATTGGAAGCTTACTTTTGATAATATACCGGTAGATTTCTCCGGTTGCTCCTGAAGGAGGCTCTATACTGTACTCGGCTCCACCGGGGAGATTAACATTCCCTAATTTATTGGAAGCATATTGCTGGGCATAAAAATCATTGACGTGATCATCAAAAATCACGGTAACTACTGACAACCCGAATAAAGAAATAGATCTTACCGATGTTTTATTCGGGATGGCATTCATTTCTTTGGCAATCGGCAATGTGACAAATTTTTCTATTTCTTCAGCACTTCTCCCCGGCCATTGGGTAATAACCCTTACTCTGGTGTTGGTAACATCAGGAAAAGCCTCAATAGGAGTATGTATATAGGAATAGATTCCTCCAGCCAACAAAAGAAATGTCCCCAAAAGAACAATCAATGAGTTTTTTAAAGAGAAGGAAACTATATTCTGTACAAATTTTCGCATTACTTCGTAGAATTATTTAATTGGTTTTTCAGGTTTTCATAGATCAGTAATCCATTGGAAGCAATGACATTTTCACCTTCTTTTAAATTTCCTTCTACATAAATATACTGGCTATTGGAAGCAACCTCCGTCACAGGTCTGATTTCTAATTCGCAGTCTTTTTTATACACCACTACATAACTTTGATTGTTATCGAAAATCAGAGCTTTAGCAGGAATAGCCAGAGCTTTTTTGTTTTGTGAATTAACTGGTAAAACAACATCCGCAGACATTCCGGGCCTTAATTTCATTCCATTATTATCCATGATAATCTTGGCTTTAAGTACTCTTTCATTCTCATTAAAAACCTGTGAGATATTGTTTATTTTTCCTGAAAAACTGTCATCGGGATAAGCAAGTGTTTTCACTACGACAGGCTGATCCACATAAACATTTCTCATATTCGTAGCATACACATTGGCCATTACCCATACCTTATCCAGATTAGAAATGGTAAAGAGCTGGTCTCCTCCTGCTGTTACAGGCATCCCTTTTGAAATATTTTTTGAGATAACATATCCGTCTGCAGGCGCTTTTATCTGAATCGTACTCCCTCCGGCAGAATATAACTGCATATTTTTATGAGTCTTGGAAATATTAGACTGAAGAATTGTCACCTCTGAACGTGCTTCCTGAAGATCTTTTTGAGAAGCTATATCGTCTTTGTACATTGCTTCTACAGAAGACAGTTTCCTTTTTGCTACAGCCAGCTGAGCCTGTAAAGTCTGGGTATCATCCTGCATCTCGTTGACCGCTGTACTCTTTACAATGGCCAGCACCTGCCCTTTCTTTACATAATCCCCCAAAGAGAAATAGGTATCTGTCACCACTCCATCTACAAGACTTACAAAAGGAACTGTTTTATCCGAATTGCTCTCTACTTCTCCGGTAAGGGTGATACTCTCTTCTATCGGAATCATTTCCACTTTTACAAGTTTAATATCTTTCTTAAGCTCTTTGCTGATACAGTAGCCTTTTTCGGCTTCCTTATTCTGTTCTTTATCTTTACAGCCTGTAAGTGCAACTAAGGCAGATAAATAAATTGCTGCAATATATCTGGTCGTATTCTTGTTCATATCTTATAAATCTTGTCCCACAACATACTGCAGGTTTTCGTAGTATTGGTTAAGTTCTTTTTTGGTATCGAGTATGATCATTTTATTACCGATGTAGGCATCAAGAAAATCCATATATTCCAGCATACTTATGTTTCTCAGCCTGAAGTTTTTCTCGTGGCTTACCAGCAGTCCATCCAGTGTAGACTCATAGCTTTCATCTATTTCTGCAGAAACTTCCTGTGTCCGGATGTAGTTTCTAAAAACAGAGACAATTTCATTTTCAGATCTCAGCATATTTTTACGGGTTTCGTTTTTGCTTTTCTCAATTTCAAGTTTTGCTTCCTGAATATTTCCTTTATTGCGGTCGAAGATTGGAAGATCCAGCGACAATCCAAGCCCAACGAAATCTTTCATAATATTCCCGCCGCGGTCATATCCTATAGAAAGAGCAACGTCTGGAGTCTTCATGGCATTCTGAATTTCAAGATTTTTAGAAGCGTGTTTCTCTTTATTTTTTGAAATAAGAATATCCGGACGATTTTCCTTGGCCTTTTCCAGCCACTGAGTGAGCTCTACTTCAGAAAGCTGCTTTTCCGGCATGACAAATGAGTCTGAAATGATTAGATAAGAGCTCGGGGGAAGCATTAGTAAAGCTTTCAGCTCTACCTGCTGATCCTCAATTTCCTGTTTCAGCGAAACCAGTTTTTTCTTGAATTCAATCTCCTGTGCTTTTAGCCGGACATACTCAGATTTACTGATATTCCCAAGGTTTAATTGGTTCTGATAAGATTTTGTTAATTTCTCAATAGATGCAATCTGGCCCTGATAGATCTTTTGCTGCTCCTGATTATACAGAATTTCTGTGATCGTATTTCTTAAAGACTTTTTAAGCTCACGCAGCACTTCCTGCAACTCATACTTTTCTCCTTCTACTTCTATCTTCTGCAGTTCAATATTTTTCCTTCTCTTTCCTGCAGTTTGGATCACCTGCTCTATTTCAGCTGAAATCTGGGTGTTTTTTCCCCAATTTCCGATGAGTGCAGGCTGTTCTTCAATATCATAAGTCCTCCAAAGATTGACTTCACTGATACTTAATTTAGGATTAGGCCAGAATTTTGCCTGAACAGCCCGGGCTTCCGCCTGAGAAATTTCCAGCTTCTGAGCAATAATATCCAGGTTTTTAGCAAGAAAAACTGCTTCAGCCTCATGTCTGCTGATTTTCAGTGTATCGGAAATCTGTGCAGAAAAGAGGCTAAAGCAATGAATATAAAAAAGGGTAAAAAAAATCTTCTTCAAGGTCTACTATTTTAAGACCACAAAGCTATTTTTCTAATATTAGAGCCAATTTCGAATGAAATTAAAATTCGATTAGTCCAACATTAGAGTTTGATTAGAATGACAGATATTATTTTTATTTCAAGAATAAATTGAATTCAGAAATATTTGTAGAAAAAATCAAGAATGGGGTGGAAACTCAAGAAGGACGCGCGTTCCGACATTCACTGAGGAATCAATTTTCATCACAACATGATGATGATCAAAAATACTTTTAGACAAAGAAAGGCCTATCCCGCTTCCTCTGATAGCATCCACATTCTTCCCTCTGTAAAATGTTTCATAAATCTTTGCAAGATCATCCGAAGGAATACCTCGTCCTTCGTCTTTTACTTCAATATACAGTTGGTTATTATTTTCTGATAGCGTAATAACTACAGGTTTATTGTAAGAATATTTAACTGCATTTTCCACGATATTATATAACGCCAGATATAACAGGGTCTCATTTCCTGGAAATTCCAGCAGCGAAGGCTGGGTAACCTGTAAATGTATGATCAGGGTTGAATGCTTTTCCTTTGCTGTAGCTTCCAGTTTTTCAAAAATTTTCCAGATCAGTTCATCTACCCTCATTGGTTTATGAGAAGATTCAAGTTTAGTCATTCCTGACATTAAAAGAAGATTATTGAGAATCTTTTCAATCTCGTAGACATTCTCCAGGGATTCTTTTGCAACTTCCCTGTACTCTTCAGGAGTTCTGTCTTTCTGGGCAAATACCTCGAGATTTCCGGAGATTGCAGCAAGAGGAGTTTTAAATTCATGCGAAACATAATTGATAAAATTCTGCTGTAACAAAACATTTTCAGAAATTCTACTCAACAGTTTATTGTAGGATCTTATCAGGTCTTCAATTTCGTCATTCGTATTGGTGGAAGTAATCGCAGTAGAAATGTTATTATAATCCACTTTATTGATCCGTTCTACAACATTGGAAATAGGTTTATAGACTACTTTTGAAAGATATCTGCTCAGAAAATAAATCGCCAGCAAACCAATGATCAAAACAGAAAGCATAATAATTGAAAGCCTTAAAATCTGCGACTGAAAAGAATCATTAGGGGACTTTACAAAAACAACAAAATCTCCCTGGTTATCCGGATAAAAAATACCGTAATAGAATTGATTATCCGACATAAACTCCACTCCTTTATTGGTTCTGACCGTTTGTAAATGAAAAGGTTTTATATTTTTATCATGAAGATTCTGCCCGAATGTAACCTCGTTATTCTGATTATAAACCGCTACCCTGTTATTCTGTATAAGATGGTTATACTCTTTTTTAATCTGAGCATGTCTGTCTTTTGGAAGTTCATCTTTCTCAAGGTAATAAATAGCAGAAATAAGAGCCGTATTTCTAAGCTTTTCAAAGTAAAAAATTTTCGTACTGTCATAATAGGCAAAGAATATCACCGCAGATGTGATGATAGAAACAATACCAAATGAAAGGCTTGAGATAAGGGTAAACCTGTTTCTGAGCGTCATTATCAGTCTTTAATTAAATACCCGGTTCCTTTTACCGTATGGATAAACTTATGTTCGGTTTCATCAATCTTATTTCGAACATAGGAAATGTACACATCCACCACATTCGTGGAATTATCGAAGTCAATTCCCCAAACTTTATGTAAAATATGAGTCCTGCTCAGCACTTTATTTTTATTTTCCATCAGGAAAGTAAAAAGCTTATATTCTGTAGGAGAAAATTCAATCTCCTTACCGTTTTGTGTTACTTTATGAAGATCTGTATCGATTGTAATATCAGCACAGGATAAATATTGATCTTCTTTTTGATAGCTTAGTTTATTACGCCTTGTTAACGCTTTAATCCTTGAGATCAGTTCTTCAAAATGAAAAGGCTTTGATAAATAATCATCTGCTCCAAGATCCAGCATTTTGATTTTATCATCAGGACTGTTCAGTGCACTCAAAACTAAAATCGGGGTATAATTCCCTTTGAATCTTATAATCTGAGTAAGCTGCATCCCATCCAATCCGGGAAGCATAATATCCATCAAAATAATATCAAAATCATAAGTATGAAGAAGTTCACGTGCCTTTTCACCCGAATCGGCAAGGGTCATATCATAACCGGCCTCGGAAAGCCCTTTTATCAGGAAATTACTGATTCTTTGATCATCCTCTACCAGTAAAACATTCATATTCTTCTGAAATTTCGCATAAATATAGGTAATCTTTAGTAAAGGAAACCAGATGCAGATGGCTCAATATTCCGGAAGGTTTCGAAAACAAATGCTCCAAATATATTCTCGCAGGCTTAACTTCCCTGCTTTTTTCATAATTTTGGAAGATGGAGATGATATATTTATTAATTGGTTTTATTGCCGGTGGAATACTGGGAGCGGTCATTTTATATTTTGCACTGAAGTCAACAATGGTTTCAAGAAATTCTTATGATGAACTGAATTCTTTATTTATCAAAAATAAATCTGACCAGGAAAATTCAAATTTAAAAATACTGGAGCTGACTCAAAATATCAGCAAAGAGAAAGAATCAAATATTCAGCAGCAGGATCTGCTGGATGATCTGAAGAATGAATTTTCGAGAATATCTGCTGAACATTCTTCCCTGACTGTTCAATTTCAGGAATTAAAGCAGATCAATCTAAAACTGACCTCTCAAATAGACACTCACATCATTGAGAAACAGCTTCTTTTCGCTAAAAACTCTGAATTTTCCGCCAGGAATGAAGGTCTTCAGAAATCTTTAGATACCCAAAAAGAGGAAATTATAAAGATCCAGGAGGAATCAAAACTTCAGTTTGAAAATCTGGCAAATAAAATCCTTGAGGAGAAAACAGAAAAGTTCACTACCTTAAATCAGAATAACTTAAAAAACATTCTGGATCCTTTTCAGGAGAAAATTGCCGACCTGAAAAATAAGGTCAACGAGGCCTATGAAAAAGAAAATAAAGAACGTTTTTCCCTTGCCGAAAAGGTAAAAGAGCTCGCAGAACTGAACCAGCAGATTTCCGATGATGCTAAAAAACTTACACGTGCATTAAAAGGAGAAAGCAAAACACAAGGAAACTGGGGCGAAATGATCCTTGAAAGTATCCTTGAAAAATCCGGTCTGGTAAAAGGAAGGGAATATTTCCTGGAGCACGAATTGCGTGATGAAGACAATAACGCTCTATTTTCAGAATTTTCCGGTAAAAAAATGCGACCTGATGCTGTTATAAAATACCCGGATGAAAGAAATGTCATCATAGATTCCAAGGTATCTTTGACTGCTTTCACTGATCTGGTAGATGAAACTGATCCTGATGTATATGCCCTAAAACTAAGCCAGCATCTCGGATCTATTAAAAATCACATTACACAGCTGAGTCAAAAAGCCTATGATGACTATGGAAAGTCATTGGATTTCGTAATGATGTTTATCCCTAGTGAACCCGCTTATATTGCCGCTATGCAGGCCGATCAGAATTTGTGGAACTACGCCTATGAAAGAAGAATTTTATTATTGAATCCTAGCAATCTTATCACTTCTCTGAAACTGATTGCCGACTTGTGGAAAAGAGAGTATCAGAACAGAAACTCCATGGAAATTGCTGAACGTGGTGCCAAATTGTATGATAAATTTGTAGGTTTTGTAGAAAATCTGGAGAAAGTAGGGCGAAATCTGGATCAGGCTAAAAATGTTTATAATGATGCTTACAAACAGCTCTACACAGGAAATGACAATCTTGTGATTCAGACACAGAAACTGAAATCACTAGGCATTAAAAACAAAAAAGATCTTCCACAAAGCCTGGTTGATAATTCACAGAATACGCTGGACTTTTTCAACGAGTAAGATCGGAAAACATAATAACAAGGCTGTCTCAATATGAAACAGCCTTATTCAATTCCATCAACAAGTAATTTCCATTACTACAAAGTTTTCTTTTTCCTTACTAATGTGAGTTGATTTCGCATTTTAACTTTGTCAGAAAATCTTTTTATAAAGTACAGAGAAGTCTAATGATAAATTTTGCATAATTTTGCGGAATGTTGATAGAAAGTTTTCAAAACGATAAGATAAAAAAGGTCACTAAGCTTCTTACTGACAATAGATTCCGTAAAAAATCAAAAGTTTTCGTAGTAGAAGGGCAACAGGAAAATGAAAGAGCAATACAATATAATTTTGTGCCGGTTGAGTTCTTTATCTGCGAGAATATATTCAAAGGGGCTCTTCCTGATGGGAAAATCCATCAAGTAAGTGAAAAAGTATATGAGAAAATAGCTTACAGAGGAAGTTCAGAAGGTATTATTGGGATATACGAAGCTAAAGAAAATAGTCTTTCATCATATATTCCTAAAGAGAACGCTACCGTAATTATTGTTGAAGGAGTTGAAAAACCTGGAAATCTCGGTGCTATTTTAAGAAGTTGCGAAGCATTCGGAATAGATGCTCTTATTGTAGCAGATGGAAAAACGGATTTTTATAATCCAAATGTAATCAGATCAAGTGTAGGCTGTCTTTTTGGAATGGAAGTCTATCAGGCAGAAAATGAGGAGGCCCTGGACTTCCTTCAGAAAAATAAATTCAATATTTACACCACTCTGATGGACGACAGTGCTGAAGATATCTATAAAAAAGATTTCACACAGCGTTCTGCTGTATTATTCGGTACCGAACATTCCGGGTTAAGTAATTTCTGGATTGGGAAAGGAAAAAATACGCTGATTCCAATGGCCGGAAGTATAGATTCTCTTAATCTGAGTAATGCAGTAGCGATTACCTGCTATGAATCTTTGAAGCAGAAAAAAGGATAACCGGAAATAAAATGAAGATTGGAGAAATCTTTTTCCAGTCATTCATTTTGTTTGTAGACAATAGAAAGGTTTAATTATAAAGCATAAAAAAAACCGTTTCACTGGGTGAAACGGTTCTTTTATTTTTAAGCGTAAGCTAAAATTATTTCTTAGCAGCATCTTTAGCAGCATCAGCAGCTCCTTTAGCAGCATCAGCAGCACCTTTAGCAGCGTCAGCAGCACCTTTAGCAGCATCTTTAGCAACTTCAGCACCAGCAGCAGTTGTAGCAGCAGCAGCATCTTTAGTAGCACCTACAGCAGCAGTTGCAGCAGAGTCAACAACTTTAGCAGCAGAATCAGTAACTACAGCAGCAGAATCAGCAACGTTAGCAGCAGCAGAATCAGTTGTTCCTTCAGTAGAAGTAGCTTCAGTTTTTTTACAAGCAACTAAAGAGATTGCAGCGATAGCAGCTACGAATAATGACTTTTTCATAATAAATTAAATTTAATTTTGTTAATATTGTTTTATAAAATTTTCTTCTGTTCTGTTATTTGAACAAGACAAAGGTAGAGCAGTTAGAAAATTTGTCTATGAAAAATAATTGTAATACATTTGTAAAATAGTTTTACAAAAAAACATAGCTGATAATCAACAATTTAATTATTTTTTAAAAAATTGACAGATTTAGATCTATTACACTTTGAGCAACTAAAAAAGGAAGTTCAGGGTCAATACTTAAAAGAATATACCCCTTCGCATGATGATATCTCAAAGTGGAAGGGTATAGACATCATATATTTCCAGGAAGACCTCCGCAAAAAAGCGAAAGGCAACATCAGTGAAAAGTCATTTTACACCTATTTCAAAAATTCACCGGTCACCAAACTGCCCAGAATAGATATGCTTAATTTATTGAGTATTTATGCGGGATACGACTCATGGTACGAGTTCAAGAAACAACACCTTTTCGCTGGAGAATTGCTGTATGAAAATGAAAATCTGGATGAAGAAACAATCAACGAATTGGAAAAAACTGTTTCTTCAGCTCCTGAACTTCCAAAAACTGACATTCAGCCTCAAAAAGTTGAAAATAAGCCCTCCGAAAATACTGATTTACAAAAAAAAATACTGAAAATCAAGAAGTTAAAGTAAATAAAAATTCTATCACCGAGGTTGAAATTTCAGCAGCTCCGCCTAAGAAAAATTTCTTCAAAAAGAATGCATGGGCGTTTATTACCTCTGTTTTAATCACCATAACCGGTTTATTAGGATTCAAGGATGTTCTTTTTTCCAAAACTTATAAATATTGTTTTATAGATAAGGACAGAGGAGTTTCTGTAATCAATACCTTAGAAATAATGGTGGTGAAGGAAAATGAATCGCCATTGATGTACAAAATAAAACCCGGAGAGTGCTTTTATTATTCTACAAAGGATAAAAATCTGAAAATGCGAATTAGTGCCCCTTTCTATGAACCACTGGAAGTGAACAGAAACCTTGAAAATGCTCCTGAAGAAGAAAAAATAGAACTGAAACCGGATGATTATAAGATGGCAGCCTACTATTTCTCTATTAAAGATATTAAAGGCGGAAATAATGAAGAACAGGTGGCTCTCATCAAACAGAAGAGGAATCAGCTGGAAAATCTGATCAGTAACAATGCCATCATATATCAGGTCTATGACAACAATACCTATGGTATAGAAAGGCTTGATAAGCAAAAGTATATCACCCTTGTAACAACTCCTACTACGTCATTAAAGAATCTGAACGTAATAGAAATGAAAAAAGATACCAAAGGTAAAATCATCTCCATCAAATTTAAAATTGCCACTACAGATGAAAAGAATCAATAATTTTTTAATCTTCACGGCTCTTCTGGCTTTATTTTTTGCCTGTAGTAAAAAAAGTACAGAAGTAAGCGATCTCGATAAACTGCGAAACAGTAACAATACCAAAAGTTATCCTGCTGTACAAATGGACAGTATGCAAGCCATTAATTCAATCACCAAGCAAAAGGTTCAGGAACTTCTTGATCTGTCTACCCTATATTTATCAGGAAAGAGAAACACGGAGATAGACACGGTAATCTACTCACAAATGGAAAGCTACTTTCACAAACCCGATTCATTAACCTTTAAAAGGCTAATGAAAGAACTGGACAGCATGAAAGTAAAGACTGTAAAAGTAAATAACCTGAATGTCTATAAAGAATTTTATAAAAAAGACACCTTAGATTATGCAAAATTCAATGTAGAATATTTTGACGATAAAAACAGGTCTTTAGGAAGCTTTGAAAAAAATGCACAGTACATTTTATTGTCAACATCAAAACTTAAGAAGGAGTTTAAGTTCTATTTTCTGGATTTTTATACCAAACCACTTAAAAAAGACAGCACTTCTGTAGGCGTTACCAAATAGTCCAGAGGAATATCATTTTCCCAGACATCATCGATATATTCTTCGGGGTCAAAATAATTGACTCCGATTTTTTTTGTTTCTAATGATACATTTTGGAAAAGTCTGTCATAAAAACCTTTTCCATATCCTACCCTGTTTCCTTTTGCATCACAATACACCAAAGGGGTAATTACATAATGGAAATTATTTTCTCCGGAATCCTGGCTTGAAACAGGTTCCGAAATCCCCCAGTTATTTGTTTCAAACACAGTATTTTCAAAAATTTCAATACTGACAAGCTGATCATCGGCAATTTTAGGCACATAAACGCGTAGATTATGTGCTAGAAAATAATTGATGAAGATTTGGGTGTCAATTTCCCTAAACTTCTCAATAGGTACAAAAAGATGGACTTTCTGGCCTTCTTCAGGTTTAAAATAAGCAAGGAACTGATTCAATATTCTTTTTGATAACAAGAAAGCCTCATCAGTAGACAAGGCTTTTCTTTTTTGCATATATTTTTTTCTAAGCTCAGCTTTTAGCATAATTATTAAGTTTTCTTCACTGAAATAATTTTAACCGGATAAGCTTTCACTGCTTTATTTTTGCTTTTAGGCTTACACAATTTTATACAATTTGTCAGACAAACGAACTCTGAACGGAAGTTCAAAAGTAATTTGATCTCCTTCTTTAGCTGTTTCACAAGGACCTCCATTTGCATAAATCTGAGTAATTGTAACCTCCTGTTCTCCGGTTGTAGGCCCTGAAATTAATACTTTATCACCTATTGAAAGTTCATTATTTTCAATTAAAAACTGTGCAATTTTTGATTTTGAATAATAATGTTCAGCCTTTCCAAGTATTATTTTTTTGACTGCAATTTTCTGGCGGATATTTTTTGTTTCAGCTTTTGCTAAAGGCCTGGTTGGCAAATCACCTGAATTTTTAAATTTCAAAGCATCGGATTTTCCTTTTCTGAAAACCTTATTTCCTACCTGCAATCCTTTTCTCAGTTTCAGCTGCTCCTCTAAAGGTAAATGGATTGTTTCCAGACATTCTGTAGAACAGCAGTTTTCCATAGCGGCTTTACAATCGTCACATTGAATAAACAATAAATGACAGGCATCATTAGCACAGTTGGTATGGTTATCACAAGGCTTACCACATTGGTGGCACTGCGAAATAATATCGTCTGTGATCCTCTCTCCCAATCGGTGGTCAAATACAAAATTCTTCCCTATAAACTTACTTTCGATGCCTTCTTCTTTTATTTGGCGGGTATATTCAATAATTCCACCTTCTAATTGAAAAACGTTTTTAAAACCCTGGTGTTTGAAGTAAGCACTCGCTTTTTCACAACGGATTCCTCCTGTACAGTACATTAATAGATTTTTATCTTCTTTAAAATCCTGTAACTGTTCGTTGATAATCGGCAAACTTTCTCTGAAGTTTTCTACATCAGGAGTAATTGCTCCTTCAAAATGACCAACTTCACTTTCGTAATGATTCCTGAAATCTACGACAATGGTATTGGGATCTTCAAGTAAGTTATTAAATTCCTGTGCTTTTAAGTGAATTCCTTTATTGGTAACATCAAAAGTATCATCATTCAATCCATCAGCTACTATTTTATTTCTGACCTTTATTGTCAGTTTTAAAAAAGAGTGATTATCCTGGTCAACGGCTACATTTAAACGAATTCCTTTCATAAAGTCATAAACTTCCAGCGTATCACGAAATGCTTCAAATTGATCTGCAGGAACACTCATCTGAGCATTGATACCTTCGTGAGCAACATAAATACGGCCAAGTGCATCAAGGGCATTCCAGGCTATAAATAATTCGTCGCGAAATTTTTTGGGATCTTCAATTTTGGCATACGCATAGAAAGACAATGTAAGACGTTCCTTACCAGCTTCATCAATAAGTTGAGCTCTTTCTTCTGCGCTTAAGGTGTTATACAGTTGCATGCTATAAACGTTTTAAGTGAGAAAAATATTTTTGCAAAGATAATAATTTTTCAATTAAGTATATTTATTGGGAAAATACAAAGCCCTTATCTACGAATAACGGACAGATAAAAATGGAGATTGAGAATTAAAAATTGAAAGCTTAGGTGTATCGTTGATATAATTACAGAAGGATAAAATAGAAGAGTGGCATTGATTTTTCAGTATTAGATCTGACATGCTCTACTGTGCAAAGTGGACAATTTTTCTTTAAGTTTTTTTTAAGTTATGTTAACGCTGACATTAACAATTATGACATAATGTATAAATTGACAGTGCAGCCGTTAAATTTTAGTTAAAATTGAAACATAGCACACTAATTGCTTACTTATTTAGCATTAAATTTGTTTACTTAAAAACATAAAACGAAATGATTAATAAAAAAGAAAGATATACAATGAAGAGTACTTTAAAAAAACTATTACCATTTGCAGTAGTAGGAGTCATCTCCGGAGCTACTACCGTTGGAGCCATACAATATTTAGGACATTCTTCCAACAATGGAGATCAATCGTATTTCACAGCATCAGCCCCTAACACATCATTTGCAGGAATGAATACAGGTGCAGTGGGTGATGACTTTGTAAAAGCAGCTAAAACGACCGTTCCGGCTGTAGTTACTATCAAAAATTATCAAAGCAGAACGGCAAGCAGAGCTTCAGAGCAGGACTTATTCGACTTTTTCTTCGGAGATCCTTTCGGGGGAAGAGGGCAGCAGAAACAAAAGCAGCAGCAGGCTCCTGATAATATGCCTTCAGGAATGGGTTCCGGGGTCATCATCTCTCCGGACGGTTACATTATCTCCAACAACCACGTTGTAGCAGGTGCCAATAAACTTGAAGTTGTATTAAGCAACAAGAAATCATACATCGCTACATTGGTAGGAACCGACCCTAATACAGACATCTCATTATTGAAGATTGAAGAAAAAGGTCTTCCTTATCTAAATTTTGCGAACTCAGATAATATTGAAGTAGGACAATGGGTACTTGCAGTAGGAAACCCACTTGGATTAAACTCTACTGTTACAGCAGGTATTGTTTCTGCTAAAGGAAGAGGAATCGGAATTTTAGGAAGCCAGGGGAAGGCAGCTAATCCTATTGAAAGTTTCATTCAGACCGATGCAGCCATCAACCCGGGTAACTCTGGAGGAGCATTGGTCAACACGAATGGAGAACTTATCGGGATCAACTCTGCTATTCAGTCTACAACCGGATATTATCAGGGATATGGATTTGCAGTCCCTGCTAATTTGGCAAGAAAGATTGTTGAAGATATCAAGAAATTCGGAATTGTACAGAGAGGTTTCTTAGGTGTTCAGTCTTTAGATCTTTCTAATGACCAACTGGTAGCTTCATACAACAAACAGTTTAAGACTAATCTTAAAGTAGGATCCGGAGTATATGTTACAGGATTTGGTGAAAAGAGCGGTGCTGAAGATGCAGGTCTGAAAAAAGGAGACATTATTACTAAAATAGACAATTATGAAATCACTGATTTCGCAGATCTGTCTATGTCTATCGGAAGTAAACGCCCGGGTGATAGAGTTCAGTTAACTTATAGGAGAGATGGTAAAGAATCTACTACTACGGTTACTCTTAAAGACCAGAAAGGAGGAACTTCTACCAAAACAAAAGCTGACCTTAGCGTAACTGAAAAAATCGGATCTGAATTTGATCCTCTTACTGAGCGATTCAAAACAGAATATGGTCTAACCAGCGGTGTAGTTGCTAAAAACGTTTCAGAAGGCAGTGAAATGGCCAAAATCGGCATCGTAGACAATTACATCATCATTGAGGTAAATGGCAAACCAGTCAATTCTCAAAAAGACGTAGAAAAAATCCTGGATAAATACCAGGGGAACGTACAGGTGAAATTTGTAGATGACTACGGAAGAATGTATACAAAAGGATTTAAAATGCCTTAATTAAGAAAAGTAATTTTCTATATCAACAAAAAACGCTGCAGAAATCTGCAGCGTTTTTTTATTATTTTATTTTGGCTTATTCATTTTATCAGCAATTCTTTTCTTCTTATTCCGCTCATAAATCACCTCTACAATCTTACCGCCAATCCAGGAAAAAGGAAAAAAGGTAAGGAAGATTGAGATCTTATAAAATGTAGGATGATAAGGAAATATAATGACATCCAGCATGGCAATAAAAAGCATTATAAAGCCAATTAGAATTGCATAGGCTACTTTTGCATATTTAACGATGATTGCGGTTGCCACTCCCCCAACTGTAGTTCCCAATCCGGAAATAAACAACAGGAACCCGAAAAAGGCTTTATCATCTTTCATACTGAAGAGAAACCTTTGCCAATGCTCAAAAGGAGCAAAAGCGTCAAAAGTAACCCATTGCGGAAATGCTCTTATACCAAGAGTGATAATAAGCCCTGCAATACCAAGGCCCAGCAAAACCGCAATTGTATTTCTTATAAAACTCATTAATCCTGATGTGCGATCATAGAAATTTCGATATCCACGTTCTTAGGCAGGCAAGAAACCTGAACCGTTTCACGTGCCGGATAGCTTTCTGCATCTAAATAAGAGGCATAAATATCATTCATCACTGCAAAATCATCCATACTCTTAAGGAAGATCGTAGCTTTTACAACATTTTTAAAAGTCATTCCCGCTTCTGTAAGAATTGCTTCAAGGTTTTTCATTACCTGGTGCGTTTCTTTTTCAATTCCCTCTACCAATTTACCAGTTGCAGGATCTACAGGAATCTGTCCGGAGATATATAAAACTCCGTTTGCCATATTAGCTTGTGAATAAGGACCGATAGCTGCAGGTGCATTAACTGTGTTGATTATTTGTTTCATATGTGGATATTTATTTTTTTCTAAGCTCATATGCAACCGCCGCTTTCTGTACTGATCTGTTAGAAAATTTCATCAACAGCGATTTTATTAGATTTATTTTGGTTGCAAATATAAAATTTATATTCTCAAATGCCAATCTGACATTAGAAAGGTGTATTCGGCTGGGTAAAACTTCTGTCTTTATACTTCAGAGCATCACTTAAGATATTGGCTTTGATCCCTATAAAGAAGTCATACACCTTATACTGTCCGAATGGAACCCAGTTGAAATTGATGGTAAAACTTCGCTGATCTCTTGAGAAACCAATTCTGGTATATGCAAGATCTTTTGTTACCATGTCAAAGTGAGTACTTCCGGTTATATTCCAGTAAGGAGTCAGTTTAATGCTTCCGTCAAGCCCTACAGAGGCTATTTTATTTGCAAGTCTACTAAGCCCTTTGGAATAGGCATAATTCGCACTGATATTCAAAGTCCATGCCTGGTCGAAATGAGCATAATTATCATCATCAAAATAATAACTTTCATTCCTCACCTCTCCTTTTGTAGAATATTTCTTAGCATAGTCTGTCTTTTCTCCAAAGATTTCACTGCTTAAAGGATATGATAGCTGTACGTTGAATCCCTGTACACTAAAGTGCCCGAACTGTTCTGTTCTTACTCCTGTATCCTGTCCAGGTGTGAAAGCAATTCTATAAGGCTCAAGAGCAAGACTCGTATTTACAGTAAGTTTATTATTAAAGAAAGAAGATTGTCCGTTGATACTAAGGATAGACCAAGGGTGATCTTTAGCCGCAAAGTTGTAGCTTCCTGAAAGACCTAAAGACTCAAAAATTTTGATCTTCTTCGCTCCTGTAGAATCACTTTTAGACTTTACTTTCATTTCAATATTATTTCCGATATTGAAACCTAAAGCTCCAACCATTCCACTTGAAGGGCTTCCTATAATTCCTTTTTCAAAAATAGAATAAGGGGTAAGCGCTCCGTTTGCATTGTAATAGTTTCTGTAATATCCGAAATTAGGACTTGAGAAATCCGGAGAATAGGTAAACCCGATACTCGGAGTCATCATATGTCTTACCGCTTCTATTGCTGCTCCTTTTTTAAACTTCATCATCCCATATAGCGTAGTCTGAAGACTTGCTGTGGTAGAGAATGTTGAATAACCTGTAAACTGCTTATTAATCTGATCTACGGTAACATTATTTACAGGATCATAAAATCTGTTCAGTGTTTTCGTGGTCAAAGCGTTGTCAACATTAGCACTTAAGCTGAATGTGAAATATTTTGCCAGAGTGGTATTGGTAGCAATAGCGATATTATTTTTAAGTCCGGTCTGCATTTTATCCCACATTTCCTTTGTAAACAGCTCATTTTCCTTAGTATTCACAAAATTGGTCAGGTTAAACCCTGTATTTACTGTAATATTTTCAATAAGCCCCTGTCTTACTCCTGTTTTCGACTTAAACAGATAGAACTGATTTACCGCTACGTTCATCTGTGGAAGACGAAGATCAGCAAGTCCTGTTGCAAAGTTCTGAGAATAAGATGCCGTCCCGGTAATGGTAACAGGCAGCTTCAAAAATCTTTTGGTAAGGGTTACCGTTGAGTTTTGCTGGGTATTCAACACATTCTGGTTGAAAATATAATTGTTGTTAAGCGGATTATTATAAAATTTCGTACTCACAACATCTACCGAAGCACTGAATGTAAGGAAAGGATTAGCTTTCGAGTCCTGTGCATGCGTCCAGTTGATTCTATAGGTACTGTTTTTGGTATAGTCATCCAATCCTTTGATCCCTCTTACTACCGTTCCGATATCTGCATTAAAATTTCCTGAATAGCGGTACTTTTTCTGATAGTTCATTTGCGGTCTAAGGTTCCAGCTTCCTTTCGTATAGATATCTGCTAACACTTTAAGGTCAAAATGTTCTCCAATCGGCTGATAGTAACCTATTCCATTAAGGAAAAACCCTACATCTTCCCTTTCTCCGAAACTCGGAATCAGAATACCGGCAGCTCTTTTAGCCGAAAATGGTAAAATAGCAAACGGCAGATAAAGAGGTGTAGGAACCTGCTCTATAAACATCTGAATAGGCCCTGTAACGATTTGAGATTTGTTTTTGGTTTTAATAAGCTTAATATTGTAAGCTCTCATAAAGTAATCCGCAGCTGTATCTTTTTTCTTAATGAAATAATCATCCGTCGTATAATCCGCTCTTACCATCGCGAACACCGAATCATTATATTTTTTTGTTTTCTGCGCAATAATTACCCCTTCACTTTCTTCCGTTCTGGCATTGAAAGCAATTGCCTGTTTGGTTTTGGTATTATAGTTAAACTCAGTAGTTTCGTACTTTTTACCTGCCTGAGTGGTAATCACAGGAGCAATAATTTTACCGAGGGAGTCTTGCTTTCCACGGGCATAGATCAGGTTTTTATTATCATCAATGGAGATATAATCTGCATCAATCTGCATATCCTGATATTTTACCTGGGCATTCTTGTTAAGGAATGTCATTCTTTTGGGGACATCTCTTCGCTGATCATCAGCTTTTGTATGAAGAATATCATCCAAAGTTTCTTTTTTTACAACTATGGTATCCTTTTTGGAAATAGTATCATTAACCGCATTTTTAGGCAATTTTTCAGGAGTTTTCTGTGCTAAAAAATTGTTAAAAATTAGGATAATTAAAATTTGTAATATATTTTTGAGGACGGTTTTGGCCAATTTTATTATATATAATTAAGGCCCAAAATTAATATAATTTTTATAACTGTAAGATGCACAAACAAAATTTTAAAATAATTTTATCATTTCTCCTTATCCTGATCAGCAACTTTGTATTCTCTCAAAAGAAGTTTACAATCGTTCTGGATGCGGGACACGGAGGAAGTGATCATGGAGCCAACAGGACTTATTCTGACATTGGAAGGATTGCTGAAAAAGACATTACACTCGCTATTACCTTAAAAGTGGGGGCAATGTTGGAGAAAAACAGAGATTTCAAAGTAATATACACCCGTAAGATCGATGAATATCCTTCTCTATCCGACAGAACGAACCTGGCTAACAGAAGTAAAGCAGATCTTTTCGTATCCATTCACTGTAATTCTGCACAAAGACCTACAGCCTATGGTACGGAAACTTATGTTCAGGGACCCAACCAAAACAATGAGAACCTTGAAGTGGCAAAACGGGAAAATGACGTGATTTTTCTGGATGAAAAAGATAAACAGACCTTCGGGTCTTATAATCCCGACTCTCCGGAATCTTTGATTGCCCTAAAACTTCAGCAAAGCAAATATCTGGAATCCAGTCTTCTTCTGGGAGGATTGGTAGAAGATAATTTTGTGAATAAAGACAAAAGATTTTCCAGAGGTGTTTTTCAGAAGAACCTTCACGTTCTCCGTATGAATGCCATGCCTTCTGTACTGATAGAAACCGGATTCATTAATCATCCGGAAGAAAGTCATTATATTGCCTCCGAAAAAGGCCAGGAAGAAATTGCTGAAAGTATTTATAATGCAATCATTGATTACAAAAAAGCGGTCGACAGAAAATCCGGCGGATCTGTTGCAATAAAAAAACAGGAACCTGAAAAACCGGCAGAAGCTCCTCTGAAAAACGATTTCAGAATACTATTGATGAGCTCTCCTACAAAGTTTAACGAAAATGATCCCGCTCTTAAAGGGTTAAATTATATCCTGACTATCAAAGAGAACGGACAATACAAATATTACTATGCGGTCACCAATATGGCCTCTGTAAAAGATATCAACCTTAAGACAGCCAAAGATGCAGGATTCAGAAATGCTTTTGCGGTAGGATTTATGCCAAATCAGAGAATCAGCATGGGATATTATACGATAGAAGTCTACTCCGGAGACAAACTGAATGGCAACTCTTACATTCTTCAAAACCTGAAAGACGTGGAAAGAGAAAAAGACAATGGAGTGTTTTATTATACGTATGGGAAAGTATATACCCTGGAAGACGCTGCAAAACTTCAAAAAGAGCTTGAAGCTAAAGGCATCAAAAACACGGTGATACAAAAAGTATATAAATAATTTAAAAGAATAATTTTGAGGTTTAAAAGTTAATTATTACTTTTGCAACCTCAAAATTTGGCCTATTCGTCTAGTGGTAAGGACTCAAGATTTTCATTCTTGCAACAGGGGTTCGATTCCCCTATAGGCTACAAAATTTGATATCATGCCGGATTTGAAAATACAAGAAGCAAAATTGCTTTTTAAAAAAGTCCACTCTAACCCAAAAAGTTACGATTTACAAATCAATGAAGAAGGGATTACAGGCAGGGATGATAAAATAAGTTTCAGACTTTACAGGACTGGAGAAAGGGTTGCTTTTGAAGTAACAATAGACGAACTTACTTTCACCAATACCACTGGAGAATGGAACAATGCACTGATCATGCTTGGAAATACGATCAAAAAAATAGAAAAAGAACAGGAAAATTTAAAAATAGAACAAGCAATAGATAAGCTTAGAAAGTACCTTTCAGAAGAAAATTAAAAATTTTCAAAATAAATTTGGTAGTTAAAGAAAAAGTTTATAGTTTTGCACTCACATTTAAACGATATGGCAAATCATAAATCAGCTCTAAAGAGAATTAGACAAAACGAAACTAGAAGACTTCGTAACAGATATTATCACAAGACTGCTAGAACAGCATTGAAGACCTTAAGAAATGAGGAGAACAAAGCTGCTGCTACAGAACAGTTGCCAAAAGTTATCGCTTTATTGGATAAATTAGCTAAGAAAAATATTATCCACAAAAACAAAGCAGCTAACTTGAAAAGCAAATTAACAAAGCACGTTAATAAATTAGCGTAAAAATATAGCTGGCCCGTTCGTCTATCGGTTAGGACCTCAGATTTTCATTCTGGTAAGAGGGGTTCGATTCCCCTACGGGCTACTTAAATCTTTAAAAACCACTGTAAAACATCAGTGGTTTTTTAAAGAAAAAGTAGAAAAGCTATATTTAAATAAAAAATCTAACCGGCCCGTTCGTCTATCGGTTAGGACCTCAGATTTTCATTCTGGTAAGAGGGGTTCGATTCCCCTACGGGCTACAAGATTAAGAGTTGATACTTATAAAAACAAAACTAACACATTACTTCGGTAATGGAAGATAGAGGGCCCGTTCGTCTATCGGTTAGGACCTCAGATTTTCATTCTGGTAAGAGGGGTTCGATTCCCCTACGGGCTACAAAAGAGACTTTTTCGAAAGTCTCTTTTTTTTGTTTACCATAGATCAGGCGCAAAAGCTGGGACTAAGCAAAAAGCTTGTCTAATCTGAATAGAAAAAATTTTACTCATATAAATAATCCGATTAATTCTTTACTTCAAAATAATCTACCTTCTCTCATTGTAGACTATTTCTTCCCAACTTTTACGCCTGAAAATATAATCCAGTCCTGCTTTAGCTTCCCATTCTGATCCTATCTACTTCCTCTGCTCAATCAGCTTTATAAACTATAAACAAAGGATTTATTAAAAAAATCACCAAAAATGGAAATATTATTTTCTACTTTTCCTTTTAATGCCTAAATTTGAATAAAACTATTCATTCAAAAATAAATAACATGAAATTTAATTTACCTTTGGGAAATCAATTCTCTTTTAAAGCAGGATTAATGTCTTTATTTCTATTCTCTGCCACTACCCTTTCATTTGCACAGAATAGAATTTATGCTCACGCTCAAAGCTCGGGTGTATTTGGAGTAGCATGCCTAGGATGCCGTGTAGACAACCCTCTCAATGCTGTAGGAAGTAATGAAGACGATTATTCAACAATGGTATTGGGAACTGTACTTTTAGGAGGAATTCAGCAAACTTTACTTTTTCCGGATCTGAGATCCGACACAAGACTGGTTGTAGGTATTGGAACTGATAATATTCCTTTATCTGTACAATTACTAAGTGGTGTGACGCTGGAAACTATGAACGGAGGAACTTCCAACGATGACCGCAGAACAATAGATGTAAGTCTTCTGAAGCTGGGAGCTACACCTAACAGAGGTATTGTAGAATTTAAACCGGATAAACCTTATGACGGAATCAGAATTGGATTGACCGGCGGAGTACTCAGCCTTGGGGGTGGGTTCAGAATATACTATGCTTACCAGGATCCATTAATTAATATAATGGCATTCAGCCAGAGCGGACAAGTTACTCTGGATGGAAACGTTCCTTTGGAAGGCTCTGAGGTTGCTCTTACCAATACATCTGGAAAAGAAGTATTCCGTTCTACGCTGAAATCAAAAACTTTTGATTCTAAACAGCCTGAAGGGGTTTATTTCATGACCGTTAAAACCAAAGAAGGAAAAATGTACTCACGTAAAATTATTGTTAAATAAATGATACCCTTAAGACCGGCTGATTAAAAAATCTGCCGGTTTTTTTTATGTACATTTCAAAGAGATAAAAAAGATTTTTATATTAATTAAAAATTAACAATAATTCGTTATATAATACAAATGTTTAAATTTCACTAAAAATTGAAATAAAATAACCAACATAATTATTTTATATGTAATTTTACTTAAAACTAAAATCTCAAAAATTAAACATATGAAAAACAATTTATTAGTGAGAAAGCATGCACTCAAAGCAGGTATGTCAGCTTTATTCTTATTTCTGATGAGCACAATGTCTTATGCTCAGATTACCAAAATCTATGCAAGCAGTCAAACCAGTCAGGTATTCGGAGTATGTATAGGTTGTGGAGTTCTGAATCCACTCAATGCCATCGGAAGCAATGAGGATGATTATTCTACACTGCAGGTTTCAATCGGGTTATTGGCAAGAACAGAACAGACCCTGATCTTCCCAAGCAGCAATATCAATAATAATACAAATAAACTTGTTATTGGAATTGGATCGAACGGAACTCCTTTATCCGCACAGGTTCTTGGCGGAGTTTCTATTGAAACATTTAACGGAGACGTATCCAACAACGACTACCAGAATCTTAACAATAATATCCTGCAACTTGGAGGTACGGATCCTAGCAAGGGAGAAATTGAACTTACGATGAATATTCCTTTTGACCGTATTAAAATCAATGTAAATTCAGGTCTTCTTAATTTAGGCGGTGAGCTTAGGGTTTACTACGCTTACCAATACAAAGACCCTTTTATCAACTTCATGGCCTATAATCAGGACGGTCAGTTTACTCTTGACAAAAATGTTGCGGCAGAAGGTTCAGAGGTCAGCTTAACGAATACTTCAGGAAAAGAAGTGTTCCGTTCCAAATTGAAATCAAATACTTTTGAAACGAAACAGCCTGGAGGTATATACATCATGACACTTCAGACGAAGGAAGGAAAATCTTACTCTCGTAAAATTATTATTAAATAAATGATAAAGACAAACCGGCAGACTTTTCAGTTTACCGGTTTTCTTTTTATATTCTTATGGAAGATTCCATAAAAATTCTCTAAGGTTCAATTCAGAATTTAAATTCCGATGTTCAGGAAAATACTGAAACGCGATCTGGCTTCAATATCCCCTCCTGCAAGGTGGCTATATACAGGAAGCATCACTTCGCTTCCCAGGCTGAACTTTCTATAAGACGCTTCAAATCCCAGTTTTCCATACAGTGCACTTCCGGCAGTATTGGGTAAGCCTTCTCCAAACTGTTTGTTTTGGGCATATACTTCTCCCTGAAATCCTGTCTTCGCAGAAAAGTTAGTCTTTTCATTTCCTGTAATCTGATAAAACCCGGTTGCCGCATAGTTCCACTGATTCCCAAAATGGTAATTCTTTTTATTTTCCGTCTTAATAGTATAATCTGTATTCACCAGTACGGCTATTTTATTTTTTTGAAATTTATAATTCAAAGCTGCCTGATAATCCCAGCTTCCTGTTCCCAACTGAAAACTCGGATTGACTCCTGATATTCCTTTTTCATCAAATTTCCCTAAAGGAACTTTGACTCCCAATCCTCCATTCAACTGATGAAAATTATTTTTAGAACTTATAAGCTGATAGATTCCCATCAGATTCAGATCTCCGATTCCATTGATTCTGATATCTCCCTGCATCGTCTTTTTTTCATGAAAGTGAAATGGCAGACTTGCATAGACGCTCAGTTTTTTCGCCACCGGAATTTTCCCCCATAGCTGAAGGGTATTGAAATACTGATCCTGAGTAAGATCTTTTACAAATAAATTCTCTTTTGCTTTGTAATGCTGAGCAAAGTATTTAATCCCGACAAACTGTGGATTCAATAAAGACTCAAATCCGGATGACCCGTTTCCTGCGGCACAACCACATGCATCACAATCGTCATCAAATTCTATTCTATTATGATAATTCTGAGAGATATAAGCACTGTCTATAATAGTTCCAGCGTGACTGAGATTAAATAAAACCAGGCTTATGATTATAATGATCTTCTTCATATTTTCTTTAAATTATTCTGCAAATTTTGGATTGGATATAAAATTTTTATCAGACAGTGTTTTCAGAAAGGTGACAATACGTTGTTTTTCCTGGCTGTTCATTGCAATTCCTATATGTCCGTTTTTCTTAAGCTGCGGGTCCAGATTGGTATTATCTTCCACCTGATCCGAATAGAAATTGAGTACTGCATCTAAGGTGTAAAATCTTCCGTCATGCATATAAGGAGCAGTATATTCTACATTTCTTAAACTTGGCACCCTGAATTTCATCCAGTCAACCTGATCAAGTGTCACACGGTAGCGCCCTGCATCTTTAAATTCAGTATTATAATACATTCCGGTATTTCTGAAACTTTCATCAGTGAACAGTTCTCCACTGTGACAGGAAGCACACTTCTGACTGAACAATGCCATCCCCTGGGATTCTTCTGAGGTCAGCTGCTCCCTCCCCTGCCGGAATCTGTCATATTTTGAATCGGCTGATATCAATGAAGCCATAAACTGTGATAATGCTTTTAAAATTCTTTCACCTGTAATAGTTTCGTCTCCGTAAGCTGCTTTGAAAAGATTTTTATATTTCTGATCACCTTTTATTTTTGAAATAGCTTCCGGTATAGAACTGTCCATTTCATTCACATCAGTGATCGGGCTGATAGGCTGTTCATTCAAATTATGAATTACTCCATCCCACATATATCTTTTCAAAAAAGCCATATTTTGAATAGGTGGTGCATTCCGGATTCCGATTCTATCATCTACGCCATGGCTAACGGTATGCCCATGATGGGTGAATGCATTTTCCTGGATATGGCAAAAACCACATGAAATCGTATTGTTTCTGGATAGCCTGCCTTCATAAAATAATTTTCTTCCCAGCTCAACCCCGTTTTTGGTAGCGGGATTGGCCGATTTATCGAAAGTCATTTCAGGGAAATATCCAGGAAACTGCAGATTATAGGCTTCATCTTTTTCCAAAGGCTGCATTACCTCATCGGAACAGGAGATACAGCTTAAAAGAAAGATCACTACAACCAATACAGTCTTTATCAAAAAATTAATCATTGTGAACGTGATCTACTTTAAACATTTTGGTAAGGTTGTTCGTCACATCTACAAGATGCTGGCCGGATCCCATCATCATATCATTAGCTGATGTGAGTGCAAGAGCCTTATCTCCGCTTAAAAACTGATTCAGGTCTGCCAGAATATGAACAGAAGGTCTGATCTGCCCGGTTACTCTTGCAGTTGTAGGAAGATTAAGGATAATTTCGCGGTAAAGATCCGGAGTACCATTTGCCACTGTATTTCCCATATTTCCTGTATGGTTCATGAATTCCTGTGAAGGAGAACCGGAACCATATTTCCCTTCCAGCTTTACGAAAACATATCCTGCAGCCCATGACCACGACATTCCTTTCTGCTTAGCTCTGGTCCAGAATTCAGCCTGCCCGTCCTGTCCCAGCAGGTAAGCTTTCTGGCTGATACCCAAACCAAATCTTATTTTCTTATAATTATTTTTCGGAACACCATCAAGGTTAAGGTATACAATACCGGCCACTGCATCAGCCTGATCTACGATAAAGGCCCCTTTATCAGGGTTATTTTCATTGTATTTAAATTCATTTCCGTTCTCATCAATCAGCGTAATATTGCTGATTACATATTTTAAGGCTGAGAAGTTATGTTTCTGTCCCTGAGAAGAGGTCTGTACGGTCTGGTTTAAAATAATATCTCCTAAATTATTAAATCCGTTTTCAAATTTGATCTGGAGGCTTCCGGAAGTGGTATCCTGCGAATTATCATCATCTCTGTTTCCACAAGATGAAAGGGTAAATAAAGTAAAAGCAATAAAGAATAAGGATAAAAATTTATAGATTTTCATTGTTGATTTTTTAAGTTGAATACAATTTTTGAATGGATTGTTTTTGAATGTAAAAACATTCTTTTTACCATAAAAGGCACAAGCGTTTTCTACACTTAAGTTGTAAGTGATAAGTTTGCGCATCCTAAGAACACTTAAGTTTTTTAATCAGAGATTTTCAACTTATGCGGACTTTTACCTTTAATAAAGTAATGGTCTTACAATTGTGATTATTAAGAGCATTCTTTGGCGGCTTTTATGGTTAAAAAATGATTGTTGTAACTTAAAAAACCGGTGGTTTGAAAATGTGTTTCAGAAACAGAAAGGAATAGACTGCTTCATAGGGGAAAGTGAAATTGAGAACCGGAAATTTTTCTTCAGCAGAGATTTCCGCAATTTCAGGCAGGATATATATGTCAAGTATTTTTTGTCCTGAGTTTTTTGTTTTTTGTAAAGGTGAAGATTCTGAATCGTTGTTTTTTGCCAATTCTTTACTCAGGTAACATTTTCCATTACAGTGTATTTCCGGCCTTGATTTATTGATACAGAGAACTTTTGCGATATAATCATAATTTACGGCATACTCTACCAAGGGGATCAGAGGTCTGAACACCATATAAAAAGTAAAGAGTACGCCGTAAAATAATTTCATGAAGTTACTTTTTGCTTAAAGCATCATCATATCTTTTGCTAACTTCTTTCCAGTTCAGCACATTCCAGATTGCGGAAAGGTAGTCTGCTCTTTTATTCTGATATTTCAGGTAATAAGCATGCTCCCAAACGTCAATTCCAAGGATAGGAGTTCCTTTTTCTTCTACGATATCCATCATAGGGTTATCCTGGTTAGGGGTTGAAGAAACGAAAAGTTTTCCGTTTTTATCTACAGAAAGCCACGCCCATCCTGAACCGAAACGGTCTGCTCCGGCTTTACTCATTTTTTCTTTGAAAGCATCCAGACTTCCAAAAGCATCATTGATTGCTTTTGCTAATTTTGCTGAAGGCTGTGTATTTTTCTCCGGTGTAAGCATTGTCCAGAAAAGCTCATGGTTGTAGTGCCCACCTGCATTATTTCTTACCGCAGGAGTCATCTTGGAAGTTTCAGCCAGGATCTGAACCAAAGTCTGTTTTTCCTGTGGCGTTCCTGCAATAGCCTTATTCAAATTAGCTGTATAAGCAGCTCCATGTTTTGAATAGTGAATTTCCATCGTCTGAGCATCGATAGAACCTTCCAGCGCATTATACGCATATGGCAGAGGGGTCTGCTTGAATTGTGCCAGTGTAAACTGAGCGGCAAAAACTGCACTTAAAGCAGCTATTTTCATAATCTTCATAACGTTTTGTTTTATGGTTAAACAATATTTTTCTGGGATGAAAGATAAATTCTCCGGGATAAAGTAATTCCGGCTGGAAAACAACCGCAGACTTCTTCCTGGCTCATAACGTTATCTTTCAACTTATTATTTCAGTAATTTCTTAATATCTTCTATCAGAATTTCTCTGTCCGGGTGATATTTCCCATTTAACCTCGGGCTTTTACCTTCCGGATCATCATAATTCAATCCTGAGTAATACAGAATCGGCATATTCTCTTTATTATACCGGCATCTGATATTTCCTTCCTGATCTACCAGTGCTATCATCCCGCTGTGATTCAGGCTCTCTCCTTCATCTTCTTTATCTCCCACATAGATATTAAATTGCTCAGCAAGATTACCAATATACGTTCTGTCTCCGGTCAAAAAATGCCAGTTGGGAGACTTTGCTCCTATTCTTTGGGCATGTTCTTTCAGAGCTGCGGGCGTATCATTTTCCGGATCGATGCTTATGGAAATAATTCCAAAGTTGGGATCGCTGACCTGATTTTGAATGGCCTTCATATTGGTATTCATTACAGGACATATCGTAGGGCATTTGCTAAAGAAAAATTCTACCAGATATACTTTTCCCAGCATATCTTTGTTGGTAATCTTTTTACTGTTCTGATCAGTGAGTTCAAAATCAGGAACTTTCATTACCGTATAAAGGTTATTCTTAAAGTACCCCATCCCTACTCCTATTCCCAGGAAAAGCAAAGCAATTACAGCAATGGGTATAATGACTTTACTCTTGTTATTGGCTTTATTATTTTTGGGCATATTTTTCAGGATTTTTTTTAAATTCATCTTTACAGTAAACACTGCAAAAACCATACGTTTTATTTTTATAGACTGCAGTATCTTTAAGAAACTCCGCAGTTTTCATATGACAGATCGGATCTTCTGCGTTGACTACCTGCACATTTTTTATATTTTCTTTGGAAGAGTTCATATGGCTTTTGTGCTTTACCTGAGGCGTTTCTTTGGCACAAGACATGAATGAGATGGACATCATAGCGCCCAAAATAATTAGAGATTTCATTTTAATGTTAAATTGAAATTAATAATGTTAAATAAAATGATCACACAAAGTATAAGTCTACGATTCACGAAACAATTAGTGTAAAAAACACATAAGTGTTTAAAAAGAGTTCGTGTGATTTTCACAAACCACCATTGCTCCGCGTATCTTTAATTGCTTATTAGTGAAAGATTTAAAAATCTTAACCTATAAACTAAAAACATAGTTTATATTAAGCATCTACATTAACGGAGGATGGAAAATTCTTGAAAAGAATTCTGAGGAATGAGAGTTAAAGTAACTGGGATCCGGAATTTCTGTGAGTAATCCGGAGCCAGGCTGCCCTGAAAAGGAAAGGATTTCATTAGAAAGAAAGACGTCTAAGCCGGCAATCTTAATAGTTTGTGAGCTATTGGACTGTTTTTCTGTTTTTGCCAGTTCTTTTTCCACATAGCATTTACCCTTACACGTTGATTGTAGTATATCTCTTTTCTCGCAAAGATTTTTTACGATATAGTCATAATTCACAGCATAGTTTACCAATGGCAAGACTGGACGTATTGCAACAGTAAAAATGATGAATATGGAAATTAATAACCTCAACGCTTCAGTTTCTCTGCTGCAAATATACTACTTCGGAATTATTTTATCATTCATTTATGATGAATGTCATTGACGGTGAATGTTAATTTTTTATAGAGGGTTTTGTCGGATCATCGTAAAAGCACAAAATTTTATATTACAGGAAGCTTCAGGGTGCAAAATTTTATCTCCGGTACAATTTGCTTCTGTTTTACATCTGTTACCTTTGAAAATTACGGAACTGTGTCTGTCGCCTTCATTAGATTATTACGAACTTTGAGTAGATTATTTGGACTCTATAGGTTGATTTCTATATTCAAGTACAAATTAGTTCTTTATAAAAGTTTAATCTTGTTAATAAAAGCTTTGCCCCTTTTTTGGCAGAGCTTTTTTCATTTCCCGGCTCAAATAAGCGATAAAACAAAAGCTCCACTGAGAGATCAGAGAGCCTTTGTTGAATATAATTTAGTATGTGTTTATTATTTGTCTAACTTCATTTAGCAGCCTTTCCGGATTCTTTTATCATTTTATCTTTTAAAATTTCATTCTCTGAATCCTTACAGCATTTAAAATGGCCAGCAATGCAACTCCTACATCAGCAAATACGGCTTCCCACATGGTTGCCAAACCTCCGGCTCCCAGGATTAGGACTACCGCTTTTACGGCAAATGCTAAAATGATATTCTGCCAGACGATTTTCTTTGTTTGCTTTCCGATATTGATTGCCATTGGAATTTTACTTGGTTTATCATCCTGAATCACTACGTCTGCAGTTTCAATGGTAGCATCACTTCCCAAGCCTCCCATTGCAATTCCTACATCACTTAAAGCAACTACCGGTGCATCATTCACCCCGTCTCCTACAAAAGCTACGGTTTGATTTCCCGCTTTGATTTCCTTTACCTTATTTACTTTATCTTCCGGCAGCAAATCTCCGAATGCGCTATCAATACCCAGCTGATCTGCCACATACTTCACCACCGTACTTTTATCACCACTCAGCATAGTGGCTTTTACATTCATTTTATGAAGTTTGTCAACCGTTTCCCTGGCATCTGCTTTTATACTGTCTGCAATAGTGATATATCCGGCAAACCTGTTATCAAATGCCACAGCAATCAGCGTATACACAATATTAGCATGGTTAATATCATAACGGATATTGAACTTATCCATCAGTTTAAAGTTTCCAACCAGAAGTTCCTTTCCATCCACTGTTGCTCTCAACCCGTGTCCTGCAATCTCTTCTACATTTTCCAGTGGAATAGAGTGATTGATATCTCCTACATAATTGTGAATGGCCGTAGCAACCGGGTGTGTACTTTTGCTTTCCAGAGCATTGACCATTTGGAGAATTTCGTCTTTATTAAATTCAGGGCTGAAGTCTGCCTCCTGAACTTTAAACACTCCTTCTGTCATCGTTCCTGTTTTATCCATCACCACGTTCTGAATCTCTGCAATACTATCCAGGAAATTACTTCCTTTAAACAAAATCCCATTTCTGCTGGCAGCTCCAATCCCTCCGAAATATCCCAGCGGGATGGAAATTACCAATGCACAAGGACAGGAAATCACAAGGAAAATCAATGCTCTGTATAGCCAATCTCTGAACTGGTAATCATCGACAAAAAAATAAGGCAGCAGACAGATTCCTATGGCTAAAAACACGACGATAGGGGTATAGACTTTGGCAAATTTTCTGATGAACAATTCTGTTGGGGCTTTTTGAGCCGTTGCATTCTGAACCATCTCCAGTATCTTACTCAGCTTACTGTCTTCATAAGCGGTACTTACTTTTACCAGAGCAATATTGTTCATATTGATCATCCCTGCCAATACCACTTCTCCTTTATTCTTGGTATCCGGTTTACTTTCTCCGGTAAGTGCTGCGGTATTGAATGAAGCTTTATCTGACAGAAGTTCTCCGTCCAATGCAAGCTTTTCACCGGGTTTCAACTGAATAATATCTCCAATTTTCGCTTCTTTTGCCTTGATCGTCCGCGGTTGATTATTTTCCATAATCGTCACCTCATCCGGACGCTGATCAAGCAAAGCTTTTATATTTCCTTTTGCTCTGGTCACTGCCATAGACTGAAATACCTCTCCTACAGCGTAAAAGAGCATTACGGCTACTCCTTCAGGATACTCTCCGATAGCAAAAGCACCAATAGTGGCTATGCTCATCAAAAAGAATTCTGAAAACACACCTCCCTTAAGGATACTTTTATAAGCATCTTTTAATACAGGTAATCCTACAGGAATGTAAGCCGCCAGGAACCAGACTAAACGTACCCAGCCTGTAAACCATGTTGGTTTTATATAGTTGTCAAAAGCAATACCTAATAATAAAATTACAAAAGATATAATAGCCGGAAGAAACATCTGAAAGACTGTCTGATCACCGGAATCATGAGAGTGGTCATGTCCGTCATGATCATGTCCGTCTACTTCCGAATGATTATGTTGATATCCTTTTGTATTTGGTTTTTCCGGAGTTGTACTGCAGCATTTTTCCATAACTGATATTTTTATACAAATTTAGGGTTGAAACTGATGCAATGCTATTGCAAACTTTCAAGACAGTTTTCGCAGATTCCTTTAGCAAAGAGCCTTATTTCATCAATTCTGAAATTGGTCTGTATGTTTTCCGGGAAGGAAATATCTTCTTTGCAAGTGGTCTGTTTGCATATTTTACAGTAGAAATGCAAATGCCAGTCTTTGTGAGTTTTTTCATCGCAGTCGTCATCGCATAATTTGTATTTTGTTGTGGTATTCTCCTGAATACTGTGTACGATTCCTTTTTCTTCAAAGGTTTTCAGGGTTCTGTAGATTGTAATTCTGTCAGCATTATCAAAGTAGTTTTCTATTTCAGACAGAGATAATGCAGCCTCCTGAGAGCTTAAAAAATCATATACCAGAATTCTCATACTGGTAGGTTTTGTATTTTTATCGATGAGCTTGTTTTCTATATCTTTTTTCATTGTTAATTTTTAAAATTTTACAGATGTACTTCATTTTCTTCGTATCCCTCTTCTTCTATCTGAAAAGTAGTATGGCTTATTTTAAAATTATTGACGGTCGATTCCGTTAATGTTTTTAACAGCTGATTCTGAGGAATACCAGCTTCTTTTACAATATGGGCACTCATGGCATTTACACTTGAAGTAAGAGACCATACATGCAGATCATGAACATTTTTTACCCCTGAGGTTTTCTCCAATGATTTCCGCAGTTCATGAATATCCACATCTTTAGGGGTTCCTTCCAGCAAAACATTGATGGCTTCTTTCAAGAGCTTCCATGTTCTTGGGAAAATCAAAAGTCCGATGGCTGCTGAGATCAACGGGTCTGCATAATACCATCCTGTTGTGAGCATAATAACTCCGGCAATCATTACTCCAACTGAAGTAAGCATATCTGAAAGAACTTCAAAGTAAGCTCCTTTCATATTCAGACTTCCTTCTGAATCTTTTCTGAGAATCATCATTCCGGCTATATTCACCAATAATCCAATTCCTGCTACAATCAGCATTGCCTTGCTTTGTACTTCCGGCGGATTTTGAAAACGCTGATACGCTTCAAACAATACATACAATGAAATGCCGAGTAAAACGACTGCATTAATTACGGCAGCTAATATTTCAGTACGGTAATAACCGTATGTTCTTGAAGGATCTGCTTTTCTTTCTCCTATCTTGATGGCTATAAGTGCTAACAATAATCCTACGACATCGGTCAGCATATGAGCGGCATCTGCCAATAATGCAAGACTGTTGGTCATAATGCCTCCTATCACCTCAGCAATGAGATAGGTACCGCTAAGACACAGTACAATAAGGAGACTTTTTTTATGCCTGCTTGCTGCAGAGGGTGTTTGTGTGTTTTCCATATTCTATCTATGGTTTAATTACATTTCATAATAGGATGTATTTTCTTTTTTCAATGGAACATTCTGATCGCCTATCATTTGTCTGATATTGATCTCAATAGTTTGTGCCAGAGAAGTCATGGGGGTATCTACAGGCCCGTTTTCAAAAGGATCCTGCATGATGATGGATGTTTTTTCAATAGCGACAAACGCCACCGGAATCAGAAAAGTAATCATAATTTCTACCGCCAGCAGAGAATCATCAAGTCCAAACGGAAGGATGGCTGCAAATACATAGATCAAAATATGTACTAAGACACTGTAAGAACGGGGGAACACTGTATTCTTCAGTCTTTCGCATTTTCCCATGCTGTCGCACAGCCTTGTGATGATATCATTCAGCTGCATTTGCTGAAAATCTGTAAGTTCTTTTGAAGCCGTAATCTCCCTTATCTGCCTGGAATGCTCATCCAGAAGTGCATTGGGGATATTAACAGCACTGACATTGTGCTGATCCAGGTATTGCTTTACTTTTGTAGAAAATGGAAGTTTTCTCAAAGATTCTCCAAGGGCATACGTCCATATAATCTGACGTTCAGCAAAATCTTTTATTGTTTGATTTTTTCCCTCCGGCATAAACTGAATGATCAGCCTTACCAAAGTCCGGGAATCATTCACAATAGCTCCCCACACTGTTCTGGCTTCCCACCACCTTTCATAGGACTGGGAAGTTCTGAAAGCTAACAGTAGTGATACTGCCGTTCCCAGCAGCGCAGGAATATTCAAAGGAAGTGAGATCTTCTGAAACCACGGCAGCATATCCAAAAGACCAATCGCCACAGCAAAGATTGCGATGAACAGAATTTGGAATTTTATTTCACGGATGAAATACCAGACTGATATTTTTTTGTTCAATAACATAACAAAGTCATTTATTACAATTGGGTGAGATGATCTTTATCCTTTTTCAAATCCTTTTACATTCAATAAAAATAATTACGTAAACAGTTCTAATTTAAGGATAAATATCGATATTCCGCTGATTCCGGTGGCTTTAATTAATGTTCATGTTCTCCAGAATTAACCAGTTTAGCGTTCACAAAAAAAGCTCCTTTTACTACAATTTTTGCACTGTCAGGAATATTTCCTACCGGTGTCATCGCAGTATATCCCATATCAGATGTACCTTTTACCACTTCTATTTTTTCAAAGTTTAGGGTTTTCGGATGAGGTTTTCCTTTTTCGTCATGTTCTTCTTCCTGTTTTTTGGCGGTCTGGATAAAAACATAATATTTTCCGTCTGCTTCTACAATAGCTTCCGTAGGAACTGCGGGAGTTGTACTTTTATCAAGGCTTACAATTCCGGTGATATTCATTCCATCTATAAGGCCTGATTTATTTCCAATCACTTCGCAATGCATAGAGATGGTTTTACTTTCGTTTTCAAAAGAAGATCCTATGCTGTAAATTCTTGCATCATATTCCGTTTCCGGATTGTTGGTCAGCTTAAAGTGAACAATCTGCCCGACTCTCATTTTCGGAAGGTCTTTTTCAAACACCTGAAGATCCAGGTGAATAGATCCGTTATCAATCACTGTAGCTACCGGTGCAGAAATATCCACATAGCTTCCTATCTGCGCTGCAATACTGCTGATTGTTCCGCTGATAGGTGCTGTAATCACCAATCCGGATTTCATATTTCCATTACTTACTTTTGCCGGGCTTATTCCCATCATCTGAAGCTGTTTTAAAAGTGAGGCTCTTTTTGTTCTCAGGGTCTTCAGCTCTGCATCGGCACTTTGCAGATTTTTCTTAGCTCCTGCATCGTTATCAAAAAGTTCTCTCTGTCTTCTGTATTCCTGTTCTGCGTAGGTTATTCTGCTGTTGGTAGTCAGATAATCCTCCTGAAGCTGGATGTATTCCGGGTTGGCAATAGTGGCAATCACCTGTCCTTTTTTCACAATACTTCCTACCTGAACATTTAAGGTTTTGATGATTCCCCCATAAAGGGAAGTGATGGTCGCTTTATTACTGTTGGGTACACTCAGCAGACCATTGGCTTTTATAGTGGAGGTCAACTCCTTCATTTCTACGGTTCCCAAAGCTACTCCTACAGACTTCATCTGGTCTTCTGTGAGAGAAGCAATAGTTACCGGAGTTTCTTCATGGGCAGCTTCTTTCTGCTCTGTTTTTTCAGGGGCTTTTTCTTCTGAAGCTTCCTTTTTCCCACAGCTTATTATGAATAGAGAGATCAGGGCAAGAGTAAGGATATTATATTTGAGTTTCATAAGCAAGTATATATTTTTTCTAATACTGTACGTCATCGCTTTGATGGGCTTGTCCGAAAATTGTGTGACCAGCGATTTCATATTATTTATTAATGATTGAATTAATGGTAACTACAGATTGATTTACCTGTTGAATAGATTCCAGATATTTTAATTGGATATTGGTAGCAGTCTGTAAAGCAAAAAGATATTCCACGTAGGAAATTTCTCCAGTTTTATATCCTAATTGAGCTGCTTTAACAATTTTTTCTGCATTTGGCAGTGCCTGACTGTTGTAATATTCATATTGCTGGGTATCCTGCTGATATTGGCTGAAAGCATTTTCCAGCTGTGCAGAAAGATGTTTCTTTTGCATTATCGCATTGGTTTCAGCCACCTGTTTTTCATATTCCAGCGACTGAATCCTCGCTTTTGTAGCTCCAAAGGTTAAAGGAATTGCAACTCCTACGGTGGCAGACTGGAATCGTTTTCCGGAATTGTAAAAATTTTCCTGCCCGTTAACGGTATGAAGCCCTATCAGGGATTGATTGGTATATCCCAGGTTAAAGTCTGGCATTCCCAGGGATTTTTCAACTTTTTTATTTTTTTCCGCAATTTCCATTTCCTGGTAAAAAGCCCTTACAGAAGGGTTATTCGCGACTATGGAACTATCCAGTACATTTTCTGCTTTTAAAGGGGCATAATCTTTTTTAAAGGGCACTTCAAGATTATCCGTGGTATTCAGAAGTGTTTTTAAACTCTTGTAGGCATTATTCAGATATACTTCATTTTGCCTAAGCAGCAGATCAATCTCTCCTTTTTGGGTTTCTGCGGTATTGATTTCAATTTTTTTGATATCACCGGCTTTAAATCTCACTGTTGCAATCCGGATAAAGTCTTCATAATATCCGGCCAGACTTGTCAGCTGTGCTTTATTATACTGCAGGTATTCTATCTGATAATAATAGGTACGGACCTGTTTTATCAATTCATTGGCTGTAACCTCTTTATCAATCTGCTTACTCTTGATATTTTCACTGATCAATTCTTTCCTTGCCTTAAAAAGGGTTGGAAAAGGAATGCTTTGAGAGATTGCAAAAGACTGATCAAATTTCGGACTGTTATACTGCCCGAGCTGTGCTTCAACGCTTAGCTTGGGAAGTTCTTTAGCTGTAGCACGCAAAGCTTCAGCGGATTTTATGCTTAAATCCTTTGACTGCAAGGTTAGATTATTGTTTACCGCCATTTCTACTGCTTCTTCCGCAGAAATAGATCTGGACTGCGCTTTAAAAGTCTGCCCCAGCATCATAAATCCTAAAATGAGAACAATAGTAAATGTTCCTGTCTTATTATTTTTTCTTTTCAGAATCTTTGTGTTAAAAATGATATACAGCATTGGCAAAACGAATAAAGTAAGGAATGTTGCCGTTATCAGACCTCCGATAACTACCGTCGCCAAGGGCTTCTGAACTTCTGCCCCTGCTCCTGTGGAAATAGCCATTGGTAAAAATCCTAACGAGGCAACTGTTGCGGTCATCAGAACTGGTCTTAATCTTGTTTTCGTTCCTTCAAATACCCTTTTCAGAATATCCTCTTCTCCTTCTTTCTCCAATTGGTTGAAAGTTCCTATCAAAACAATTCCATTAAGTACCGCGACTCCAAAAAGGGCTATAAATCCGATTCCGGCACTGATGCTGAATGGCATATCTCTCACCAAAAGAGCGAACACACCTCCGATAGCACTCATAGGAATAGCCGTAAAGATCAAAGCAGCCTGCTTGAATGACCGGAAGGTAAAATACAGCAGCATAAAAATCAGAAGTAGTGACACCGGAACAGCAATCATCAACCTTTTACTAGCTTCCTGAAGGTTTTCAAACTGTCCTCCGTAAGTAAAGTAATAGCCGGATGGTAATTTTACTTTATTTAGTTTTGTCTGAATATCTTTTACAACGCTTTCCACATCACGTCCTTTTACATTGAAGCCAATCACAATTCTACGTTTACCCTGTTCACGGCTTATTTGTGCAGGCCCCAGTTTATAACCTATATTCGCCACCTGTGACAAAGGAATTTGTGCTCCCGTACCGGAAGTAATCATTAGGTTGTTAACATCTGAGATATCAGTTCTGTGAAGACTGTCCAAACGGACTACCAGATCAAAACGTCTTTCATTTTCGAAAACCTGCCCTGCCGCTTTTCCTGCAAAGGCAGTACTTACAGCATTGTTCACATCTTCAATATTTAATCCATAATTGGCAATTCTTGTTCTGTCATACTGCACATTGATCTCCGGAAGTCCGCTTACCCTTTCAATCTGAGGAGCTGTGGCTCCGTCAACAGTCTGAATAATTTTTCCAACTTTATCAGCATATACTGCCAGTGAGTCAAGGTTTTCTCCAAAGATTTTCACGGCAACATCCTGTCTGATCCCTGTCATCAGCTCATTGAAACGCATCTGAATAGGCTGGTTTTTCTCAAAGAACACCCCAGGAATTGTTTCGAGCTTTTCACTGATTTCATCTCCGAGTTCGTTATAGGATTTTTTGGTTTTCCATTCGCTTTGGGGCTTCAGCACCACAATCATATCGGTTGCTTCAGGAGGCATTGGGTCTGTAGGAACTTCTGCTGATCCTGTTTTCCCCACTACCATCTTTACCTCATCAAACTGTTTTATAATTCTTGATGCCTGCATTGAGGTCTCTATACTCTGGCTGAGTGAACTTCCCTGTGGCAAAATACAATGGAAAGCAAAGTCTCCTTCCTGCAATTGCGGAATAAATTCACCGCCCATATTTTTGAATATAAAAGCGGAAATAAGAAAGACAACCACTGTTGCAGAGACCACAATATATTTTACTTTGATTGCTTTCTGCAATAAGGGTTGATAGATCTTCTGAAGACGGTTCATCATCTTATCTGAAAAAGTTTCTCTGTGAGAGATCTTCTTGGATAAAAACAAAGCGCTCATCATTGGAATATAGGTCAGAGAGAGAATCAAAGCTCCCAGAATTGCAAATCCTACCGTTTTGGCCATCGGGGTAAACATTTTCCCCTCCACTCCAGCCAATGTAAGAATTGGAATATATACAATAAGGATAATAATCTCTCCGAAAGCAGCACTGCTCCTGATTTTGGATGCAGAAAGAAATACTTCTTCATCCATTTCAGACTGTGTCAATGCCCGGACAGATTTCCTTACCCCCAAATGATGCAGTGTGGCTTCTACAATAATTACGGCTCCATCTACTATTAACCCGAAATCTATTGCACCAAGGCTCATCAGGTTGGCACTTACCCCAAAAACATTCATCATTCCCAGCGCAAACAGCAAGGAAAGCGGAATTGCTGAGGCTACAATAAGACCTGCTCTCAGGTTTCCGAGGAAGATAACAAGAACGAAAATAACGATCAAAGCTCCTTCAATAAGATTTTTTTGAACGGTATTGATCGCCCGGTCCACTAAATCCGTCCTGTCAAGAAAAGGTTCTATTACCACATCATCAGGAAGAGATTTCTGGATGGTTGGAATCTTTGCTTTGATATTGTTAACTACTTCATTACTATTGGCCCCCTTCAGCATCATAACAACCCCACCTACAGCATCTACTTTCCCGTCATAAGTCAGCGCCCCATAGCGAACGGCACTTCCTAAACGGACATCTGCCACATCTTTTATGAAAATCGGAACGCTTCCTGTTTCATTTTTAACAGCTATATTTTTAATATCCTCCAGAGAAGTTACTAATCCGATTCCGCGGATAAAATAAGCGTTCGGCTTTTTATCAATATAAGCTCCTCCGGTATTCTGATTATTTTTTTCAAGGGCGGTAAATATTTCGGTAATACTGGTTCCCATGGCCTTCAAACGGTTGGGGTCAATAGCTACCTCATATTGTTTTAACTCTCCACCAAAACTGTTAATTTCAGCAACTCCCGGAGTTCCGTTCAACTGTCTACGCACGATCCAGTCCTGCATGGTACGAAGTTCTTTGGCATTGTATTTCTTTTCGCTTCCTTTTTTAGGGTGAAGAATATACTGATACACTTCTCCGAGACCCGTACTTACAGGAGCCAGCTCGGGAGTTCCTACCCCTTTTGGAATTTCTTCCACTGCGTTTTTCAGTTGTTCATTAATGAGCTGTCTGGCAAAGTAAACATCTACATTTTCCTTGAAAACGACTGTAATCACAGAAAGTCCAAATCTTGAAATACTTCTTGTCTCCTGAATATCGGGAACATTGGCAATACTCTGCTCTATTGGGAAGGTTACCAGCTGCTCTACTTCCTGTCCGGCTAGTGTAGGACACACAGTGATGATCTGCACCTGGTTGTTGGTGATATCCGGTACCGCATCTATAGGCAGCTTTGTAGCACTCCAGGTTCCCCAGATGACCAGTAATAAAGTCATGATACCAATAACCGCTTTATTTCTGATACTGAATTTTATGATTTTATCTAACACAATTAATATTTAATTTTTATTGAAAATGAATGCACACAGCATTACAATGCTGCTGCAAAAATATCCTGAAAACCTCTGCAATGGTATTGCAAAGTTTCAAGCACGGTTTAGAAAGCTAACTTTCTAAGAATCAATAAAAATTAAATTTTAGGAGGCTGCCAGATGGGATCGTAAATCTGGTAAGCGAAATCGTTTTTCTGGAATAGAATTTTCTTTGAGAAATAAACCGGAATCTGCTCAGGAATCTCCAACAAGGGATCCATTTTGAACGCAGAAACAGTCATCTGACAGCAGCTGCAGGAACAAAGCGGAGAGCAAATGTCTCCTTTTTCTGTGGAATGATTCTCTTGAATGTTTAACGATATCTTTTGATTTCCTGAATTCAGTGGATGGAGCGCATCTTCACAGGGCATCAGTGATAACGCCATGAAATAAATTGCCAGTATCCATCTTAACAGGTTCATTGTGACAAAGGTAGAGATTTTTTCTAAAATGGGTAACAACTCATCTTATAAGTTGAAAAACTATAGCACGACTACCCATTTATCAAAAAATTTCAAAAAATATTTTCCCATTAAACAGATGATTCATCGTAAAAAAAAATACATTTTTTATTTTTATCATCACCCTATACTACAAACAACAAAACCAACTTAAAATCAATACATTAAGTTAAAAATTAGATCAAAAAACATTACTTTTAATGCATAAACGATCTAGAATTCTTAAACAAAAACACAGATTATGAAAACACAATTATTTTCGATTGCACTATTAATGTCATCATTTACATTTGCACAAAATTGGAATATTACAGGAAATTCAGGAACCAATCCTTCCAATAATTTCATTGGGACTACAGATAACCAACCATTAGTCTTTAAAGCTAACAATAACCCATCACTTCGTATACTTCCAACAGGAGCCTTAAGGGTTGGACTCAATGATACGGATACTAATCCTTATACTACAATGAGAGTGTATAATAATGACAATCCTGTTCTTGAAATTGCCAATTCATTAGGAAGGTTTCAAATTGGGAAATCATCATGTAATGGCTGTTATGGTGGTGGTGTAGGGGATACTGTCTTAAGAAATCTTGACGTTTCTCATAATATTATTGTAGCTCAACCTAATGATGGCAATGATGGTTCTACCTATTTTGGTATTCAGGATGGCTATAACGGAACCTGGGTAAAGTTCTTCAATAATGCCATTGCCAGATTTGACGGTAAAATTAAGGCTAAAGAAGTTGAAGTCAAAGCTAATGTATGGGCTGATTATGTCTTTAAAAAAGAATATAAACTGAGGTCTTTAGAGGATGTTGAAAAACATATTATTGAAAAAGGGCATTTGCCTAACATTCCCACTACTCAGGAAGTACTTGAAAACGGAATTAACGTTGCTGAGATGAATTCCAAGCTGCTTGAGAAGATTGAGGAGTTAACTCTTTATTCCATTGAGCAGAATAAGAAATTACAGCAACAATCTCAAAAGATTGAAATATTAGAAAAGCAATCCGAGGAACTTAGAGAGTTGAAACAGCAGGTTCAGTAACTATTATCAACACAAAAATAATCACAAATGAAAACAAAATTACTATCACTATCATCTCTGATGATAGGTTTCTTCGGATTTTCCCAAACAGAAGTCTATTTCAAATACGATGAAGCAGGAAATCAAAGATACAGGGGTACTAATATCGCTGGGAAAATAGCCCAAGAGCCTGCAAAAACAGAAGCTAAAACTGTTTCTATAACACAACCAGAATCTCAAATTATAGATGAAACTTCATTTTGGAAACAAATAAGGTTATATCCAGTTCCTGTAAATGATGTGTTAACTATTGACTGGAGCGAAGAAGTAGATGGGCTAATAGAATCCGTTTCATTATATCAGCACAGTACTATTCACTGGAAATTCCACGAGCAGAATGCGCCTGATCTTAACAAGCAAGTCAAGGTTAACATGATAGGCTATGATTGGGGGGTATACGTTGTACAATTTACCCTAAAAGATGGCAGAATTTTTAGTAAAAATATCACCAAACGATAAGAATCATGAAACGTTACGATAAGAAAATACAACTATTTTCATCATTCATACTGTCTTTATTTTCAGTATTGGGATTTTCACAGACCATACTGTATCAGCCAGAAGGTGTGTCAAGAACGGTGCAAGATCCACAATCAGTGGTGTTAGCACAAGGATTCTATGCTTCTTCAAGCTCATCGAATCCCTTTGTAGCTAAGATCGGTACAGCTACTGATAATCCGGGAGGTGGACCTGTGGATTCAGGAGCGGGAGCAAGTAATCCATCAGGAACGACTGCACCACAGGGACAAAGTTTTCATGATACCAAGGGAAATATGGAAGTCAATGGAGCCGGACAATTGCAATTTACTTTACCCATTGCATTACCACCAGGGGTGAAAAGTGTAGCACCACAAGTTAATCTGGTTTATACCAGTGGCGCAGGGAATGGAATTGCTGGCTATGCCTGGAATTTATCTGGTGTTACAGCTATTTCAAGAATAGGAAAGACCATTGAAAAAGATGGAGAAGTTAAGGGAATACAACTGGATTATTCTGATTATTACAGCTTCAATGGTCAAAGATTAATTCTTAAATCCGGTGAATATGGAAAAGATGGAGCTGAATATATAACGGAGAAGTATTCCAATATTAAGATAAAATCTTTTGGTTCCATACCAGGACAAGCATGGAAAGGACCCGAATATTGGGAGGTTACTTTTGAAGACGGATCTCAGGCCTGGTATGGAGCTGGCAGCGCCACAGGCAATAATTTAGCAAGAACACCAATAGAGTATAATATTGTAAAATGGAAGGATAATAAGGGTAACTATATTACTTATAACTATACCCAAAGTAATAATACGGCTTCCATTAATACAATTCAATGGGGAGGCAATGAAGGACTTGGAAAGGCTCATTATAACCAGATCAACTTTTACTATTCTCCCAGAAATGTTCAGGAATCATCTTACGTCAGGGGAGTTCCTTTACTACAGGACAAAATTCTAAGCACTGTAGTGGTTAAGACAGGTAATGCAACGTTTAAAAACTATTCCATCAACTATTCTGTTGAAACGGTAAATAATGATTCCAATAAAAGGGTTAACTACCAGTTTGTAAAAAGTGTGATCGAAGGTAATAGTGTAGGAGATGCCGCCAATCCGGTTACCTTTACCACAAAGCCATTGACTACCAGCAGCAGTGAAAGTAATTTTGCAGATTACAACAATATTGTTACAACCGGAGATTATAACGGAGATGGATTGGTAGATTTTATCGTGATGCAGCCTGCGCAAAATGGCAGACCGGATGGATACTATATTTATTTTGATGCTATTAACAGCAGCAATCCTTCTTTTGTCTACTTAGGCTCTTCAAGTACTTTCTGGCCAAGTAGCAATTTTACTACATTTAATATAAAATCAGCGGATAACTATATTAAAACCAAGCAGGGACTTATTATCTCCAAGGCTAATTCAGAATATAACCCTCCCTCTACAGGAAACATAGAATTAAGATACTACTCCATTAAAAGCGATGCGTCCGTTTTAAATACGTATAACAACCCTTTAGTGTTGGAATATTCAAAAACAATACAGAGTTCCAGTTACATATTCAGTAGCTCGACATATCCTAATAGCGGAAGTGGTTCCAATGTCTCACGTCTTTCAAATCTGAAAGAAGTTGATATTGATTCTGATGGAATCTCTGAGCTGGTGATGGGTATACAAGATCAAAAATGTCGTTATGTAGTCATTGTTCCTGACCCGCCTAAAGGAAGATGGGATTGTAATACATTAGGATATAGGTATATGGTTGCAGACAATGATGATATACAAAACAACACCATTCATATTATACCCGATACAACCCCTAAAAATATCCTGAGCAAAGGGGGAATTATGGATTTTGACAATGATGGGAAGCAGGATATCGTTTTTGTAGACCCTACTGGTACCAATACAGATGTTACCTTTTTCACCAAAGAATATATGAATGAAAACGGTCCCTCTGTCAGCAGGACTTTTAGTACTCCATTGAACAGTGTTCATCAATATGAGCTCAAAAAACAAAATAATGCCTATATCTTAAATCTGAAAAATATCCATTCCGTAAAAGGACTTGTAGATGGACTTCAATTTGGAGATTTGAATGGTGACAGAAATATTGAAATACTTCTACCCTTACATGAAAATGCAACAAATGATATCTATACCACAGGATGGTCTATTTATTTAAATAATGGTATCTCGTTATCCGAAAGTCTTCAGGGGCTTATGTACTATAAGAAAGTATCTCAGAATCCAACAACACTTGTAAATTATTCCCAGGCCGGACTAATCGACTTGGACAATGACGGGAAAAGCGATATTGTAAACTCTACCGTAATATTTGCAGCTGCTAATAATCAGCAATCAACATGGTTTATTGATAATTATACGGAACCTTATTATAATCCGGCAAATACAGAATTTAAATGGCGTTTTACAAAAAAACAACTCTATTATTCTCAAAGAGCTAAAGTAATAGTAAGTCCTTTATTTGGAGATTTCAGAGTGAATAATAGCTCCTCTAAAGTACTGTTTTTATTAAAGGGTGTGAATAATAGTGAGAGAAAGCTCATCAGTTACCAGCATTATAATCTGAATGCTGATAAGAATATTTCAAGCATACTTCAGGCAGGTCTTCAGTATGATATCGATTATAAAGAGCTTGACCCTGCTGTTAATTCTAATATATATGCTCCGGTAAAAAAAGAGCAGTATCCCTATGTAGAAATGTACAGGCTATCCCAGATGTATGCGGTGACTCAAATCAGGATGTCCGGCAAAAAGCAGGATTTCAGATACAGAGGATATATAGCGAATTTACAAGGGAAGGGTATCATCGGATTTCGCCAAACTGCCCGCTCTTCCTGGTATGCTGATGGTTTTGAAAACACTAAAATATGGAGCGGAACAGAGGTAGATCCTTTCAACGAAGTCGTTCCGGTAAAAGAATGGTCAATCAGAACCAATAACGAAAATATGATCTTTCCTCAGGATATTTCTGAGAACAACTCCCAATTATTAAGCTTCAAATCAACACAATATCAAACCGATAAATTGTTGAACGGACAAGTAGTCACTTCGGTAGCTAATGCTGATAAACCTAAAATCGTAACTGCAATAGTACCAAAGAGTACCAAAACCAAAGACTTTTTAACGGGCAACATTACCGAAAGCAGCATTACCTATGGAGAATATTATCTTCCTGCCCAAAGTATTGTGAATATCAATAACGGCTATGGCATCACTACTTCCACCTTCGATTATACTCACAATCCCTCTGGAAACGGGGCAGACTATTATATCGGACGTCCTCAATCTAAAACAGATGTAGTGCAGGCCTATGGTGATACAAAATCTGCTAAGGAAGAATACACGTATGAAAACAACCTTCTGAAAGTCCTGAAAACCTGGAACAGGGACAATACAGGGTACTTACAGGAAACCTATATTTACGATGGCTTTGGAAATACTATTCAGAAAACTGTAAGTAATAGTGTTGATTCTGGGACTCAGACCACCAAAGCAGACTATGATCCTAAAGGAAGGTTTGTCATTAGAAAAACAGACAACTTAGGATTACAGACCGGTATTGTATACAACGATTGGGGGCAGATTCTGACCCAGGTCGATCCCTTAGGAAATATTCTCGCCAATACTTATGATAACTGGGGTAAATTATTAACTTCTAAAAGTAATATAGCAGGAACTACAACGTATCAGTACGAAAAAGATTATTTCTCTAATTTGATCATTACACAATACGATCCGGATGGGGATATTTCAAAGAAAACAACCAATACATTAGGACAGGAAATTACATCTTCAACCAAAGCTTTTGGTCAGGGGTATTTTGTTTTGAAAGCTTCCCAGTATGATATTTTAGGTAGAAAAATAAGAGAGTCTGAACCTTTTTTTGAAGGACAGGGTGTTAGCCAGTGGAATACCATTGCCTATGATGACAGTGTATTCCCTGCTAAAATAACCTCCACTTCCTTCACTGGAAAACAAGTGAAGACCAGCATTTCAGGACTAACAACAACGGCCCAAGAATCAAATCCTGCGGATTATGGAAGAATCACCACTAAAACAGCAGATGCTCTGGGAAACACTATCACCACTACTGACAAAGGTGGAACGATCACATTTTCTTACAATGCCGCAGGTGAACAGATCAAGGCTCAATATGCCGAAAATATTGTTACCACTAAATATGATTCGTGGGGAAGAAAATCAGAGTTTAATGATCCTTCCAATGGAATCTACAAATATGAATATGATGGATTTGGTCAACCCAAAAAGATTATAAGTCCTAAAGGAACGAAAGAATATACCTATAATAGTGTACAACAACTGATCACTCAAAAAGAACTTTCTACAACAGATGGCGGACAAGCAACCGATAAGACCATTTCTTATTCGTATGATGATAAAGGAAGATTGGTTGCAAAAGCCGGAACTTCCAAAGGTAAAGCCTATGGTTCCAATGTTTCTTATGACCCACAAGGAAGACTACTATCTTCTTCGGAAAATAGCAATGGTAAATATTTTATTCAAAAAGGAATTACTTATGATGATAAGGCAAGAATAATATCTTATGAAAAGCAATTGTATTCTTCTGGAACTTTGACTAAAGTGCAAATAGAAAATGTGTACAGTGCATGGAATGGAGAGCTTACCCAAGTAAAAGATAAAACTTCAGGTAAGATCCTGTGGGAACTTCAGGAAACCAATGCTAAAGGTCAGGCTTTAAAAGCAAAACTAGGAGCAGCAGATATTAATAATAAATATGATGAGAATGGTTTCTTAACTCATGTGAAGCATTTTTCTCTTATACAGAACATTCTAAGCCTTGAATATACTTTCAATGCAATTAAAAATGAACTCAATCTTAGAAAGACTTTAGGAGACTTCAATATTATCGAATCATTTAATTATGAAAATAATGATAACAGATTAGTAAGCTGGACTAATCCTAGAACAGGGCAGACTTCACAAAACACCTATGATGTTAAAGGAAGAATTATAAAAAACGATCAGGTGGGAACGATTAAGTTTGAAAATTCCGCAAAGATCTACCAGCCTACAGGTATGACATTAAATGCTACTGGAGAGCAAAATTATAACAATGATCTCATCCAAAGCATTGTTTACAATGAAAACAATGATCCTGTATTCATTGATGGAATGAAAGGTGATGTTGCTTTCCAGTATGGCTTAAACTCAATGCGTCAAAGAGTTACCTATGGAGGCAACTTCAGTACCGATGGGGAAGGTAAATTCACCAAATATTATAGTGAGGATGGGAGCTTTGAAATAGTAAAAGATAATACAACCGGAAAGGAAAAGCACATTCTTTATATTGGAGGTAATCCTTATGAAAGTAATATTGTATATTTAAAAAATTATACAGAAAGCAGCGGTTCTTACAAATTCCTGCATAAAGATTATATTGGAAGCATCTTAGCGATCAGTGATGAAGCAGGAAATAAGCTGGAGCAGAGACATTTTGATGCCTGGGGCAATTTTACCCATCTTCAGATAGGAAGCGGGGCTATTATCACCGATAAAAATATAATTGACAATACATCGTTATTATTAGAAAGAGGCTATACCAGCCATGAGCATTTTGCAGAAGTAGGCATCATCCATATGAATGGAAGGTTATATGACCCACTATTGAGAAGGTTCTTAAATGCAGATGAAAACATACAGGATCCTTACAATACCCAAAACTATAATAAGTATGGGTATGTGATGAATAATCCACTGATGTATAATGATCCCAATGGAGAGTTTGTATTTGCCATTTTTGCTGCGCTGCCTGTTTTTTGGGGAACTGTAGCTACTGCAGCAGTTATAGGGGCTGCTATTGGAGCAGTTTCTTATATAATGAGTGCGTCTTTCTCCAGTAACTGGAGTTGGGGAGGCTTCCTGAAGTCTATTACCTTTGGGGCAATAAGCGGGGCGGTGACCGCGGGAATAGGAAGTGTATTTGTAAGTTCTGCCGGAACTGCAACCCAGCTTGCAACAGAACTTGGGAAATTAGGGACGGTATTTGTACAAAGTGCTGCACATGCTTTAGCGCAGGGAACATTATCTTTAATGCAGGGTAATAATTTTGGGCAGGCTTTTATTGCAGGAGCTTTGGGTAGCTTAGGAGCCAGTGCATTCGGAGCTATTGCTAAAGGGGCTGCCAGTTCTGCCATAGGACAAATTACTTTTGGAGCTCTGGCAGGAGGTGCAGGCTCTGCCCTTTCAGGAGGAAACTTCTGGGAGGGTGCTTTGATTGGGGGTACAGTTGCTGGTTTGAATCATGCATTGCACTCAGGAGACATGCAGCCTGATCAGGAAGATCCTAAGCAAAAAACACCAGGAAATAAATATGGTACTTTAGAAGAATACCGAGCTTGGAGAGATTATCCAGGTTATCACGCAGGTGAAACCAAGATGGACAGGATTTTCAGGATGATGAACTCTTCCCATATTGAAATAATGGCGGATGAAGGAGCTGGAGGTGGTATGATGTATGGTGGGTTTGGAAGAGGAGTAAATACAGCAAAGAACATAGGAGCTGATGCAAATAGATTAAATCACATATTTGGAAAATCAGAACATGCCTTAGATGGATTAGTTTCAAAGTATGGAAGCCAAGCAAAAGCTTTTAAGGCTGTTCAGAATGCGGCAAATAAAGCATTTAGTGCAGGTAGACTTACACCTAATTCAAACGGGGTTTTACCTAAAGGAAATGCAGGAAATATCATAAATGTAGGCGGGACACCGGTTCGGTTAATTGGTGGTCGAATTCAAGATGGGAAAGTAATAATATCTTCTTTTAGTAGAAAAGGTCTTTAGGAATGAATAAATTAAATAATATAGAATTAAAAATACTGGATAAACTAAGTCTAAAATATCCCAGTATTAAACAACATATCCCTTTACTTAGGGTTTTAAATCGAGAAATAACGGGAGTAGGTATGTATGTTAATTTTTACTACGTAGATCCCTTAAATATTCCTTTTTTAGAAATATGTAATACTTCAATTAGCACTAATGAAGATCTACATCTTGATACTTTACAATATGGGCTTGCTCATGAAGTGGATATTACAGATTGTAAAATTAATTTTATTGAATTTGTAACTTATGGGGAAAACTGGGATGGGAGTTTTATAAATTATAAATGGTCTGATAATATTGATTTGTAATAATGAGAGGTGATATTAAAGCTGCAAAGTTTTATAAGGCAATGAATCCAAAAGCCTCGAATTTATCTCCAGATCAAGGTTTTGCCAGTTCAAATGGAATTAAATGGTAATATTATAAAGGAAGCACAACTAATTCAACTGGATTAACAATCAAAGGCATTACACCTAATAAACAAACAATAATTTTCACAACGATTAGTTATCAGGCTGCTACGGAGTTTGCGAGTACAACTTTAGGAGTGCTGGCGCAAGCTGGAGCTCATGCGGTAGCACAGGGAGTATTATCTTTAATGCAAGGTAATAATTTTGGACAGGCTTTTATTGCTAGAGCTTTGGGAAGTTTAGGAGCTAGTGCATTCGGAGCCATTGCTAAAGGGGTAGCCAATTCTGCCATAGGACAAATTACTTTTGGAGCTCTGGCAGGAGGTGCAGGTTCTGCTTTATCAGGAGGAAACTTCTGGCAAGGTGCTTTGATCGGAGGTACAGTCGCCGGGTTGAACCATGTTATGCATCAGATGGATACGAGTAATAAATTAGTAACAGAATTAGATTCTCAAGGTAAATATATACTGGAGAGCCAACTTGAACAAGCAGGTTATGATCCTTGGGCTAAGCCAGTAGCTACAAAAGAATATGCTCAAACCATGATGGAAAAAGTGGCAATACTTAAAAATCAAAGAGATTTAGCAGGCGGAAGAGGAAAGATTGCAGGATTCACAAATGCAGATAGCTATCATGGAGCAACAAATGTAAAAACCGGAGATATTTATTTAGCTAGAAATAGCTTATCAACAGCAAGTAATATGTCTTTGGGAACAGTTATTTTCCATGAGCTAAAACATTTAGTATTTTATTGGAATCCAGGATTCCAAAAACTTCTCAAATACTCTGGTCAAAAACGGAGTGACTATGAACATTTTTTAATACATAAAGAAATCGGTACTGTATTATTAAATAGTAGATTTACTTTTGGTACAGGAGATGCATTAAAATCATTAAATCAAAAATATGGCTGGCAATATAAATAACTCATTATTATTACTTTTTCTGTTTTTACTTTGTAATTGTTATAATCTAAAGAAAACTGATGAAAAAGAAAATATCTACATTAGGTTGAATAAGAATATTTCTTATAACCAAGATATTGTAAGTTATTATATTGTAAACAAAACAGATAATGACATACGAATTTTATGTAATCCTGATTTTTTTCAACGTGAAAAAGATAGTCTTTTTATAAATACATGGTTTAACCCTAAAATAAATATATACAACAACAAAAATATTGTAATTCCTGGTTTATTTAGGGTGAATTATAAAGGAAAAATTTTAGATAGTTTAGCTTCTATAAAAGAAGAATATAAAGAAATAGAAAGTTTGAGTAACATCAATAATATTGATCTTTCTCTTTTAAGAAGATATATTAAAACTATCAAAAGAAATGATTCTATGAAGTTTTCAACAAGAATTGATTTTGAAAATGAACCTCGTTTTTATGATTTTTCAGAAATAGAAGGTTATATTTTGAAAAAGGATAAGAAATACAATTTAAAGATATGTCTTAACGAAAATATTAATCCTCAAGTCAGAGATTATCTAAAAAAAGAGAATATTTATAACAGAAAAATTTGTAGTAATCAAGTACAATTAGTCTTTATTAAAACTAATTATTCTGATGAGTAGCAACACTTCTTGGGCTTGATAGTGCTACCCAAATTGCCAACGAAATTGGAAAGTTTGGAACTATTTTAGTACAGGGAGCTGCACACGCTATGGCACAGGGTGTATTGTCTTTAATACAAGGACAGGATTTCCTTGAAGGTGTACTGAAAGGGACTGTCATTGGTGGTGGTGTGGCCGTAGTTACAAGTTTAGTATCTTCAACATTTCAGTATTTCTTGAATAAGAGACCTGCACTTACAACTTTAGAAGATCTTAAAAACCTAGGATTTGATATTACTGCAACAGGAGAAGATTATACTAGTACATTACAAGTCAGAAGTGACTTTGATAATTTAGTAGAAGATTATGAAACATCAGCATCTAATATAAATAATGAAATGAAGTTAGCTACCAATGCTGATTTATATGCGTACAACTACAATTTCAATAGTAATGGTCATATTCAATCGAATGATATAAGAGATACAGGATATATTTTAGGCTTTAACGTCGGAAAATCACGTTCTTGGCTAAGTACTTTATTTAATAAAAAACCAGAATCTGTTACATACATTTCTCCTGTATTAGGAAGATATACTGATGGAGTGAAGAAAGCCTGTCATGGGACATGAATATATTCATGGCTTTCATAGATATATCGGTTTGGCGGCTAGATATTCCCAAGAAGCATTCCACACTTATACAGAGGCTTCAGCACATCAATTTTCTTTAGGAGTTTCAACGATTTTTGGAGATTCATGGTATCAACAAAGTGAACTTCAAATGTTTTTAAACTATGGGGGTAAATTTCCGAGTGCATTTGATTGGAAGCCTGCTTTATCTAAGATTAGTAATTTAAAACTTTTTAAATAATGGTATTAAGAAGAGTGTTAAGTCTATTATTAATAATTATATTATTAATAATTTCATATTTTTTCAATACATATTCTGCAAATTACCCATCAAAACTAAGAGCTGATTTAATAAGTTTTGATTTTGACATGAAAATATTTCTATATTGCTTGATTGCAATATTCCTATTATCCACTTTTATGGCTGCCATACCTTTTAGAAATAAAAGATATGGATATAAATTTTTTTTAGTTTTTATAAGCATGAACTTAGTTTTTATAATCATAAATTTTATAGGAAGTTCAAAGCAATATTTTGAAAAAAAAAATGAATATGAATATTTACTTGTAAAAACAAAGCAACGTGCAGAATCTGACATGAAGACAGATCTTATCAAGTGTTATTATTTCGGAGGAGATTTTATTTTTGATAATTTGTACAGGGATCACCAAAAAATAGGTAAAGAAATTGATAGTTTAACAAAAACCTATGGGGTTATATATATTAATAAAGGAGGAGCTATTGATGATATTTCAATTGAATTAAATAATAGATATGAAGAATATACGGAAAGTTTTTTAGAAAAAAGAAATGGTAAAAAATGGAAATATAAAATGAAAAAAGAAATAGAATTACTTAAAAACAAGTACAAAAAATAGCTTACAAGCGCCTTTATCAATGCCCTCTGTTAATGGGTTCTGTCACAGGAGGAATCTCCGGTGGATTAGGACAGGTTTTTAGTGCCAGCGGTTTCTGGGGATCTGTAGGAAGCAGTGCTTTCGCAGGAGCAGGAACAGGAGGTGTTACAGCTTTACTTACCGGACAAAACTTCCTTGAAGGAGTACTGAAAGGGGCTGTGATTGGAGGGGTGGTCACAGCACTAGGACAGGGTATTAACCAACTCTTTAATAGACCTAATGGAAATCAAATTGTAAGCGAAGTAAAAAGAGAAGATATTTTTAGCCCTACAGTATCAAGTCCTGAAGATACGCAAAAGTATTCTTATGGTACAATGAAAGAATTTGAAAAGGGATATGGTAGTTTAAGAAAGTATGGTGTAGAATATTATTACTTGAAAAATCCAAGTGGTTACGGTATAGCAAAAGATGGGAGTTTTTATAGATTGAGCTTTTGGAACAAAATTGGACTGGGAAGCGTACCGGAAACTTCAAATGTACTGGGAGTAACTTTAGGCAACGACATTTATATCTCAAAGGCAGCATTTGCATCCAAAGGTTTATTAACGGAAGTTGTTACACATGAAACCGGACATGTTATTTTAGGAAACTCAAATCTTTCCGTGTTAGCAAGTTCTTTTTTTGAGGGAAAAGGTAGATTTGCTAAATTCTTTGATGATTTAGGGCATATATCAATAAGAAAAATGTCTCTAAAGCTATTTGATACAAATACATGGCTACAAAAGTCAGACTGGATGCAAGTTATAAAATCTTGGGAGATTCCGGAATCAAATCCTCTATTAGATAAGTTACTTATTCCTTTGATTAAACCTTTTAAATATTAACTTATGAAAAAGTATATAGCACCATTGTTACTTTTTATTTTCACCTCTATACTTATATCGTGTGAAAAAAAAGACTTAAAAATTTATGCTTCAATAAATAAAAAAGATTCTATTTTGATTTTAAAAATTGAAAATACAACAGAAAAAGATTTTTTAATAGAAATCCCTACATTGGAAAACTTTTTTTATGAAGATGAATTCAATGAAATTGGTCCTGAATATTTTGGGCCACTTACATTACTAATTATGAAAAAAGATAGTAGTGATATTAAAAAGTATATTGCTTTAAAATGTGAAGGAATAGAAGACCACCATACCTTAAATACTAATTATCCAAAATTTATTGATAAAAAAAGTAGTAGAAAGTATTATTATAAATTAGTTGGATATAAATCTGGGCGAACAATTCTTTTAAAAGATGACAATTTTAAAACTGTTATACATAATTTAAATATTTCAGTAAATGATAAACGAAAGGAGAAGCTTATGAAACTGAAGGATCAAACATGTGGCAATTATACATATTTTACCGGAAGTATAAAATTTTACCCAGATAAAATTATTTTGCCTTAATAGAAATGGTTTTTACAAATTTTTATATAAGGATTATACAAGAAGCATCTTTAGCCATGAGCATCTTACAAAGGTAGGAATCATCCATATGAACGGTAGATTGTATGATCCTTTATTAAGGAGATTCTTAAATGCAGATGAGAACATCCAGGACCCTACAAATACGCAGAATTATAATAAATATGGCTATGTTCTGAACAATCCTTTGATGTATAATGACCCGAGTGGAGAATTTGCTATTGTTGCCTTGATAGCGGTGATGGCTAAAGCGGCCTTCGCTGCAATTGCAATAACCGCTGCTACCTATACTACCATAGCATTAATAAAAGGAAATTGGACGGTTAGCGGATTTTTTAGGTCTATTTCTTCAGCAGCGATTACCGGAATGGTAAGCGGAGCACTGTCTTTTGGGATAGGAACATTGTTTCAGGTCGCTAGTATTGCCAATTCTTTAGGAACAACAGGCGTTACGCTTGCAAGAGCGGGATTACATGCTGTAAGCATGGGTGTACTTTCTTCCGTTACAGGAGGTAGTTTTTGGAGTGGTGCTGCAAGTGGAGCATTTGCAAGTTTAAGCGGTGATTTGCTGAACGGTGTTAAAGGCGGATTTTTCGCAAGTGATACGGGCAAAATTTTAACAGGTATGACCTCTGGAGGTGTAGGTAGTGTATTAGCAGGAGGAAACTTCTGGGAGGGTGCTATGAGCGGATTTTTTGTGATGGCTTTTAATCATTTGGAACATAAAACAGATAACCCGTTCGATACAGAAAAAAATAAGAAAGCAAATTATAAGATTCCAAGAAAAAACGTAAACGCTTCAGACGGTGACGGGGTTATGGATAAAATAGGAAAGGCATTAGGTGGTTTAGGAATATCAACCAACACCAAATTAGCGATCATGCAATTAGTAAAAGGAGATCTTACCGCTTTTGGAGGCTATTTGAAAGGGTTGGCTAGGTTTGGACAAGGAATTGCTGTGTTAGGTGCAGGAGTAGCACTTTATCAATATTCTATTAATCCTACTACGGCAAATCTTCTTAATTTTGTAATAAGCACAGCTTCAATTATCTTTTCACCGGCGGCTAGTTTAGCTTTAGGGTTTTTAGATGCAACAGGAGTTAGTGGCAAGGTTTATAACTATGTGGGTAATATAATTGATAATCAAGTAGGCTATTCTGTAGGAAAAGCATTCTTTAACAACTTTCAATATACCTATAACCATATCCAGACACAACTGGCAAAACCATAATCTATGAAAACACTTACTTATTTATTTTGGAGCTTGAAAAAATATTATGAAAAAGTTTGGTTAACAAAGGGACAGTATAATTGGACGATATTAGTTTTTAGTCTCCCCTATAATATTCCTATAATGCTTTTTTCGGGAGCCTTTGTCCAGGTATTTATTAACCCCTATTTAGAAATGGAGATATTGCGAATAATAATATTTTTATTATTTACTTTATTAATTTTCTTTTTATTAGCGCAGCCTCTGAAGTTAATTTTCCCAAGGAAAAAGATAGAAAGCTTATCTTATACAAAAGAGGAGGTAAAAAGATATCGATTAAATATTTTATACTTTTTCCTGGGTGTCATACTCTTAATTGCTTTATTAGTAATCTATAAAAAGTATGTTAGCTAATCGAGAACAAAGGTAGTATGAACTATTGTATTCGGAGCTATTTATGGAAGTGTAAGCTCCCCCAAAAACAGGAAACTACATGGATTAATCTTTACCAGGATATGATGGTAAACTTCCCTGTTTCAGTTTACTTAAGAAATTTTTACTACCCGTTTTTAATCGAATAATGAAATGAAAATAATATTTATATTACTAATTATCGCACTTGGAATTTGTTCTTGTACAAATAAGAATGAGTGCAAGGCCATTACATTGGAAAAAAAATATATTGGGAATCAAGAAGATCTTATTATAGATTTAAATTATAGTACTGATAAAAAAGCAATAAATTTATCCATATTAAACGTAGGAAAAGATTCTATTGTTTTTACGCTTCCAAAATTGAACTTTGTTTTGATAGAAAATAATAATAAAATAAATAAAGATGATGATGTAATAAAGCCATATACCCCCTATGTTCATATCTCCAAATCAATTTCATATATTAAAAAGGGCTCTAATATTAAAAATATCAGCACAGATTTTACAATGCAAAGAAATGAAGAAAGTATTCCTATTAAAATAGGATTCAAAGAAAAGTTTATAAAAGAACTTTATATAGATTGTAAAAAATCTGATATAGGAGATTACATGATATATTTCTTAGCAAAAAATAATTCAAATAATGATAAACTTATTCAAATTCAATATCCACGTGAGGTTATTTTAAAGATCAAAAAATGATGTTAATATCTGTTAGCATAAAATGAGTAATTTATCTAGGTATCAGGATTTTTCCTAACGTATATTGCTCTGGTCATTTGGGGAGCAGTAGTAGGAACATTGATCAGTGCAGGGATGTATGCAAAACAGGCACTGGTCATGAATAGCTGGTAATGGAATGGTTTTGCCAATGCTCTGTTAATGGGTGCAGTCACAGGAGGTGTCTCCGGCGGGCTGGGACAGGTATTCAGCGCCAGTGGCTTCTGGGGGGCTGTAGGAAGCAGTGCTTTTGTAGGAGCAGGAACAGGTGGGGTAACAGCTTTGCTTACCGGACAGAACTTCCTTGAAGGAGTATTGAAAGGGGCTGTAATCAGTGGCGGTGTGGCTGCTGTAAGTTATACTGTTAATTATTTTATAACAAACCAATCCACAACATCATATATGGAAGCATCAGACGAGAATATTCTATCTGATGGAACGCCTGTTGGTAATAGAAGTTATGCAAGAGAGCTTTATAAATCTCAGTTTGAGCACCAAAGTGGATTGTCTTCCGGTGATATTTATAACAGAGCTAATCCGGGAGGAACTATGAATTCGGAAACAGGATTTATAGAATATTATTCTAAAAATGGTGAAAAGATAGAAGCATTAGGAGTGACAACAACAAAAAAAGATTTTATTTCAGGAAAAATAAAATCTAAAATCTACCTTTCTAATCAAGCTTTCAGTAGTAGAGAACAACTATCCTATGTTCTTCAGCATGAATTAAATCATGTTAGGTTAGATTGGTCAGCTTTTGCAGATGCTAGCGGAAAATCAATTTCATTTAAAAGTGACGAACCTGCTTTTAAATATAAAAACAGGCTTAATAATGTCGGGCATTACTATATTGAAGAAAGCGGTACCAATTTCCTTAATAATAATGGATGGCAGAATATGATTAAACATATTCCAGATAGAGTTTTTAATACTATGTGGTATCATGATTTTAATGAAGCGATTAAAAAACTTTTAATAGGTACGGATAAAAAGATAAATATAAACTTTAAATAACAATTATTATGAAGTTAGTAACAAAGACGATTCTGACTATATGTCTTTTATTAATAGTAAGTTCTTGTAAAAAGAACAGTAAAGAATATGAAATTCTAAATGATTTTATTCAAACTAATAAAATTGAGATAACTTGTTTGCAAGATGAACCTTTTTGCTTTAAAGATTTGCATTTAACTGATTTAGAAAAAAAAACATTAAATATAAATCTTAAAAATGATGTATTTTGTAATGGAAAAATTGATTTAGATAAATTACATGGAATCAAAATTAAAAAAGAGATGTATAAAAGTCAGATATCTTTTCCTATTTATAGTAATGACGGAAAATACATCTATGTAGTTGTATCACGTTACTATACTAATAAAATTAATTTCTATGAATCAACCATATTATATAAGCTTGAGAAAATTAATAATCATTGGAAAATTATTGATGAATATAAAAATGTTACTCAAAGTTAATTAATTCAAATTATCTATGAGAAGGTGAAGAATTCCCGTTTTTCAAACAGTTAATAAATATAAAATATACTCTAATACACTAAAACTTCTTATATTGCCTACAGACAAGAATGGATAGGAATTTTATCGAAGAAATGAAGTTAAGAAAAGCACTATTGTTATTATGCCTTTTTCAGTTTACAGTTATCTTATCTCAGGAAAGCTGTATTAGTATGACAATTAACCAGGCTAAAAATGACAGTTTAAATATAAGATTTACAAATAAATGCAAGGAAGAAGTTGCATTATACCAGTATAATACGATAACCAATACACCGCTTAATAAAGCTTATGATTTTGACAGTATTGCTTTATTGGAAAAAAGGAAATACGATATACAAAATATTACAGTGGCTCAAAACCACGAAAGTCCAATTGATTATCAAAAAGTAAAAAAAGACTTTTTCATTTTAAACCCGAATGAATCCCATGAGTTTACTTTTCCTTTGCTCATTTTTCTAAAAAAACACCAATCAGTTTATGAGAAAAATGACAATTATTATCTATTTCATAATAAATACGAGGGGAAAAAAGTACAGTTTAAGCTAAGGTATGACGCAAAAATCATCAGTGAAAAGCTGGTAAATTTTGAAAATCAAATGTCCTTATACACTCAGTCCATCAAGTCTAATATGATCAAAGTGGTTTTAAAATAGAACTTAGATGATTCTTCAATGTTTCGACAGCAATTTTATTTGGAACAAACCGTTATTTTTATTTCAAATCACAGCTATAAATATTCGAATGAACTTATTTACTCCAAAAAAAATTCTATTCTTCATCTTTTGTTTCACCGTATTATCCTGTGAACAAAAAGAAGTACTGGCCAAAGACATTTCAATTAAAACATTCAGCAGAAATCTTTCTACAATAAACGGAACCGATATTTATACAACAAACCTTATGACTGAGTCTGACACTTCCGACACACTCAGGTTTAAACTAACAGATAAGGATTGGGCTTTTTTAAGAGAAAGTTTTGACAAAAATAAAATCTATCTTATTAATAATAACACAAAGATAGGGATAAAAGCAAACTCCATTACCCCTGGAGATACTATTGTAATGAGAACAAATGAAAGATCTCTTTCAATAAACTATCGCTATTTTCTTGACGAAAAAGAGAATATAGATACCGTAAAAACCAGAAATTTCAAAAAATTCATGCACACTTTTGATTCATTAGTTTATTATAGATCCAGGAAACCTATTAATTAAGATTTTAAATGCCGAAAACACATCCTGGGATTGTAGCAAAAAGTGATTTAAGCTTTGAGCTATCCTATATTGGATATAATACTTTCTCAATCGAACAAATATTATTTTTAATGAAGGCTGTGAGCCCTGATTTTTATTCAAATCAATGGCAACATCTACCTACTTTCAAATTTTAATGGTTACAGTCATGATGATGAAAATAGATTTGATAATACACCACAGGGAAAAGAAAGATACATCAATAACATTTCCCTCTCGGATCTTTTTTATTTTTCGGAAGACCTACAATCTCATGAGCCAGAAACTCAGAAGAAAATAGGATCATATATTCTGGAATTTTGGAAAATGAGACTTTATTATTTGTTTCCGGATAAAAAATTTGATTTTATTGTTTCAGAAAATGGATTATTTGACGAGAGTGGTATTTGTATTACTTTTTCTCAAATCTCATAATACCTATATTGAAAAAACCACTGCAAAAGCAGTGGCTAAAAATCAAATCTAATTATTTGGATGATGTATTATAAATTAGGGTTATTCTCAGATTCTCTCTGTGGAATACTGAATAAATAATAATTGCTGTTGGGCGTGAAAGCAGATTTATCCGGAAAATCAAGAACAGAATGCCCCTTGCCATCTACAGTTTTCACGGTACCATCCGGTGTCGTTATCTGAACTTTTATCGGTTTACCATCAGCATCTACAAACGGTTTTCTTACCACTGTCCCCTGAGTTCTGATAATATCTGAAAGGGAGAAACCTTCTCCGAATAATTCTTTTCTTCTTTCGATCAGAACTGCATCTACTACTGCATTCTGTGCTAGTGAACCATTATAAATATTGGCATTTCTTGCTGATTTCAACTGATTCAGAACAACTACTGCCTGAGATACATTTCCGTTTCTGGCCTCGGCTTCAGCTTCGATCAGATACATTTCTGCAGCTCTCATGTATACAATATCTGCAATAAGGGTGGATTTAAATTTAAATTTAGCATACCTCAGCAGCCCTTCCCTTCCTTTAAGGCCATCCCATGAAAATAACTGGGATCTGATATCATTGGCATCAAACAGATCTTTAAAGTAAGGATCGGCCATAAAGCTGTAATAATAACTTCCCGATGAAGACACATCCAGATAATGGAATGCATAACTTGCATCAGATTGTTCCTGCGTCTGCCCATGTCCCCAGATCCATTCTGCATTGTTGATATCATTGAATCCGTCTTTATATTTTTCAGGAGCCATCAGTGGAAAGCCTTGTCTTGCAATTTTTGCGGCTGCTGAAGCTTTGCTCCATTCACCGGTATTCAGATAAGTTCTTGCCAAAAGACCGTTCACAACAGAGCTGTTAATTTTATCTTTATTGTTTCTTGTATAATTTTTCAACAGGTTATCTGCCTCTGTAAGATCACTTTTAACCAATACATAAATTTCTTCAAGACTGGCTCTTTTCTTTCCTATGGTACCGGTAGTAGATGGTTCCGTATAAATCGGAGCCGTTAAAGCTGTTTTATCTTTCAGATAGCTGAACTGGTAAAAACTCGCCAGATTCAGATAACAGAAAGCGCGTAATGCTTTTGCCTGGCCTTTTACCTGATCCTTTTTATCCTGGCTTCCTTCCGTACCGTCGATTCTTGCAATAACATTGTTCATATTATTAATTGTGGAATACAGCATTGTCCAGATGAATAGCGGTCGGCTCGCCGTACTGTTCACCATTTCTGTAAAAGCATAGGTAGAAGCAAATCCATATTTGTTGGTCAATACCGCTACATCACTTCCCATGGCATCACTTGCTCTTAAAACAGTTGAATAACCAATGTTAGCATAGGTAGTTCCGTCGTTATTAAATTTTGCCCAGGTACCGTTCACTACTGTTTCAGCACTTTCTGCTGTTTTAAAAACTTCTACACTGTTAGCCTGATCAGTTGGAGCAGTATCCAAATCATTTTCACAACTTGTAAGCGACCATAATCCGACAAGAGCAAATGATAAATATTTTAATTGTTTCATTGTTTCAATTTTAAAAGTTAAAGAGTTGCCTGAAGACCGAAAGTGATCGTTCTCATTGCAGGATATCTGTAATAAGTAGTTCCGTCCAGTGCCTGCTCAGGATCCATTCCTTTATGTTTATAGAAGGTCAGAAGATTTTCCGCCTGAATATAAATTCTGAACTTTTTAAGTCCTATTTTTTCAAAATAATCACCAGGAAGCGTATATCCTAAGCTTACATTTTTAAGTCTTGCATACGTTCCTGAGTATAAGAATCTCGAAGATGTTGACGTCCAGTTATTCGTTGTTGTGCTCAATCCCGGCACATCTGTATTAGGATTTTCCGGTGTCCACCTGTTCAGCATTTCTGCACTCCATGCACGTCCTCCGGCACTTCCGTTATGCATGATTGAAGTATAATCGGTATCGAGAATCTTCCCTCCTATTTTAAATGTCAGTAACCCTGAAAAATCAAAATTCTTATAAGTGATACTAGTACTGATTCCCCCAGTCAGCTTAGGCAGCGCAGAACCCTGTATTATTTTTGTTGCTTTTGAATACTCTGATGTTGTTCCTTCCACAGAATTTCCGTTAGCATCTGTAGAAATCGTTTTCCATAGAGGCTTTCCGTTGCTAGGATCTACTCCTGCCCATTCCGGAATAAAGAAATCATATACAGAACCACCTTCGCGTAAAAGTTTAGTTCCTACAACAAGAGATCCTGCCGGTAACTTGGTCACTTTATTATTTAAAGTACTTAGGTTTATATCTACATTCCACTGGAAATTATCATTCCTGATCGGGGTAGTAAATAACGAGAACTCGAATCCGGAATTTTTAATTGTCCCAATATTTGCCGGATAATCGCTGATCCCCAATGATGGTGCAACAGGCATATTAAACAACAGATCCTGGCTTTTTCGCTCGAAGTATTCAATATTTCCTTTAACTCTGTTATTCAGAACGGCAAACTCTAACCCTACATTTAAATTAAGGTTGGTTTCCCACTTCACGTTCTTTGTAGATGTTTTCTCCAGAGTTGTTCCCGGTTCTCCTCCAAGGCTGATGAACCTGTACAGTTCCTGATAGGCATAATAAAGAGGCTGCCCATTCGGACGCAGTAACTTATCATTCCCCTGACCACCGTAACTTGCACGTAATGTCAACTGATTGAAGGTGTTCAGGTTTTTGATAAATTCTTCATTTGAGATCTTCCATGAACCTCCAACAGACCAGAACCTCCCCCATCTGTTATCCGGCGAGAATCTCGAAGAACTGTCCGCCCTTCCGGAAGCAGATAGGAAATAGGTATTGTTATAGTCATACTCTACTTTTCCAAGGAAACTCAATAAACTTAATTTATTACTGTTTCCACTGAAACTTCCCAATAAAGAAGCCGCATCCGGCTCATAATAGTAAGGCAGAGAAAACTGGCTTCTGGTACCGGATATGGTCTGGTAATCGTATTTGTAGAACTCATGTCCTGCCAAAGCATTCACATGGTGTTTTCCAAATTTTTTATCAAAAGTCAGAATATTACTCGTTGTATAAGAAAGTGTTCTGCTATTGGTTCTCGTTACCGAGCCTCCGATCTCAGCTCCCTGTCCAAGAAGCGGGTTTGAGTAATAATGTCCATTATAATTAACCAGATCAACAGAAAAACTGGTCTTGAACTTTAGCTCAGGTAAGAATGTAAAATCAAGGAATCCTTTACCAGAAAAATTATCTTCCTGATTTTCGTTTTTATCCAACGGTAAAGTTGCTGCAGCATTCTGATTCTGAAGAGCATTGGTTGGTCTGTATTTTCCAAAATCATAAATTCTGTTTCCCGCTGCATCTACAACATATGAACCATCTGCATTTCTTTCATAATAAGGATAGAATGAAGGAATGAACCGTGCCGCATTGATAATATTACTTGCCTTGGAATCTGAAGAGGTAGGAGCCTGCTGAACACTGTTTGTGTAACTTAAGTTCACCCCAACATTCAGCCATTTTTTCACTTCAGAATTAATCTTTAATCTTGTATTATACCTTTTAAATCCTGATTCAATAGCCATTCCTTTATCATCCAGATATCCGAGGGAAAAGAAATAATTGCTTTTTTCACTTCCACCGCTAATATCCAGATCTACCTGGTTTCTGGAAGCTACTCTTTGCAGTATATCTCTCCAGTTATCATTCCATAGAGGTGATGCTCCCGGCAAAAGTTTCCCGTCCGTCCCTACCGGTTTCGGATAACTTGCTCCGTAAGGGTTAATCCCAAGGGTTGAAACAAGATTATCAGTTGCCATCTGGCCGGCCTGCTGTGAAGATATTTTACCGGATTGATATCCGTTTCTCAAAGCTTCCCAGTATAATTGAAAATACTGATCCGTATTCACCTGCTCATAATCTTTTACTGCTCTTCCGGAGAACCCCTGGCTTATATTAAAGTTAATTTTAGCTTCGCCTTTTTTCCCGGATTTCGTAGTAATGATAATGATTCCGTTTGCTCCTCTGGATCCGTACAAAGCACTTGCTGTAGCATCTTTTAAAACACTTATGGATTCAATATCACTTGGACTTATAGAGTTTAGGTTTCCATCAAAAGGAATTCCATCCACTACATAAAGTGGATCACTGGAAGCACTGATTGATCCAATTCCTCTGATTCTGATTGTAGAAATAGCCCCTGGCTGCCCTGAAGCACTTGTTGCCTGAACCCCCGCTACCTGTCCTTCCAGAGCTTTGGTAATATTGGTTACAGGTCTATTGTTAATTTTATCACTGGAAATAGTTGCTACTGAACCTGTATAGCTGTTTCTTTTAGCCTTTCCGTATGCTACTACAACTACTTCATCAATCTCCTTTTCACGGAGCGTATCTTTTTTCAACCTGGAAGTCTGCCCGCTTACACTTGCAATTCCTAAGAAAAATACAGCTACTGGCGGTATCCAAATTTTAGAATTAAATAAAGTTTTATTAATCATAATCAATTTTGTTTATCAAATATTAAAAATTAACCCCTTGCAGAAAAGACAGCAAAGGGCATCGATAAATACGATAAACCAAATGCTTATTTTTCCTTTATAGGCTGAATGTAACACCTTACGTATAGCAGGTTGTCAAGATTTCGCAGGGTCAGTTCCCTCCATCTTTCTTTATAAGCCGATCGAAATATGGTTGCAAAGCTATAAACTTTTAGTCTACAAAACAAGTAGACTTATTAAATTTTCATGATAATTTTTCAAAAATTAACATAAGATTTTATAAAACTCACTAAAACAGAACATTTAACGAATTACGATTTTAATAAATATGATAAATATCATTATTAATATTTCAAGAAATAAAAATGAAGCTTATAAGAAATTTTTAATCTTTAATTGAAAAAACTTTTTAATTTTATAGAATGAAAGTTTTAATTATAAATGGACCTAATCTTAATCTTTTAGGAACCAGAGAACCGGAAATCTACGGAACAGTTTCTATGGAAAGCTACTTGGAAAATCTAAAATCAGAATTTCCTTCTCATGAATTGAAATATTATCAATCCAATATTGAGGGCGAGCTTATCAACAGGCTTCAGGAAGATGATTTTGAAGCGGTTGTTATCAATCCCGGTGCTTTCACTCACTATTCATATGCTATAGCAGATTGTTTAAAGAATATTCAAAAGCGTAAAGTAGAAGTTCACATCAGCAATATTTACAAAAGAGAAGAATTCAGACAGAAATCTGTAACGGCAGCCTGCACAGATTCTGTATTATCAGGATTTGGAATGGATGGGTACAGGCTGGCTTTATTAAGTCTGCAATAATTTATAGAGTTCATTTTAGCAAGAGTCTACTCAGATATTTATGTATCAGTAATACAATAATCCATGAAAGTAAAAGATGAAATTTTCTGTAATTCTGTCGGCGTCTATTCTAATCAATTAACAAAAAGAAAATCCTATGTTATTCAGAAAATAAATGATGAGAATATTAGGGTTTTTAATGATGAAAATAAATTGAAGTGGTATTCAAAATACTACTTTAGTCTTAATAAAGAACCTGAAATTCTTTCTATCCATATTGATGACAAGATAGACAACGCTGAATCTGATGAGATAGAAGTGACCATAGAGTTCACAGATAAAGAAAAATATTGGTTGACTTTTACCACTCCGAAATATGTAGATGAGATCCTGGACAATGATTATTATTTCTCCGCCAGCCATTTTATCATCATCAAAAACCTGAGTGAAGAATCAATCAAATCAACAATAAAAAAACTGGATGACCAGAACAAACTGATTGAACATTGCCAGAAATATTAAAAAAGCCTCATCAGTGATGAGGCTTTTGTATGTATTATAAGGAATTTTATTAAGTAGTCTGTTCCTGCAATTGAGGTCCTGAAGCGATCAATTTTCTTCCTGCCTCAGTATCACAGTACTGCTCAAAGTTCTTGATATATCTTGAAGCCAGATCTCTAGCTTTTTCTTCCCACTCTGAAGCCATCTCATAAGTATCTCTAGGATCTAAAATACCTGCAGAAACGTTTGGAAGTTCAGTAGGAATTTCAAGATTCATAATCGGAACCTGAGTTTTAGGAGCATTATCAATAGAACCATCAATGATTGTATCAATAATTGCTCTTGTATCTTTCAGCGAAATTCTCTTACCCGTTCCGTTCCAACCTGTATTTACTAAATATGCTTTAGCTCCGTGCTCCTGCATTTTACCGATCAATGTTTTAGAATACATTGTTGGGTGTAGTGTAAGGAAAGCTTCTCCAAATGCAGGTGAGAAAGATGGCTGAGGTTCAGTAATCCCTCTTTCAGTACCCGCTAATTTAGACGTATAGCCACAAAGGAAGTGATACTGTGCCTGATCTTCATTAAGGATAGAAACCGGAGGAAGTACTCCGAATGCATCTGCTGAAAGGTAAACAATCTTCTTAGCATGACCTGCTTTAGAAGGCAGTACAATTTTATTGATATGATAAATAGGATAAGAAACCCTTGTATTTTCCGTGATTGAACCGTCTGTATAATCTGCTACTCCATTGTTAACAACAACGTTTTCAAGAAGTGCATCTCTTTTGATGGCTCTGAAGATATCCGGTTCTTTTTCTTCTGATAAATCAATTACTTTAGCGTAGCATCCTCCTTCATAGTTGAATACTCCGTTATTATCCCATCCGTGTTCGTCATCACCGATAAGGTATCTTTTAGGATCTGCAGATAAAGTAGTTTTTCCTGTTCCGGAAAGACCAAAGAATAAAGCTACATCTCCTTTTTCTCCAACGTTTGCAGAGCAGTGCATTGAGGCCATACCTTTTAACGGAAGGTAATAGTTCATCATTGCAAACATTCCTTTCTTCATTTCACCTCCATACCAGGTACCACCAATAATCTGTAGTTTTTCAGTAAGGTTAAACATGATAAAGTTTTCGGAATTCAACCCCTGAGCTTCCCAGTTCGGGTTGATAGTTTTAGACCCGTTGATTACTGTGAAATCCGGCTCACCAAAGTTTTCAAGCTCATAATGAGAAGGGCGAATAAACATATTAGTCACAAAATGTGCCTGCCATGCTACTTCAACAATAAATCTTACTTTAAGTCTTGTATCTGCATTGGTTCCACAGAAAGCATCTACAACATAAATTTTCTTAGCTTCAGCAAGCTGATTCAGCACTAGTTCTTTACAAGACCCGAAAATTTCCGCTGTGGTAGGTAAGTTTACTTTACCATCCCAGAAAATTGTATCTCTTGTAACATCATCCTGAACAATATATCTGTCTTTAGGTGAACGACCTGTGAAAATTCCTGTTTTTACTGATACCGCGCCAGATTCTGTAAGCTCAGCTTTCTCAAATCCTTGATTTTCAGGAGAAACTTCAGCCTGGTACAATTCTTCGTAAGAAGGGTTATACACTACTTCATAGTTTCCTTTAATCCCTAATTTCTCTAAATCCTGGATGATTTTAGTGTTTTTCATTTTACTTATATTTTCTATTTCTTTATTGACTTCAACAAAAATAATATTAATTATTTGTTAAAGGTGGTTTAAATATACTGATATAAGTCAGAATGACAAATAAAAAAACAGGGCTGTAAAATATTGATTATAAATCAATTATATTTTTCCATTCAAAAATAGTTGCAAAACCTTTCTCCAAAAAATAGTCTTTATAGCCCCCAAATTTGGCACTCATTACAAAATCGCCACCCCATGCACCCAAACTTTTGACAAAAGACGGGCAATCAGGAAATACCTTTTCTTTAACTGTGGAAATATCAAGAAAATCAGCAATTTTTCGCTCATGAATCAAAATTAATTCAGAAAAACTTTCCAATTCATTGCATAACAAAATTTTCTTTGTGATATCTGAAAATTCGGCAATCAATTCCGGAGACTTCTTTTTTGACTTGTAAAAGTTAATTCCTTCTCTGCTATCCTGCTTCTGATTTAAATGAATAAAAATCAGTTCATTTTTAAAGGAAGGGTTAAAATCTATCTTCTCGTATTTTATTTCAGGTTTATTACGGAAAAGCACTGCTGATTTTTCTTTTGCAACGGCAATATCATATCCACTCCCTCCAAGGCTTATAGTATTAAGGTGGAAGGGATCAATATCTGCCCACTCAGAAAGATTGTTCATTAAAGTAGAACTGCTTCCAAAACCGTAGTCTGCAGGAAACTGCAGGTTTGTTCTTAAATGGTAACTAAAGTTATTTTTGAATTTACTGTGAGAAAGCTGCTGAACATTCTTTAATGTCCTTACAATAAATTCAGCGCTTGATGGTATATTGGTTTCCAGGATCTGCCATTCTTTGTAATCGATGACAGCCGTTAACCATAGTGTATTTTGATGATATGCTTCCCAGAAGATAAGGGATTTTTCATCGTTTCTTTCTTCAAAAAAAAACTCTTGTCCCAGCTTGGTTGGCACCGCTAAGACAAGAGCTCCGTCGATTGCGAAATATTCTGAAGTAAGCATAAGCTTGCCCGGTGAAAAGATCGCGTTCATATTTTTTTATTAGATTGCAGAAGCAACTTCTACTGATCCGTCAATTTTTTTGATCAATCCCTGAAGGGTTTTTCCCGGTCCTACTTCAATGAAGTTTGAGCCACCATCCTTAATCATATTCTGAACAGACTGCGTCCATTTTACGGGACCTGTAAGCTGAGCGATCAAATTCTGCTTGATCTCATCAGGATTGGTTACTGCTGTAGTGGTGATATTCTGATATACAGGAATAGTTGCTTTTCTGAACTTTGTTTTCTCGATAGCTGCTGCCAGTCTTTCTTGTGCCGGCTGCATCAATGGTGAATGGAAAGCTCCGTTTACAGGTAATAATAGTGCTCTTTTAGCTCCGGCTTCTTTCAATTTTGCACAAGCCTCTTCTACTGCCAGTGTTTCTCCTGAGATTACCAATTGCCCCGGGCAGTTATAGTTAGCAGGAACTACGATTCCACTAATCTGAGCACAGATTTCTTCTACTTTAGCATCTTCCAATCCTAAAATAGCGGCCATAGAACTTGGATTTGCGTCACAAGCCTCCTGCATTGCCTTAGCTCTTTCGGATACTAATTTCAGTCCATCATCAAAAGATAGAACGCCATTTGCTACCAATGCAGAGAATTCCCCTAAAGAGTGTCCTGCTACCATTTCAGCTCCTAAACCGTTTACTGCTTTTAATGCTGCTACTGAATGTATAAATATTGAAGGCTGGGTAACCTCTGTTTTTTTAAGATCAGCATCCTCTCCGCTAAACATAATGGAAAGAATATCAAAACCTAAAATTTCATTGGCAGATTCCATCAGATCTTTAATATCTTTTCTAGAATCATACAGTTCTTTTCCCATTCCTACGAACTGAGAACCCTGCCCTGGAAATACAAGTGCTTTCATGTATTGAATTAAATATTATGCAAATATAACTATAATGTTAAGAATATTCTTTGAAAAAGCTATAAATGATTTAAGGTACTAATCTAATTACTCTGTAACCGGTATTCACATAAGCTCCGTTAGCTTTTGATTTTACAAACTCAAATTTTGTTGCAAGCTGAGTCTGCACTTTATTCATCTGCTTAAAGATTTCGCCTTTTTTATTTTCTCTGGTCAGCATATCATTGACTACATCAAATCCTACTATTGCATATTTAGGAGGTGTTTTGCAGTATTTGCTCTTATATGCCGCCAAGATTTCTTTTTCAAAGTTACCATCAGTATTGATTTTTCTATCCATCAGATAAACCAAACTTGCCTGGCTCAAATCATCTACCCTCTTTTCGAAAACCGGAGAATAGAACATACTGAAAGCTTTTACACCCTGTACTTCTTTCGAAAGTGCAATTATTTTTGTAGCAAAAGCATCTCCAGCGTTATTGTCATCATTCGCAAGAATGGCAATTACCGGTGCAGACTGTCCCGTCATCATATTTTGGTCCAGCTGAATATCAGCCGGAGAATTAACGATTACAACATCAGCATTTTTCACTGCTTTTTCAAGACCAGCTTTGATGTAATTGGCGTTTTCTTTCTTAGCGTCTGCCACTACATATATTTTCTGGTTAGAATAGATTCCTTTTACTTCTTCTACGATCTTATCAGCATAGGTCTGATTGTTCGTTTCAACGATGATAAGATTATTATAGTTATATAATTCCGGAGTGTTGGCAAATGGTGCTACAACCGGGATTTTTTGATTTTTTGTAAAGTCCAGAACGTCTATGACGTTGGATTTGAAGAATGGACCGATAATCAAATCTGTATTATCGGGATTAATCTGGGTTAAAGAACTTTTGAAAGATGCTTCATTTCCAGAGTCAACAATCTTGATATCCAATTTTTGCCCGCCTCTTGCATTTCTTTCGATAGCAAGTTTAGCACCGGTCAAGAAGTCAAGTGCCATTGCTCTGTACTGTGTTTCGTTCGTACTATATCCAAATGGTAGCATAAGTACTACGCTTAAGGCATCTCCGTTTTTCTTACTATATGCCGGATCCTGCTTTTTGATTTTTAAAACCATTCCGGTTTTCAAACCATGTGAAAGGTCCGGGTTAAGAGCAATCAGTTCATCGATTGAAATACCAAATCTGTTAACAATAGAGAAAACGGTATCTCCCTGCTGAACAGTATACGTTACGTAATCATCCCCCACAACTACATTGGAAGAAGTAGATGATTTGTCGCTTCCTGAATCCATTTTTGCTTTTGGATTTACAGCAGGCACATCAGTAGGGGTAACGGTCTCAGTATTTGATTTTTTTATTCTGATGGAATCTCCAGGCTTTAATCCTTTCTCTTCCAAACCTGGGTTTAAAGTGTAAAGATCCTGTTGGCTGATTCCAAACTGTTTTGTAATTCTGTAGTAATTATCTTTAGCCTGGATCACATAAGTTTCTCCTTCTACAGCAGGGGTAGCTGCTACAACTTTCTCAACGGGAACCTCTACAGGTTTTTCTGTTGCTACAGGCTGCTGGCTGCCTCCGAATTTTTTGATACTTGCAAGAGGTAGTGTAATCTCATCCCCGATTTTCATATGAGTATCCAATTCAGGATTCAGTTTTCTCAGATCGGTTTCAGAAATTCGGTATTGCTTGGTAATTCCGTAGATCGTTTGTTTTGGCTGCAAAACAATTTTACCAACGGAAGTACTGGGAGCTGCCTTTTCAGCAACAACTGTTTTTGTAACTACAGGAGTAACTGCTTTATCTGATTTTACAGTTAAAACATCTCCAATAGCCAGCTTACCATCTTTATGCTTTGGGTTTAGCTTCAGCAATTCATCTACAGTTATTCCATACTTTTTTGCAATGTTGTAAGGGTTATCACCTTGTACAACCGTATGTGATTTCTGGGCTGAAACTCCCAAAACCATAAATAAACTGGATAGAATAAAAAACCTCTTTATCATATTCGATAATTATAATTTACAAAAATACTTCTTTAAAATTAAATGGCAACAATTATTAGTTTGGAATCTTGAACCACCATTTCTTCGAAACAATTTTCAAGCCACGAATAACCATAGTCTGAAAAGAACACACTAAAATTATAGACTCTTTCCTGCCATGTTTTCCCGGGATGAACATCTAAAAACAGATTTTCAAGTCTTTCCAACAATTCAATCTGTTTTATTTTTTCGGCATGAAGCAAACGCTTTTTCATTCTTTTGAATGATTTCAGCTGTCTCACTTCTTCTGCTTTCACCATATTTCCAAAAGATTTCTCAGTAGTTTCTGCAGAAGTTTTTAGCTCTTCAAAATTATGCATCAGCAACTCCTCTTTCTCATCCAATAATTTCAAAATGGTATTATCTTCTAAAATTTTATGATTGGTAAGTACTGTGAAATTCTGAAAAAAGTCTTCTATTTTAAGATCCAGCTTTTCAATTTTCCCAAGTATTTTCTCTTTTAAGAAAAGCATAGAATTCCTTGGAATGAGGATAGGAAAAGGAATATTAATGGTTGAAAAGTAATCTTTAAGTTCCAGCCAATACATGATTTCTGCATTTCCTCCAATGTAAGCAAGATTTGGAAGTACCCTTTCCTGATATACCGGACGCATTAATGCATTAGGACTGAATTTTTCAGGATGATTTTCCAGTTCAGACAATATCTCCTCTTCTGTAAACTGAATATTCTTATCTACAATGATATATTTCTGACCATTAAATTCAATTCTGTCTCTGGTATCGGAAAGATAGAAAAGATTAATTTCCCTTGGGTTCACCTGAACCTTTCCATATTTTTCGGTCAGAAAATCTACTTTAGCTTTAGATTGTTTTTCTAAACTGAAATGAAGAAGTTCATCTTTAAAAACTCCTTTGATCTGATTTTTCAGTTCTTTGGAATCACCATCTAATATCAATAGACCAAATTCAGAAAAGAGACGGTTTACAAGAATTTTAATAGCCTGTGTTAAAGTATTTCCCGGTTTATAGGCCTCCTTCATCATCAGGATCAATTCGGTTCCGAAAACAGAATCTTTAAATTCTTTTTCAAATTCGGAAATAAAATAGATATCGCTGATTTCTATTCTCCCCACCGGGCCTCCTGATTTTTCGTTGGTCTCGTAGTAATTGTTCTCTGTTTTAAAATGATTGATCTCGGCAAAGTCATGATCCTCCGATGCCATCCAATATACTGGAACGAAATTAAAATCCGGAAAATTTTCTTTTAGATAGGTACAGGTTTTTATTGTCTGAAGAATTTTATAGACAAAGAATACCGGTCCCGAAAACAGATTCAGCTGATGCCCTGTTGTAATGGTAAACGTATCCGGCAGTTTAAGGTATTCCAGATTTTCTTTCTGTTTTGAGGACAGCTTAATATCCGAAAGCTGCTTTTCAAATACATCAAATAAAACGGTTCTCTGTTCAGGTGAAAAGGAGTTTTGTTTTTGATGTATCTGCTGGCTGAAGTTATCTAAAGAAAATGTTTTATTTTCAAAACCCTCAATTTTTTGGTTCAAAAAATCTTTTACCAATTGAGGTATGCTTGCTATATCGTTAAATGATAATTTATTAATTGTTTTCAACTTGTACAGTTTTTAGTTGAACATATACCATACAATACCAATATTGAGTCTGAAATCATATACCGGGTAGTGTGGAAATGCATACGCTTTGTTATTAGAAATAAAGGTCCCTATCTGCTGTCCTTCTATAAAGAAGAACATTTTCTTCACTTTCATATTGATATAAAGGTCCGCAATAGGCTGCCCCCCGATTGAAAATGAGTTTGAATCGGGAAGAATATATTCATTGAGGACAGGAAGATAATCTCTTGAGGCAAATTTAGAGAAGTAATACACTTTAAGTCCTGCCTGAATTTCTGCAGCTTTTTTGAATGCCTGTGTCTGATAGAAGAAGTTGGCTCTACCAATAAATCCCG